>JAHZKP010000096.1 GCA_022600345.1 Alphaproteobacteria bacterium | reverse complement strand
TGGGACACCGCACTTTTTCGCCTCGGCGGCGTCGCGGCACTGGCACGATAAACCATATCGCGCTGCGCGCCGCTTCTGGCCGAATGCGAAAAAGTGACTGGTGTCGCGAGCCACATGAGTTTTTCAACAGCCTGCTAGAGATCGGCCAAGCGTATCAGGGCTCAGTTTTGATTTAGAGGGGGGCAGGATTAAGTGGAAGCATAGCCAGGATTGCGTAGGTAGTTTGCGCTTTCTGACCATCCCGCCAGCCCGTGTTCATTTTAGGTGGACGCGGTTCGTGCCGGGACCCCTTTAAACAATTCAGTCCGTTGCTGGAAAATCGCCAACCGGACCAATCGGCTTTTCATCGCGCTCGAATAGCGCAGGACTTTGCATATAGAGCGCCAGGAGACGCGAAAGCGCATGCAGCGAATCCATATGCGTGCGCTCAAAGCCGTGCGATGCATCAAGGCCAAAGCAGACAAGGGCTGTCCGGATATCGTTTCCTGCTTCAAGGGCGGCAGCAGAATCGCTGCGATAATGATTGAAGACGTCGCGGCTGTGATCGATGGAGTGCTTCTTACAAAGGCTGATCAGGCTGCGCGTCAAATGCCAGTCGAATGGACCCGTTGAATCCTGCATGGCAATCGTCACCCCGTAGTCGCAGGTATACTGGACCGACGCGATCGTGCCGTTATCGACTGACAACAGCTCTGCGACATCGCCATGCAAAACGTGAGAGGCTCCAACGCCCACTTCTTCTGAGATCGTAAACAGGAGGTGGCAGTCCATCGGCAGCGGAACACCGCTTTCCAAAATCGCTTTGGCGGCCGCCAGTTTTGCAGCGACCCCTGCCTTGTTGTCGAGATGTCTGGAACAAATAAACCCGTTGGGCGCGAAATACGGCATCGGGTGGACAGCAATCATGTCGCCGACATTGATGCCTATTTCCCGAATCTCTTCTTCATTGGAAACACGCGCATCAAGCCGCAGTTCGAGATTTTCCCACGTGCTCGGTTGAATGTCGATTTCGTCACCGTAGGTATGCCCCGACGCCTTCAGCGGAAGAATTGTTCCGGTTGTTTGCCGGTTGTCATCTGAATAAACGGTACAGCGCGCACCTTCGGCAAAGCGGGCCGACCAGTGCCCGACCGGTGACAGCCGCGGCCAACCGTTGGCTGGGTGAAATCCCTTGATGATCGCACCTAACGTATCGACGTGGGTGACGATAGCCCGGTCCGGGCTCGATCTGCGCCCCTTCAAATCCGCCCGAATGGCACCCCGGCGAGTAAGCTCGAATGGAATGCCCAGAGCCTTAAGCTCATCGCAAACGTAGACAACGGCCAAATCAGTCATGCCCGTCGGACTGGGGATCTCCAGCAACTCACTCAGAATGCGGCGTAGATAGCCAAGGTCGATGTTGAGATCTTTCATTTGCGTGCATTCCCCCCAAAAGTCTCACGTTGCTCCCGGCCCAGCCGGCCTTTTACACAGGGTAGTGGAGCATCATAGTCAAAGGCTGGTCCATTCGGCTAGGCGAACGGTCGAAAGCGTATCGGGCCATACGGTTGAGACGTTTAACGCTGCCGATGGCCAGCCTTGGACTACCTGAAAGGCGGGCCCAAATGGATGACATGCTGTGTCGAAAAGCTTGAAAGATGAACCACATCGCTCTGCACTTCCTTCTTGCCTGTCAGCCATTTGGGCTCCGTGATGCCCGCACCCCCTGTGACAAAGGCGGGCTAGAGGTGGGGAACAGGAAATCGATGAACCGCTCAACGGTCGGAGCAGGTTCGTGATTGGCAAGGCCGGGACGCTCGTTGGCCTCGATTATCCAATAGGCGGGCTGATCGATTGCCGGTACGACGAAATCCAGCCCGACGACGGGCATGTTGAGAACTTCGGCCGCCATTACGGCAGCTTTTGCAATCGACTCATTAAGTTTCGGTGTTACGTCGTGAATCGTTCCGCCTGTGTGCAGATTAGCAGTCTTACGAACCGCTAGAAACTGGCCATCCTCAAGCACACTGTCCATCGAATAGCCGGCGTGGCGAAGACAGCGCTCCGTCTCCTCGTCGATCGGTATCCGGCTCTCGCCCTTCGTAGCCGCCTCGCGCCGCCGGCTCTGCTTTTCGATCAGATCATGCACCGAATGCTTGCCATCGCCGACGATGGATGCCGGCTTTCTGATGGCGGCGGCAACCACCGCCCCGTCAATCACGATGATGCGTACGTCGTCCCCGGTTACGAATTGTTCGACAACAATTTCGCTGGAGATCTTGCGGGCCTCTTGGAGCGCAATTTTGACGCCTTTGGAAGACTGCAGATCGACAAAGACGCCCTGTCCTTGTTCACCCTTGACCGGCTTCAGGACCACGCGATTGTGTTGCTCAAGAAAAGCTATTGCCTCACGCTCGTTTGCAACTCTTGTTTGCGCGGGAACCATCAAGCCGGCTGCTTTGAGGAGCCGGTGCGTCAGGGATTTGTCGTCACAGCGGCTCATGGCAACCGCGCTGGTCAGATCGCATAGCGATTCGCGGCAGGCAACAGACCGGGCCCCCAGGATCAACCGGAACAGCCCGGCTTCCTCATCTTCGACCTCGACGCGAATGCCCCGTCGGCGCGCTTCATCGACAATGATCTGGGCGTAAATATTGAGCTGAGAATCCGAATCAGGACCCACGAACAAACGCTCGTTGACCGTGTTCTTTTTCTTCACGCAGTACACCGGCACCCGTTCGAAGCCCAGCTTTTCATAGAGCCCGATGGCGTCGTCGTTGTCGTGCATGACCGATAAGTCCATGAACGCACGGCCCAACGCTTTGAAGTGATGGGCCAGCGCCAATGACAGTTTCTGCCCGATACCAGGCCGCGTTGCCTTTGGGTCGACGGCAAGCCCCCAAAGGCTCGATCCGTTGTCGGGGTCTTTGATCGCTGCGACGTGATCGACCCCTTCGACGATCCCGACCACTTCTCCTGACGAGGGTTCTTCTGCAACCAGCAGAACCAACTCACTGCGCTGTTTGGCATTCTGAACGAAGTCGGGTTCCCACAGGATCATCCCCCGGCTGGAAAATATCGCGTTGATACGGTTCTGGTCCTCAGGTTGCGCCTGTCGGATGGTCAGTCCCTGGGCGCCGATCTCAGGCAGGGGAGAATCGAACCTTCGACGGAATGTATGGGATGGGTCGAGGAACACCTCCAGCGGAGCGGCGGCAAGCACAATGTGAGGTTCGCGAACATAAAGAGCAATGTCGCGCCGGCCGCGTTCCTCTTCCTGTAGCAGGGCGGCCAACTTTTCAGGCCCATCGAATGTCTGTCCAAAAATAAGGCGGCCCCAACCGCAATCGATAGCCGTGTTCGAACAGCCATGCGTCTTGAACCAGTCAACCGGTGCACCCCAGTTCTTCAGGCTTGCCAATTCCTCGACTTTATCCGCGTCAGGTTTGGCTGGATCGTTGCTCATAAGATTGTCTCATCAGGTGAGGCTCATACTACTTAGGCAAACATTGTTGTTGCTGGGTCTTGTTCTATCATTCGCCGGCGGGTCGTCTTGTTGTGGGATGGGTCGAAGCCGACAGCTTCTCGTCAGACCTTGTGCGACTGCAACCACATCTCTAGTAACGCCACTTGCCACAATTTTGATCCACGCAATCTCGTGATGTGGCCGCGCGGGTCGCTCAAAAGCATGTCGACGTAGTCACGTTGAAAGATCCCCCGGGTCCTGGCCGCCTCGCTGCTGACCGCATCATTGACCATGTCCCAAACCCGGCCTTCGATGTACTTCAGCGCCGGCACAGGAAAGTAGCCTTTCGGGCGGTCGATCACCTCATGCGGAATGACCTTGCGCGCAACATCCTTCAAAACGCCCTTGCCCTCGTGCTTCAGCTTGTGTTCGGGGGGAATCTTCGCCGACAACTCGACCAGTTCATGATCGAGGAATGGCACGCGCGCTTCCAGTCCCCAGGCCATTGTCATGTTGTCGACGCGCTTGACCGGGTCATCTGCCAGCATCACCTGAGTGTCGATCCTGAGGGCCTTATCCACGGCGTCGTCCGCCCCAGGCTTTGAGAAGTGTGACGAAGCAAATTCCAGGCTGTGGTCGGCTTCCCCTGCAAATTCAGGAGTGACGGCCTTGCAGAATTCGGCATGGTCCCTGTCGAAGAAGGCTTCTGCATAGTCGCCAATGCCGGCGTTGCTTTTGGCCAGTGGCGGATACCAGTGATACCCCCCATAGATCTCATCGGCGCCCTGTCCGCTTTGCACGACGCGAACATGCTTTGTCACTTCTCGGGACAACAGATAGAAGCCGACGTTGTCGTGGCTCACCATGGGTTCGGCCATCGCGTTGATGGTTGCTGGCAAGGCTGCGATCATCTCATCGGTCGGCACCGGGATCTTGAAGTGTTCGGTTCCGTAGTGCTGGGCGATAAGGTCGGAGTATCTGAATTCGTTGCCTTCTTCGCCCCCAACCGACTCAAAACCGACCGAAAAGGTCTTCAGGCCGGACTGCCCCGCCTCCGCCAGCAGCCCGACAATCAAAGATGAATCGACACCTCCCGAAAGTAGGACCCCGACCGGGACGTCGGCCACCATCCGGCGTTTGACCGCAGCGATCAGCGCATCGTGGACGCGCTGCTCCCATTCTTCTGCTGAGGTTCTAAGATCCTCGGCCGTTCGTATGAACGACGGTTCCCAGTAGACCTTGTCGCTTCGCGTCCCATCCGGTTCGATGACCGACACGGTGGCTGGAGGCAACTTTCGAATGCCCTTGATCATCGTGTAGGGCGGCGGCACGACCGAGTGGAACGTCATGTAGTGGTGGAGTGCGATTGGGTCGATTGAGCGGTCGATGCCCTTGGTTGCCAACAATGCCGGCAACGAAGAAGCAAACCGCATGACCGGGCTTCCATCAATCCGCGCTTCTGCCAGATATAACGGCTTGATGCCCAACCGGTCCCGGGCAAGCACGACGCGGCCGGAGTCGCGCTCATGAATCGCAAACGCAAACATGCCGTTGAAGCGCTTTACGCAGTCGGTTCCCCAGGCGGCATACGCCTTCAGGATCACTTCGGTGTCGCTGTCGGAAAAGAAACGATAGCCGCTTGCTTGAAGTTCGGCCCTCAGTTCCTTGTAATTATAAATGCAGCCATTGAAGGCCAGCGAGAGCCCCAGTTCAGGATCGCTCATCGGCTGGTTGCCGCGTGCAGACAGATCGATAATCCTGAGGCGTCGGTGACCAAGACCCACGCGGTCCCTGACAATTGCCCCCCCCGCATCAGGTCCTCTTGGACGCATCACCTCGCACATATCGGCGATGGCCTTAGCTGAGGCCATACCGCTGTCAAATCTGACTTCACCGCAAATGCCGCACAAATCCGAATGTCCCTTTTTTGCTCGCGTTAAGCCAGCCATTGTCGCGCAATCGCTGCACTGCGTCAAAACCAAGCCGCCACAAAAAAGGCCGCCAACCGGGCGACCTCTTTAGACTTGTTCGTATGAGCAGCAGCGGTTGCTGCTCAGTTGTCCAGGAAGCTGCGAAGCTTCCGCGACCGGCTTGGGTGCTTCAGCTTGCGAAGCGCCTTGGCTTCGATCTGACGGATACGTTCACGCGTCACCGAGAACTGCTGGCCGACTTCTTCCAGCGTGTGGTCGGTATTCATGCCGATCCCGAAGCGCATTCTAAGGACGCGCTCTTCACGTGGCGTCAGGGATGCCAGAACCCGCGTCGTCGTCTCACGCAGGTTCGACTGGATCGCCGCGTCGATCGGCAAAAGCGCGTTCTTGTCCTCGATGAAGTCGCCCAGGTGCGAATCTTCCTCATCACCAATCGGCGTCTCCAGGCTGATCGGCTCCTTGGCGATTTTGAGAACCTTGCGGACCTTCTCAAGCGGCATGGCAAGTTTCTCAGCCAACTCTTCGGGCGTCGGCTCGCGACCGATTTCGTGCAGCATCTGGCGCGAAGTCCGAACGATCTTGTTGATCGTCTCGATCATGTGCACCGGAATACGGATCGTGCGCGCCTGGTCGGCAATCGAGCGGGTGATCGCCTGCCGGATCCACCACGTCGCATAGGTCGAGAACTTATAACCGCGCCGGTATTCGAACTTGTCGACCGCCTTCATCAAGCCGATGTTGCCCTCCTGGATGAGATCCAGGAACTGTAAGCCGCGGTTGGTGTATTTCTTGGCAATCGAAATCACCAGCCGCAGGTTGGCTTCCACCATTTCCTTCTTGGCCTGGCGGGCTTCGCGCTCACCTTTTTGCACAGCGCGCACGATGCGGCGGAATTCTGGGATTTCCAGACCCGTGACGCTGGCCAGTTCGTGGATCTCGGTGCGGATCGTGTCGATTTTGGAGCGTTCGCGGCCAATGAACTTGACCCACTTCTTGCCCTTCTCTGACATCCGGTCAAGCCAGGTCTGGTCGAGTTCGTTGCCGAAGTATTCGTCCAGATAGGCCTGGCGTGGAATGCCGTGCTCATCGGCCAGGCGCATCAACTTGCCTTCCTGGCTAACCAGTCGCTTGTTGATGGCATAAAGCTGCTCGACCAGACTCTCGATACGATTGTTGTTGAGCGACAGGCTTTTAACTTCTTCGATGATCTCTTCGCGCAATTTCTCATAGGCGCGCTGCTGTTGACCCGACGCCTGATCGCCGGCCACCTGCTGCTCGATCATGCGATCTTGCTGTTTGCGCAGTTTCTTATAGTTGCTGGCGATCATGTCGAAGGTTTCAAGAACCTTCGGCTTCAGCTCAGCCTCCATGGCCGCCAGCGACATGGCGTTTTCGTAATCATCATCATCGTCGTCACTGTTTTCGCCATCGCCAGCCTCATCGCCACTGCCCTCTGCCCCACCTTCGCCACTTGTTGATGGTGACGCGGCGGGAGCAGCATTGCTGTTGGCCGCAACAGGCCCACCAGGAGTAGCTGCCGCACCCGACGCAGCCTGGCCAGGCGCAGCCGCACCGCCTTCCGGCGAATTGCCATCGTTGGCCTGCGCCGCGTTGGCCTTGGCATCGGGGCCTTCGTAGGTTGCCTCCAAGTCGATGATGTCGCGCAGCAGGATGGTGCCGTCGTTAAGTTCGTCGCGCCAGATGATGATGGCCTGGAAGGTCAACGGGCTCTCGCACAGCCCTGCGATCATCGCTTCCCGGCCGGCCTCGATGCGTTTGGCGATGGCGATTTCGCCCTCGCGTGACAAAAGCTCGACCGTGCCCATCTCGCGCAGATACATGCGCACCGGGTCGTCGGTACGCTCAGAAGGCTCCGACTTTGCCGCCGTCGTCGTAGGAACCGAGGCTTTCGTCGCGACTTCGCGGCTGGCAGCCGCATCGACGCCTTCAGGCTGGGCCTCATCGGAGTCTTCATCTTCCGATTCGACAACATTGATGCCCATCTCCGACAGCGTCGAATACAGATCCTCGATCTGGTCGGATGTCACCTCTTCGGACGGCAACACCTTGTTGAGGTCTTCATAGGTGACGTAGCCCTTCGCCTTGGCGGCTTTGATGAATTTCTTGACCGCTGAATCCGACATATCCAGAAGCGGACTGTCGCGCTCAGCCTCGGCCTGGCCCGCAGCGGCCTGATCGTCCTTTTTCAACTTCGCATTCGCCATGGTATATGACACCCTGTCTGGTCTTGGGGTTCAATGGCAGCGACGAGTGGTCGCTGAAGCGTTTAGAGCATGCAAGAACGGTGGCAATTCCTCGGTGCGACGGGCAACAGTCCAAACAGCCTTGTGCGCATGCACAGCTTGCTGGGTGTGGTCAAATTGTCCCACCCTTTGAATTTTGTGCGAATGCGAAAGCTGACACCCGTCCTATTGGCGTCGTCAGACCCAACCGTTGCAGCACTCACCAAGCGTCCCCGATAAATTGCCAACCGGCAAAGTTCCTCCGCCGAGCGCTCAGGGCGAACCCTTAAGCACCAGCTCCTTGGGCGAGAGCAACCATCCTGTCACCGGCCCATAAAGCCCGTTCCAAGCGGTCGCGACAGTCCGGCTCGCTCCTGCTGCAGCGCAATAATATGATCGAAGCCCTCGCGTACCGCGTCCGCTTCTGCGTCTGGTTCAGCAAAACGATCGGATCGGTGTAACACGAGCTGATCGATTCGATACAGCTCGTCACCGGCTCCCAATCGTTCCAGATGTGAACGAAGGCTCGTCCTGTCAAGTGATTTTTCAAGGGCATGCGCAGAGAGCAGCGAATCGCGAAGGTTGCGCAGCGATGCCGACGCCAACTTTAGTTCAGCAATTTCTTCCGGACGTTCGTCGATCAGGAACGGATGATTGAGCAGGCATTTCAAAATCACCGCTTCCCAATTCTGGATCGCCGCTCCATAGCCGGCCGCCAGAGAACTGCGCTTCAGGCTTTCACTGGCAAATGCCGGCCCGCCATAGGGCTGTTGCCCCCCCTGCCCGGACCGCGCAAACCCGTTATTGCCGCCGGTTCTCGGCTTCTTGAGAAATGGTTGCGACGTACTTGCAACTCGCGGCCCGCCAGAATTGCCGCCTCCGGCGTGAGCGCGCGGTTGCTTTCGGCGCCAGGCGGTAAACAGCCGGTCTCGCATGTCGCGCTCATAGTGGGAGCGCACCACTTCATCGCCAATTCCCGAAATGACCTTCTTGATCCGCTGCTCCAGACCGGCCCGGCGCTCAGGTGTCGTCCAGTTGCCATCGCCCCATTCCCGGTCAAACAGGACATCGGCCAGCGGACGTGCCCGATCCAGGATTGCCTGCAGGCCCTCCGGCCCGCCCTCGCGGATCGCATCGTCTGGATCGACCCCGTCGGCCAGAAAGGCGAACGAAAGGCTGGCCCCCGGCTTCAGGTGCCCCAAGGCCGTGTCGATCGCCCGGAAAGCCGCTTTGCGCCCGGCTCCATCGCCATCGAAACACAACACAGGCTCCGGCGCCATTCGCCATAACAAGGCCAGTTGGTCTTCCGTCAGAGCCGTGCCCAGTGGGGCCACAGCCTCATTGAACCCGGCCTGCGCCAGCGCGATCACATCCATATAGCCTTCAACGGCTATGACGCTGTTCTTCTCGAATGCTGCCTGCCTTGCGTCGTGGGCGTTATAAAGAACCCGGCCCTTGTGGAATAGCGGCGTGTCATTGGAGTTGAGGTATTTAGCGGGTTGATTGGCATCCAGCGCCCGCCCGCCAAAGGCGATCACCCGGCCCTTCAGGTCGGTGATCGGAAACATCAGGCGGTTGCGGAACCGGTCATAGGGCTCGCGAATATCCTCGCCCCCGATCAGCATCCCCGAATCGACCATTTCCCTGACCGTGAAGCCTGCTTTCGCCAGATGCTGCTTGAGCGTCGTTCGCCCATCGGGCGCATATCCAAGCCGGAACCTGGCGACTGTGTCATCGCTCAATCCACGGCGCTCGACATACTGCCGGGCAAAAGTCCCAGAAGACGAATTCAGATTGGCCTGGAAAAATAAGGCCGAGGCTTCCACCAACTCGTAGAGCCTCTGGCGGTGATCGGTCTGGGCGCGGGCTTCGGGCGTTTTTGGGGTTTCCTTGGGCAATTCGACGCCGGCTTCCTCAGCCAGCCGCTCGACGGCTTCAGGAAACGCCAACCCCTCGGTCTTCATCAGGAATGAGAAGATGTCGCCATGCTCGCCTGTGGCAAAGCAATGATAAAACCCCTTCTGGTCGTTGACGGTAAACGACGGGGTTTTCTCGACCTTGAAGGGCGACAGGCCGATCAGCTCACGGCCCTGCCGCTTTAAATTGACCTTGCCCGAAACCACCTGGCTGACGGGCAGCCTGGCGCGGATTTCGTCCAAATGGTGAGGGGCAAAGCGCATTGTATCCAGCCGTAAAGTAGCGCCGAGGGCAAGGATCTAGCCATCACCCCAACGCAGCTTCAAACACCGTAATATCTAATCGATTCGCCCACCCGGGTTGCCCCAATCAGTATCAAGAGCTCCCTCCGCACGCAGCCGCCAACAAGCCGTCCACCGCTCTATCGACAGGTTATCCACCGCCAGACAAGCAAACAGCGAGGCCGGCATATCGCCTGGCTTCAACTCTCCTTCAACGCACTTTTTACGATTGCGCTGGCCTTGCCGAAATCCATCCGCCCTGTGTAGCGCTTCTTCAAAACGCCCATGATCTTGCCCATATCCTTGAGCCCACAGCAGCCGGTCTCCTCGATCGCCGATTTCACGGCCTCGCGAACCTCCTCGTCACCCATCTGTTGCGGCAGATATTCTTCAATGATGGCGATCTCGGCTTCCTCACCTTCCGCCAGTTCTTCCCGGCCACCCTTTCGATACGTGTCGGCCGAATCGCGGCGCTGTTTGATCATCTTCTGCAGCAGCGCCAGGATTTCCGGCTCACCGATCTTATCGCTTCCCGTTGCCTGACCCTTTTCGTCCGCCCGGGCAGCGATATCGCGATCCTTTATGGCAGCATTAACCAGCCGCAGCGTCGACAGGCGCTTCTTGTCGCCTGACTTCATCGCCTCTTTCATGGATTGATTTAAGCGCTCGCGCATGGAGTCTCCCCTACAACTGAGCTTCTAATTGGCCGCTGCCCCGCGGGCTCGATAGTCCGCCGGAGATGAACGTCTTTGACTTGGTTTTAGCATCGTGTCCATACATCCGCGCGCTCTCGCTGCGACGGATTGACTTTGGACTGCCCAAACAACTGCGATCCGGCATAGTCTTCATCCCGTAAGGGGAATGAAGCCAGCTAAGCATCTTTCATAGTTGCCGTTCCTCGACTATATCCTCCTCAGGCGGTGCGCCAGTAGGCACCGGCTATTCACACACAACCAATTGGGATGACCCTTGAGCACGACGACGTCACACGGCTGGACGGATGCACATTCGACAGCCCGCTTGATTTTGGCTGACGGCACGGTGATCGCCGGCCAGGGCCTCGGCGCCATCGGCAGCGCCGTGGGCGAAGTATGCTTCAACACCGCCATGACGGGGTACCAGGAAATCCTGACCGACCCTTCATATGCGGGCCAGATCATAACCTTCACTTTCCCTCATATAGGGAACGTTGGGGTCAATGACGAGGATATCGAGACATCGAATCTCGCCGCCAGTGCCGGAATTCGCGGCTGCGTCTTGCGCGCGCCCATCACTGAGCCCTCCAACTACCGCGCTGCCCGCGATCTGGATACCTGGCTCAAGGAACGCAACATTATCGCCATTTCCGGCGTCGATACACGCGCTCTGACCGCCTTGATCCGCACCGGTGGCATGCCCAACGCCGTCATCGCCAACAGTCCCGATGGTGAATTCGACCTCGCCGACCTGAAATCCCAGGCCGCAGCCTGGCCGGGCCTGGAGGGTATGGACCTGGTTCCCGACGTCACCACCGGCCAATCTTATGAATGGGATGAGACCCGCTGGGCGTGGCCGCAAGGATACGGTCGCCAGGACAGTCCACACGTTCATGTCGTCGCCATAGATTTCGGTTTGAAGCGCAATATCCTGCGTTGTCTGGCTTCAGCCGGCTGCAAGGTGACGGTGCTGCCCGCGACCGCGACCGCCCAGGACGTCATGGACCGCAATCCTGATGGGGTCTTTTTGTCGAACGGGCCGGGAGATCCAGCCGCGACGGGGCAATATGCGGTCCCTGAAATCAAGAAGCTGCTGCAGGCGGGCGTGCCGATGTTTGGCATTTGCCTTGGTCACCAGATGCTGGCCCGCGCTCTTGGGGCGAACACCCAGAAAATGCACCAGGGCCACCATGGCGCCAATCATCCCGTCAAGGATCACACAACCGGCAAGGTTGAAATAACTTCGATGAACCATGGCTTCAGCGTCGATGGCCGGTCCTTGCCAGACGGCGTCACCGAAACCCATGTATCGCTGTTTGATGGCTCCAACTGCGGCATAGCGGTTGCAGACCGCCCGGTCTTCTCGGTGCAATACCACCCCGAAGCCTCGCCCGGGCCGCAAGATAGCCATTACTTGTTTGAACGTTTCGTGGAAACGATCCGCCAACACCGCGCCAACGCTTGACCGGCACCAGTCGCCGCGACATGCCCAACCCAACCCCGGCCACGAACCCGGCCGCGCACGTGAGATGATCAGCCGGCCACGCCTAAACGCGAAGACCTAGAGGAACGCTCGTTGACCAGGACGAACAGAAATCTCGTATCCGCGCTGCTGGCCGTCTTCATCCTCGGCCTTGGCGGGTCGCTGTTGCTTGCCGATAACCGTGATCCACCACCGCCGCCGACCGATTGGCAGTCGAATGAATTGCGCGACCATCCCCTGGTCGGCAAAATCTGGTCAACCAAATCAAAGGAATTCGTCACGTCCGCCCAATTGGGCACGCAGCTCGCTCTCGCCCGGTTCGTGTTGCTGGGCGAGGTGCATGATAACGCCGACCATCATCTCTGGCAGGCCTGGGCCATCCGCACCATCTCGAAGTTGCGCGGATCAAGAATCGTTGAGGGTGCGCCCCAGATCGATATCATCGCCATGGAAATGGTCCGCACCGACCAGTATGCCGCCCTCGACAAGTTCTACGGCCGCGATGTTCTGGTGCCCCGTCCGCGCAAACCGCGCGATTTTGCACGCATGCTGAAGTGGTCGAAGAGCGGTTGGCCCGACTTCAAGATCTACGCCCCGATCATCAAGCAGGCGCTCTATGAGCAGATCTCGATTGTCCCCGCCAGCGTCTCCCGCAAATTCACCCAGCGCCTCTCGAAAGAAGGCGAGAGTGCACTTGCCGCTGGTGAACTATCCCGTTTGGCGCTCGACAAGCCACTTGGCGGCGGTCTCGATGACGATCTGGCAAAAGACATCCGCGAGTCCCATTGCGCAATGTTGCCCGACAAGGCGATTCCACGCGTCAGCTTCATCCAGCGTTTCCGAGACGCCATCATGGCCGACACACTGTTATCGGTCGCCTCGGGCAAAGGAGGTATCCTGATCGCTGGCAACGGACACACGCGTACCGACCGTGGCGTGCCGGTGTATCTTGCCCGGCGCGGCGTCGAAACCGATCAAGTCGTGTCGCTCGCCTTCGTCGAAGTGAGTGCTGGCGAAACGGATCCTGGTGCCTATGTGAAGAACGCCACGACCGGTCAGCCAACAGCCGATTTCGCGGTTTTTACTCCGCGCACCGCCCGCACCGATCCATGTGAACAAATGCGCCAACAAATGCAGCGCCACAAAGCCAGGAAGTCCAAGGCCGGGGAGCCGGCCGAGTAGCAACCGTCCGCAGTAACAAGCGTCCCCAGTAACAAGCGTCCCCAGTGACAATCGTACAAAGTCATCACGACGGCAGTCGACCCCGATAGCCGTAAACGCCTGCCGATCGCCCCCTCACAAGGGGCGGTCTTTTACCGACAGCCTTTTTCCGCACGGCTAACACCCACTAGCCAAAGTCTTAACTCTGCAATAGAAGTCGCCCGCCATGCCAAAAAGAACCGACATCAAGTCCATCCTCATCATTGGCGCGGGCCCCATCGTTATCGGGCAGGCCTGCGAATTCGATTATTCCGGCACTCAGGCCTGCAAGGCCCTGAAGTCTGAAGGCTATCGGATCATCCTGGTCAACTCCAATCCCGCGACCATCATGACCGATCCTGATCTGGCCGATGCAACCTATATCGAACCGATCACGCCTGAAGTCGTCGCCAAGATCATTGCCGCCGAAAAGCCCGATGCGATCCTTCCCACGATGGGTGGGCAGACGGCGTTGAACACGGCCCTGACGCTGCACAAGCAGGGCCTGCTGTCCGCCCTAGGCGTCGAGTTGATCGGCGCCAAGGCCGAAGCCATCGACATGGCCGAAGACCGCCAGTTGTTCCGCGAAGCCATGGGCCGGATCGGGCTGGAAACGCCCAAGTCCAAGCTCGCACACAACAGAGAAGAAGCCGCCGCCGCGATCGACTACGTTGGTCTGCCAGCCATCATCCGCCCGTCATTTACCTTGGGAGGGACCGGCGGCGGTATCGCTTATAACCGCGAAGAATATTTCGACATCATCGAGCACGGCCTAGATGCATCGCCCACCACCCAGGTGTTGATCGAAGAAAGCGTTCTGGGTTGGAAAGAGTACGAGATGGAAGTCGTCCGCGACCATGCGGACAACTGCATCATCATCTGCTCGATCGAGAACGTCGACCCGATGGGCGTCCATACAGGCGACTCGATCACCGTCGCCCCGGCCCTGACGCTGACCGACAAAGAATACCAGATCATGCGCAACGCTTCGATTGCCGTCCTGCGCGAGATCGGCGTAGAAACCGGCGGCTCGAATGTCCAGTTCGCCGTCAATCCAGAAGATGGCCGCCTTGTCGTCATCGAGATGAACCCGCGCGTCTCGCGCTCTTCGGCTTTGGCATCCAAGGCAACCGGCTTCCCGATTGCCAAGGTCGCAGCCAAACTGGCCGTCGGCTATACGCTGGATGAATTGGAAAACGACATCACCGGCGGTGCCACTCCGGCCTCCTTTGAACCGACAATCGACTATGTCGTCACCAAGATCCCCCGGTTCGCCTTTGAAAAATTCCATGGCGCTGATGCCACGCTGACCACATCGATGAAGTCGGTTGGCGAAGCCATGGCCATCGGCCGGACCTTTGCAGAGAGCTTGCAAAAAGCCCTGCGATCGATGGAAATCGGCCTCACCGGCCTCGATGACGTCGAACTGGAAGGCCTGGGCGCGGGCGACGACAAGAACGTCATCCGGGCGGAAGTCTCAAAGCCCCGGCCCGACCGCCTTCTGAAAGTCGCCCAGGCGCTGCGTCTTGGCGTCGACATCGATCAGGTCCACGCCTATTCCAAGATCGACCCATGGTTCCTGGAGCGCATGAAGGAGATCGTCGACGCAGAAGCCCGCGTGCGCGATCACGGATTGCCCCCCACCGCCCAGAACATGCGCATTCTTAAATCCATGGGCTTTTCGGATGCCCGTTTGGCAAAGCTCTGCGGCAAGACCGAAGCCGAGGTCACCAGCCATCGCGAAGCACTCGGCGTGCGCCCGGTCTATAAGCGCATCGATACCTGTGCGGCTGAATTCGCTTCTCCCACGGCTTACATGTACTCGACCTATGAAAGCGGTCTGTTTGCCGACCCGGTTTGCGAATCCGAGCCTACAGAGCGCGAAAAGATCCTCATCCTGGGCGGCGGACCCAACCGCATCGGCCAGGGCATCGAGTTCGACTACTGCTGTTGCCATGCCTGCTTCGCGCTGACTGCTGCGGGCTATGAAACCATCATGGTCAACTGCAACCCCGAGACCGTGTCGACCGACTATGACACTTCCGACCGGCTCTATTTCGAGCCGTTGACCGCCGAAGACGTGCTTGCCATCGTCAACGCGGAAAAGGCGGGCGGCAATCTCAAGGGCGTCATCGTCCAGTTCGGCGGCCAGACCCCGCTGAAGCTGGCATCCGCCTTGGGCGCAGCCGGCGTCCCGATCCTGGGAACATCGCCCGATGCCATCGATCTGGCCGAGCAGCGCGACCGTTTCCAGGAGCTGATTGAAAAGCTTGGCCTGTTGCAGCCGCCAGCCGGCATTGCCCGCTCGCCCCAGGAAGCCCGCGCCGTTGCCGATAAGACCGGCTACCCGGTGGTCATCAGGCCCTCTCACGTGCTGGGCGGCAGAGCCATGGAAATCGTCCACGACGGATTTGAGATCGACCGCTATATCAAGCGCCTTGCCGATACGCTCGACGGGCCCAACGAACTGATCGTGTCCGACGAACGCCCACTACTCATCGACAGCTACCTCACCGATGCCGTGGAAGTCGACGTCGATTGCCTGTCTGACGGTAAGGACACATTCGTTGCAGGCGTCATGGAGCACATCGAGGAAGCAGGTATCCATTCAGGCGATTCGGCCTGTTCACTGCCCCCGCACTCGCTGAGCGAAGAAGTTATCGCCGAAATGGAGCGCCAGGCCCACGAACTGGCGCTGGCCCTTAACGTCGTCGGGCTGATGAACGTCCAGTTCGCCATCAAGGACGGCAAGGTCTACATCCTGGAGGTCAATCCACGCGCATCCCGCACCGTTCCGTTCGTTGCCAAGGTCATTGGCCAGCCGGTGGCCGCGATTGCATCCGAGGTGATGGCCGGCCGGCCGCTAGCCGATTTCGGCCTCAAATCAGAGCGCCTCAATCACGTCGCCATCAAGGAAGCCGTATTCCCCTTTGCCCGCTTTTCCGGCGTCGATCCGATCCTCGGACCCGAAATGCGCTCAACAGGCGAAGTCATGGGCCTGGATAGGGATTTCGCGATGGCCTTCGGCAAGAGCCAGCTTGGCGCCAACCAGACGCTGCCGATGTCGGGCACAGCCTTCGTTTCCGTCAAGGACGCCGACAAGGAACGCATCATTGAACCCTTGCGCGAACTGACCACCCTTGGCTTCAAGATGATGGCGACGCGGGGAACAAAACGCTACCTGGAAAGCCAGGGTGTACCCTGCCAGACCGTCAACAAGGTGCTCGAGGGCCGTCCCCATATTGTCGATGCGATCAAGAACGGCCAGGTGCAGCTTGTCTTCAACACAACCGAAGGTGCAAAAGCCCTTGCCGATTCCAAGGATATCCGGCGAACGGCCTTGCTTCACCATATTCCCTATTATACAACGCTCGCTGGTGCGAGAGCGGTTATGCGCGCAATCAAGGCGCTAAAAACCGATAGTCTCGAAGTTGCACCATTGCAGAGCTACACCAGCCGCATATCATGATCTTCTTGACGGCCTGAGCGTTAAGCTGGGCAATCAATTCCTAGTATGCATGTTCGAAACTTAAAATTGGCCCCGCCACCGACGGTCGGGCCGCGTGGGAGGCATTAACGATGTCCACGGAACGGGTACCAATGACGACGGACGGATACGAGCGGCTCCAGGCTGATCTTCAGCGCCTGAAATCCGTCGAGCGTCCGCGCATCATCCAGGCAATTTCCGAGGCCCGTGCTCATGGCGACCTCTCCGAGAACGCCGAATATCACTCCGCCAAGGAAGCCCAGGGGCTGAACGAGGCAACGATTGCCGAACTGGAGGACAAACTGTCCCGCGCCGACGTCATTGACGTGACGAAAATGTCCGGCGACAAGGTCAAATTCGGCGCCACCGTTAAACTCGTCGATGAAGACACCGACGAAGAGACGGCCTACATGATCGTCGGCGATCTGGAAGCCAACCTGAAGGACGGCAAGATCTCGATTTCTTCCCCGATTGCGCGCGCGTTGATCGGCAAGGAAGTCGGAGACAGCGTCGAAGTGACGACCCCGAAAGGCCCGCGTTCCTTCGAGGTCCTGGCAATCGACTGGAAGTAATCCGTCCACCTTTTCGAGTTGACGAAGAATACGGTTCCCCGGGCGCCTTGCGGCCGGGGGCTTTCGTTTGCCCAATACACTTGGATTGACCTGAATTCCCTGCCCGAAACAGTTTTTAAAATCCGCTAAACCCTAAACCGATGGAGCCGAATACACAGCTGCAGCCTTTACCCGCGCTTAGACTCTGGTGGCTTAGATTTATCTTCAATGTTTTGTAAATTGCGCAAATCCAGGAGACCGGTAAATGGCTTTCGGCAAACGTGGAACAAACCCACCGGCTTCACGTCACGTCGTTCGCGAGGAGCTGTCGCTCGAAGAACCGCAGACACCCGGCTTTCGGTTCCCCAGCGAGGCAGTCAAATTCGTTTTCGGTGTCTTGATGGCAATCGGGCTGTTTTATACCGCGATCCATTTCCTCCGCCAGAACGAACAACACCGCAACGACACATTCGGCAACGCCCCCAACGAAGCCTCCTTGAGACGCGCCCGCGCCGACACCTCCCTGGTCGCCAGGGATCTCTATAACAAGTGCCCGATCCCGAAATCAGGCGGCGTCATGATCGGCGGTCCGGGAAGCTTCCGCCAACAATCCTTGCAAATCGTCGGCAACAAACTGGGCAGGCACGTCGTCTTCATCGATTGCGTCATGCGCAACGAACGCCAGCGCTTATGCGATCCCAATCAGCGCTCCGAACTGGTCGGTCAGATCGGCGGTTACATCAAACTGCGCAACGAATTCCTCTTCTTCCGCGATCGCTTGGCCCCCTCGCACTTCGACACCGTCGTCGACAAGCTCTCGCACGGCAAGCCTCAGGCCGACCAACTCAAGGCATTCGAACTGACAGCCGACAGGCGCGTCCTTGAAGCCCTCAACGACCTCATCCTGGCCGGTTATTTCATTCCCAAACGCGAGTATGGCGGTTTCTTTGGAACGTCCATCCCGAAAGTCTTCAAAGGCAAGTTGATCGAACCGATTCCCGGAAGGAACCCCTGCAAATGAGCCGCAGCAATCAAAACTCAATTCTGCCAGGTTGGATGATGACCATGCCCGGCGCTCTCATAACCGGGCTCGTCCTTGCCTTTCTGATCCGCCAGATGTTCATGTTTACCGGCGCCGTCGCCGACATGACGCTGCCTGCCGATCGCGCACCCGATTGCTACACCACCAGCCAGAAACTGAGCGTTGGCAAAAACATCTCCGATTCCTACCGCGCCCGGCAGATGCAAATGAAACGGCGCGGATTATACAAGCGCTACAAAGCCCTCATGGAAGTGGGCTCGTTGTGCCAGGCCGGTCAATGCTCATCGAAAGACCTGCGTGCCTACCACCGCAAGTTCCGGAGCTATGTTCGCTCACGCGCATTGGATTTCAAATACGCCGAAGACTATTTCGGCCGCAGCGGACGGCCCTTCTTCCGCAAGATGTATGAAACCCGCGAAGAAGACCTCATTCGCGACGTAGCCGTCCGCCTGCACCGCAAGGGGCTTCTCGACCTGCGCCGCATGGATGGATACGGCACGGCAGCCCGCATGTTCATGTACGCCCCACCCGACAAGTTCATTCATTGCAGGTAGGCCGGCTCACGTTGCTGGCGGCTATAAGGGCGCTAAAAGCGAATTCTTAGTGGAAGACTGAAACTGTGAGGTCTTCCGACAAAGCCAAAGGCCGCCCTCATCAAGGCGGTGTCTACTGGGTGGATTTGACCATGAGCGGGATAAGATGATTGCAGTTCTTTCCCATCAAGCTATATGGCGTCATGCTTGATTATCCAGGCGAACGGCGGCGCAGCATAATGGTGGATCGCAACGGTCAATATTGACCCGCTTCGGACCTTAAGAGGTACTCTTGCTTGTTGCTGCCGAACCTGATGCAATTCGCTCTGACGAAGCGGGCCGAAACCGGGGACGGGCATGGATTTGAAAGAATGGTGCTCGCTGTCGAACAGTGCTCGGCAGCAGTTCTGCAAAAGTATAGCAGCACGGAGTGGGATGAATTTCAGGTTCACGGACATTGTCGAGCATGAATATGCTGGGCGAGAATTTGCCGTCGCCAATTTCCATCTTGGTTCTGAGAAGTTTGTTCTTTGCCCCGGCGAGAAAGCCACGCTGGGTTTTGATGTAGACGCCTTCGTCCCGACCCAAGACCAAATAGATTCATTGCATGAAGATGATAGCGATTGGACCTTGCAGCAGTATCTTGCATATTCTTTCACGCCAAAGCGCGTAAGAAAAATTCCAACCCTACTCGTCGCAAAGTGTCGACGCAATCAGGTATGGCAAACCGGGGAATTTGACGATCCGATTTTCGATGAGGGTTTTGAAGCGCTGCAATCCAATCCAAGTGTAGGCAGTATTTCATCGCTATTGGACCATGCTGAAGTGCGTATTGATCGTTCGGATGACGGTTCTTTCAAACCCATCACACGGGTATTTTATTCTATGAAAGAAGTGCAATCTTCTTTGTCCGATGAGGGCTTGCGCCTTCCTTCTGCTGATGAATGGGAATATGTCTGCGGAGCAGGATCGAAAACGGTGTTTCCGTGGGGCGATAGCATTTCGAGTGACAATCCGCTTCCATCAGTCGGGCCAGAAAGTCGAAAACTCTTTGGTCTAATCATCGCAGACTCTGACCGAGGTTTGGAATTGGTGTCTGATCACCATTTCATTCGCGGCGGAGACGGCGGCGCAGCTAATGCTTACGGTTGCTGTGGCCCCTTCGTTTCAGAACTTCCATACTCGCATCACTACTACATGAAAGACGAAGATTTGTTCAGTGAAGCGGCCGCCACTCGGTTTGCCAGCGTTCGCCCTGTTTTTCAGGTGCCTCAGATTTAGACGCGTGCCCGAAGCTGCCCCAAAGCGACCACCTCGCGTTGCACAAAGTTCTGGAGTGCCACTTCGGCTGCCTAGGAATTCACTTCCGCCTCGGCCACACCCCACACCCCGCAATCTCAAACCCCCACCGGCACCCCCGGTGCCCGTTTGGCGCGGCGGATCGTCAGGAAGGTCTTGACGCTTGCGACATTGGGGGCGGCTGTCAGCGTGCTCAGGACGAAATCCTGGAAGCTGGATATGTCGGGCGCCACGCACTTCAGCATGTAGTCGCTCTCGCCTGACAGCATGTAGGCTTCGCGCACCAGCGGCCAACCCAGCACCAGGTCTTCGAAACTCCGAAGATCCGCTTCCGCCTGATTGTGCAGCCGCACCATCGCATAGGCCACCAAGGTAAAGCCCAATGCGGCTTCATCAAGCATCGCCGCATAGCCTTCAATCAGGCCGCCCTCCTCCAGGTTGCGCAGCCGCCTGAGACAGGCAGGCGCCGACAACCCGACCCGTTGCGCCAATAAGACGTTGGTCACCCGCCCGTCCGCCTGCAGTTCCTTCAAAATTCGCCAATCGATGGCATCAAGCGTCAGGCCCATGTCCGTCAATCTGCTCGCAGGTTTCTGTAAGTTTAGTGGCTGTTACACGCAACATTTGTAACCGAGCCTCGCGCAGGTGTCGCCCCCAATTGACCCGCCTCACTCAAATCAGTCTGATGCAAACCGGCCTGACGCAATTCGAAATGCAGGCGAACCCCAACGCCCCACCCCAACAGGCTTTTTGTCCTCACCACTCGACATTACCGTCAGCGCGCGCCAGAAAGTCCTCATGAACCTACAAAGCTCCGACACCGACCGCCCGCTGGCGGGCAAAAGCGCCTGGATCATTACAGACGGCAAGGCCGGCATGGTCGTGCAGGCACGCGGCGTCGCCGATGCGCTGGGCCTCGACTATGAAATGAAGGACGTCCAACCGACCGGCATCTGGCGCGTGATGGCCCCTTGGGGCCCGGTCAACCCATCTGAAAAATTGGGACAGCCCGGCAGCCGCTTTGCCCCGCCCTGGCCCGACTTCGTTATTGCCACCGGGCGCGCCTCAATCCCCTACGTCCGCGCCATCCGCCGCAAGGCTGGTCCCGCCACCTATACCGTGGTCCTGCAAGACCCTAAGTCTGGCGCCAACACCGCCGACCTCATCTGGGTGCCAGCCCACGACAAACGGCGCGGCGCAAACGTCATCACCACCACCACATCTCCGCACAGCTTTTCGCAAAGCCGTCTGGCCGATCTGCGGGCCAATCTTCCCGCCGAGATCAGCGGCCTGCCGGGGCCCCGCATCGCCGTCATCTTAGGCGGCAAGAACGGGGTATATAAATTTACCGAAGCCGACGACGACAGGTTGGAGTCAAGCCTGGCATCGCTGGCAGCGCTTGGCGCGAGTTTCATGATCACCTCTTCGCGCCGCAGCCATCAACGGTTGATCGCAGCTACCGATAAGGCAACCAAAGATGCCCCGCGCATTTTGTGGACCGGCGGCGATGACAACCCCTATCCCAATTTTCTCGCCGCCGCCGACGCCCTGATCGTCACAGCCGACAGCGTCAACATGTGCGGCGAAGCCTGCGCCACCGGCCGTCCGGTTTACGTCTTCACCCCCTCGGGCGGATCGCCGAAATTCAGCCGCTTCCACGATGCATTGAGCGCGCAAGGGGCAACCCGGCCACTGCCTGCATCCTTCGGTCAATTGGAAAGCTGGGACTATCACGCCATCGATGCCGCCCGGGCCATTGCAACCGAAATCGAACAGCGCTATGCGCGTCGCAAACACATGCTGGCAGGACTGACACGATAAGCCACGGCACTCGTGGTAAAGGTAACTGCCAAAGCCTGCCCCCGCACCTGACACGATAGGATCTGAGGATAATCACATGGCGCACCTGAACTTGGACAAGTTGCTTGAGGCCGATGTGGCAGACAAGCCCTATACGTTCACCGTGGTCCCCGGCTTTCTGTCCCCAGATAGTGTGCGCGCCATCAACGAAACCTACCCCAATATCGAGAAGGGCGGTTCCTATCCGCTCGACAGCCTTGAGGCCAACATGGTCATCAAGGAGGTCATCGACGAACTCGACGGCCCCCAATTCCAAAAGGCCATCGAGCAGAAATTTGCCGTCGACCTGAACGACCGCCCGAAAATGTATTCGCTTCGCGGCTACACACGCTCCAAGGACGGCCGTATCCACACAGATTCCAAGGACAAGATCATAACGGTTCTTTTGTATCTGAATGAGAATTGGAACCAGGAAGGTGGGCGCCTGCGCATCCTCAATAGCGGCACCGACGTCGACGACTACGTCACGGAAGTTCCCCCCGACAATGGCACGCTTCTGGTCTTCAAGCGTTCCGACAATTCCTGGCATGGCCACCATCCCTTCGAGGGTCAGCGCCGCTCGTTGCAAATGAACTGGATGACATCCGAAGGTTCCAAGGGCTGGCACCGCGTCCGCCACAAGATCTCGGCAGCCGTCAAGAAGCTGACCAAGACGGGCTGATCGGGAAGGCGGGGGAAAGCCATGGCCGGAGACTTGAAGGTGCCGCCCTGGTTGTCGGCCGGAGGCTCGGTTGTTCGCGAGGGCTATGGCGGCCCTGGCGTATTGATGCGCATCTGGCTTGCCATTGAGCTGATGGCGCTGTTCGTCGGCCTGCCACTGGCCCTGAAGCATGCCGTCCACATCGAGCGCATGCCGCTGTTCATGGTCCTTCAGCCGGTCATGCTCGCCTTCATCGTATTCTTACTTTGGGATCGCTGGTTCCTGTTGCGGCGGGAATTGATCAAGGGCTTCAAGCTGGTCGATCTGTTGTCGATCCTGGCCGTCTTCATCGTTGCAGGCGGCATGGTCGCTGCCTACGTCGCCCAGGAGATGCCGGATCGTTTCCTGGCCTTCCCCACCCAGCGCTACGCGACCTACGAGCGCGTGATGATCCTCTATCCGCTGGTCTCGGTGCTGACCCAGGAGCTAGTTTACCGCACGTTCTTCTTCCACCGCTATGGCGCTTTGTTCGGCAATCTACGCTGGGCGATGGTGATCGCAAACGGTGCACTGTTCGGCTTCGCCCACATCGTCTTCGACAATTACGTTGCGATTATCGGCACCACTTTGATCGGTTTGCTTTTGGCATATCGATACGCAACAACCCGTTCGTTTTGGGCCGTCTTTATCGAGCACACGTTATGGGGTTGGCTGGTCTTTACCGTCGGTCTCAACAAATTCTTCTTCACCGGTATCTCCAATATGCCCGCCTGGCAGCGCATCAACGATTGGCTTGAAACGATAGGTCGGCAGGTTGGGCTTTGAGGGGGCGGGCGTCGGTCCCCGAACCTTGCGTGGATGGCCGACTTCTCGGCCATGACGAAGGGGTTTGTTGGCCGCTGGCGGCACAGCCGCGATGGAGACGACATGCCCTGAAGACGCCACGCCCAAAAAGAGTGCCGACATTCGAAACCCTACGCCCCCCACCAGCGTCATGGCCACGCAGGTGGCCATCCACGCCACGGGCTGCATATGCGTACGTCACAGTTCAATCCTGACGCCGCGTCAAATCCGCTGGTCCCTCACGGATCACCCCATTCTTCTCATCGAAAAGGTCGAGCCACTCCGGGTTCATCTGCTCAATCAAGCGGACCTTCCAGGCTCGTTTCCATTTCTTTAGCCGCGTCTCGCGGTTGATGGCATCCGGCATCGTTTCATGCATCTCATAGTAGACCAACCTGTGCACTGCATAGCGCTTGGTGAAGCCCTCAACGAGATCCTGCTTGTGTAGCGAAACGCGACCAACAAGATTACTCGTTACGCCGATGTAAATAACTCCGTCACGGGCGCTGGCCATCATATAAATACATGGTCGTTTTCGACGACGAGAAAACATGTTTTTCACTCCCAACTGGCGAAACGATAGGTCGGCAGGTTGGGCTTTGAGGGGGCGGGCGTCGGTCCCCGAACCTTGCGTGGATGGCCGACTTCTCGGCCATGACGATAAAATGTGTTCAATTGGAATCTCGGTACGCTCCCCACTCCAATCATCCTCCACCCAACCAAGCCTCCAGCGCGGGTAGCTGTTCTTCGAGTTGCGCGAATCCCGCTGTCACCAGAAGCGATGTCCCATCGGACTCTTCCGCCATAAGCGTCGGAAAACCGGTCACCCCGATACTCGGGCCCAAGCGAAAATCGCCGGCGGTTTTCGCAATCATCTCGGCACTGTTGAACGCCGGCAGGAACAGGGCCCGCTCCATTCCGGCTGCTTTCGCTAAATCGGCCAGAACATCCGCATCGGTCGTATCACGCCCCTCCTCATAAAACGCCTGCTGTATCGCGCGCATCACCTTCAACGCCAATTCCGGCTTCGTTTCCCGCACCGCGACGACTGCCCGGCAGGCAGGCTCGGTGTCGTAGACAAAGCCATCGCGCTCGAAGAACGAAAAATCGAATGGTTGCCCGGTCCGCTCGTGGATCTGTGTCCAGATGCCGCGCAATTTGGCTTTGAGTTCATTGGACATCGTCTCGGTGGTTCCCGGCCTCAAGCCTCCCATCACCGGAATAATCGGCAGGCGGTCCCCAAAGCGCTCAACGACACGATCGATCTGAGGCGCAAAACCCCAGCACCACGAGCACATGGGATCGGCGTAATATGTCAGATGTTTCACTGGGGGTTGCCCCTGTTGCCGCGCAGCCGGGAGCGCAGTAACCCCCAACCTACACCTGCAATCAAATCGACATCAATCTGCAAGCGGCCCCGGCAGGCAGTGGCTCGCCGAGGCCTCATTTGATCTACAATGTCGACCGACTTTAGAAAATGAAGTCGGCGCTCGTCAGGTCAGTCGGCAATACACCGGCGAGCAGAACGCCGCCCGAAGGACCAAGGTCGATCAGCGTGCCAAACTGCCCGCCGGCTCCTGTCATGACCTGCGAGTTGGCGATCACGTCCTGCAGCGAGGTTAACCCGCTGCCCGAGTTGGTCAGGTCGATGACGTCTTCCGTGCCGCCGGCAACGAAATCACCAATGGCTTCGATGTTCCAGCCGATGATCGAGCCGTTGTCATCGTTCTGATCGAAGACGAACCGGTCGTTGCCCGACCCGCCCCAGATTTCATCGATGCCATCACCGCCACGGATAACATCGTCTCCAGCACCGCCACGGATAATGTTGTCTCCATTCGTGCCGGTCAGCACATCGTTAAATGCGCTTCCCTCAAGACCTTCGATCGACGTCAAGGTATCGCCTTGCGCATCGCCGCCCGAAGCAGAGCCGGTCATCAGGTTGACATTAACGCCGCTGCTGGAAGACGCATAAGAGGCAATGTCCTTTCCTGCGCCACCGTCGATCGTGTCGCCATCGCGACCGCCTTCCAGAACATCGTCGCCGATCCCGCCCAACAGCGTATCGTTGCCGGCAAGCCCGAACAGCATGTCATTGCCGCCTGCGCCTTCCAGAACGTTGTCATGCTTGTCGCCGGTCAGGCTGTCGTCATGGCTACTGCCGATGAGGTTTTCGACTTCCTGAATGTAGTCGCCTTGTGCGTCGCCGCCATAACCTCTGCCGGTATCAAGGTTGACATCGACACCCGCAGACGAGCTTTTATATGAGGCCGTATCCGTGCCGCTGCCGCCGACCATCCAGTCGCCGCCTTCACCGCCGATCAGCGTGTCGTCGCCGCCTTCTCCGCGCAGGTAGTCGTTGCCGCCAAGGCCACTGAGGACATTGTCGTTGCGGTCGCCCCATAGGTAGTCCTTGTATTGGCTGCCGGTGAGGTTTTCGATCTCTTGCAGGGTATCGCCATCGGCGTCGCCGCCTTTACCAGTGCCCATGCCCGGACTCGCCCCAAGGTCGACGAACACGCCAGCGCGTGAGGTCGCATAGGTTGCCGTGTCATTGCCGTCCCCGCCGACAAGTTTGTCGGCACCTTCACCGCCTTCCAGCAAATCGTCGCCGTCGCCGCTGATGAGCGCATCTTTACCTTCGCCCCCAAACAGGCTGTCGTCACCGGCACCGGTTTTGATGGTGTCATCGCCTTCGAGACCAAACACCGTATGGTCCCGGCTGCTGGTTGTCTTATAGCTGTCCGACCTTCTGGTCAGCGTGATTGTTGGCATATCCGTCTCCAATGTGTGCAGGCAGGTGTCATCGCACCCCGCCCGCAAAGCCAAAGTGAGGAAACGAGCGCGTGATCCGTTGCGCTCGGGCGCATGTAGCGCGCCCGCGCGAAATCTAGGTTGGTTAACGTTTTCGTGAAGTTCCCCGCGTCACTGCACGTCACGGATTTTTGCTGTGCGGGAGGGCCATGATCAGAGCTTGGAATAGCTGACAATCCTCTCGCCCCGCACGCAGGCGGACGCTTTCAGATCATTTCCGTATTCGTCCGCCCGCGTGCGGACATTGCCCGACAAGTCTGCTCGAACGCAGCCGCAATGACGGGCAGCCTGGGTGCGATCACCCACGCACCACCCGACGCCGGGAAGACCAAAAGCTATGTCAGCAAATTCAGCTTCCGCCACGCCAGCGGACCCAATCGCTGTGTCCGCCAAACCGCGGCCGATCCGCCTGTCGCAACCCCATCCCCCACCGTTCCTGCCCTATGCCGCCGCCACGCTTGTGGCACTTGGCGACTTCCTGTTCTTTGACCACGGCATCGGGTGGACGGCAGCGCTTTTCGCAGCAACCCTTCTGTTGGCGATGGCGGCCCTGCATCGAAACCTGATCACTTCAATGCAAGGGCGCATCATGTTCGCGCTGCTGGCCGGACTGTGTCTCGCCCTGATCGAACAGCCAACATTCCTGGCCGTCATATTGTTCACGTTTGGCCTTGCGGCCTTTGCCTTGAGCGATCAGCCCAAGGTCGTGGCCGACGCGCTGAAGTGGCTGGGCAACTCAGCAGCATTCCTATTGCTGGCAATCGTCCGCGTATTTGCCGATCTGGGAGAAATGCCGAATTGGAAGCATCACCGTGCCGTCGCAAATTTCCCAACAGCCATGTTTAAAGCCTGGATATTTCCGCTTGCTCTGGCCGGCGTGTTTTTGTTCCTGTTTGCATCCGCCAACCCGATCATTGCTGGTTGGTTGGAACCGCTGCAATGGCTTCGGGCGCTAGACTTCCATCTGCCCGAATTTTGGCGCGTGGTGTTTTGGTGTTTGCTTGCCGTACCGGTGTGGGCATTCCTGCGCGTTGCCCCCGACTTCCAGCGCCACACCGCCAATCCGGGCCCGGAGGACAAAGCCGACCCAACCCGGCTGCAGCCGCATGCTGACAAGTCCCAGCCTGATGTTTCACGAACCTCCGCCGAAGCTGACACGCCTGCAGCGCAAACCGGGTTCCTGACGCAGGACGTCATCATCCGTTCGATGATCCTGTTCAACGTCGTGTTCGCCGTGCAGAACGTTCTTGATGTGCGATTCCTATGGGCAGGTGCTGCCTTGCCCGATGGCGTGACCTTCGCCAGTTATGCCCACCAGGGCACTAATGCGCTCACAGCTTCGGCACTGTTGGCTGCATTCTTCGTGCTGATGGCATTTCCCTCAAACCGCAAGGAACCTCCTCCGCGCCTGGCATACATCCTCATGTATGTATGGCTCGCCCAGAACGTATTCCTCGTCATATCCGCAATGCAACGGATGGGGATTTACGTCGACTCCTATGCCCTCACCTACCTGCGCCTCACCGGCCTTGTCGGCATGGGCCTCGTTGCCATCGGTCTTGTGCTTATTGTCGCGCGCATCCGGTTTCAAAAGTCGAGCACCTGGCTGCTCAATGCCAATGCCGCCGCCATAGTTTCAACTCTCTACATTGCCTGCTTCCTCGATTTCGGCCGTATCATCGCCGAATACAATGTTGCCAATTGCCGCGAATTGGGTGGCAAGGGTGTGTTTCTCGATGTCGGCTATTTGCGACGACTAGGCCCCTCCGCCCTGCCCGCACTGACCAAGTTCACAACTCAGGCATCTCAGTCTCAGTCCTGGTCCAAGCACCATCAAGCCAGACAAGCGGTCAAATACTTAACGGCCAGGTTGAACAGGCAGCAAAACAACTGGCGGACATGGACCTATCGCGAACATCGCCTGAGACGCGAATTGCTGGCGATGGCCAAGCGGACGGCAACTCAACCAGATCCGCGTCCGGCCAGGGTCGCCCGCCGGCCTTAACCGATCACGCGCAATTCGGGCGGGCGGAGCCGCTGCCCAATCCCCCATTGTTCCGCCCGCTCCGATCCGCTACAAGGGCTGCTTACTCAGATTTACAACCCTACGAGCAGAGGAGCGCCCGAGAGCATGGCGAACCCGCAGTACGTCTATCACATGCACAAACTGTCCAAGACCTACCCCGGTGGGAAGACGGTCTTGAAGGACATTTCGCTTTCCTTCCTGCCCGGCGCCAAGATCGGCGTCGTCGGCCTCAACGGTGCTGGTAAATCGACGCTTCTAAAGGTCATGGCCGGCGAGATGGGCGACTTTGTCGGGGAAGCCTGGGCAGCCGACGGCATCAAGGTTGGCTACCTTCCCCAGGAGCCCGAACTCGATGCGGAAAAAGACGTGCTCGGCAATGCCATGGAAGGCGTCGCTGAAAAGAAGGCGCTGCTCGACCGCTACAACGAAGTTGCGATGAACTATTCCGAAGAAACCGCCGACGAGATGGCCCAGCTCCAGGACCAGATCGACGCGCAAAACCTTTGGGATCTCGACACCCAGGTCGAACAGGCGCTCGATGCGCTTCGTTGCCCGCCCGCGGATGCCGATGTCACCAAGCTATCGGGCGGTGAAAAACGCCGTGTCGCGCTAACCCGCCTTCTGCTCTCCAAGCCCGACATCCTGCTGCTCGATGAGCCCACCAACCACCTCGACGCTGAATCGGTCGCCTGGTTGGAACGCTTCTTGAAGGAATACACCGGCTGCGTGATCCTCGTCACCCACGACCGCTACTTCCTCGACAATATCACCGAATGGACCCTTGAACTGGATCGCGGTCAGGGCGTCCCCTATCACGGCAATTACTCAAGCTGGCTGGAACAAAAAGCCAAGCGCCTGGAAACCGAAAAGGGCCAGGAAGAATCCAAACAGCGCGCTCTCAAGCGCGAACTCGAATGGATCAGATCGTCGCCCAAAGCCCGTCAGGCCAAATCCAAGGCGCGCATCACGGCATACGAAAAGATGGCCGAGGAAGCCGGCCGCGAAGACGTCGGCCGCGCCTCGATCAACATCGCGACCGGTCCGCGCCTTGGCGATGTCGTCATCGAAGCGGACGGTCTCACCAAGGCCTTCGGCGACCGCCTGCTGATCGACGACTTATCCTTCAAGCTGCCGCCGGGCGGTATCGTTGGCGTCATCGGCCCCAATGGTGCCGGTAAGACGACGCTGTTCAAGATGCTGGTCGGCCAGGAAGAACCAGACAAGGGCTCAATCCGCGTCGGCGACACCGTCAAGATCTCATACGTCGACCAGACCCGCGACGATCTCGATCCGAAAAAGTCGGTATGGGAAGTCATCTCCGACGGCCTCGATGTCATTTCGCTGGGTGGCAAACGCGAGGTCAATTCGCGCGCCTATTGCGGCTCATTCAACTTCAAGGGCACCGACCAGCAAAAGAAGGTCAACATGCTCTCGGGCGGTGAACGCAACCGCGTGCACCTGGCCAAATTGCTGAAAGAGGGCGGCAACCTTCTGCTGCTCGACGAACCAACAAACGATCTGGATACCGAAACGCTCTCGGCACTTGAAGCAGCCCTGGAAGACTTCCCCGGTTGTGCCGTGGTGATCAGCCATGACCGCTTCTTCCTTGACCGTCTGGCAACCCACATTCTGGCCTTCGAAGGCGACAGCCATGTCGAATGGTTCGAAGGAAACTTCGAAGCCTACGAAGAAGACAAGAAGCGCCGCCTGGGCGCTGATGCCACCGAACCCCACCGCATTAAATACAAGCGGTTTGAGCGGTAGTTGGCCGGGGCATCCAGCGATCTGTCCGCGCTGGGACAGGAGTGCCTGAATCCCCCAATGAGGTCGGGAAAAAATCCCGCATTCAAGTTGGCGAATCGAAACTTATATGGGTCATGGTGCCAAACACACAGCATCTGGAGCACTTTCCGACCAAATCGAACCATTCTGCCGAGGCGGATTAGTGACAAGATCAAGTGGACCGGCGCAGTGCGTAGCGGGGCTACGGACAAGACGGGCTGCGCAGAGATTGGCGCAAATCCGCCCGGCCCTTCGGGTTTCCAAGCGGCGGCCGCCCAGTGCGTCGAGCGGCTTGGCCGATCACCCAGATCGACCCGCGCCACTCTCCTGCTGGATCGACTCGCCGCTTGAGAAACAGAATTGATCCGATTTGGTCGGAAAGTGCTCTAGAATGATGGCGCGGAAGAGAGGCCGCCCCCCTGTGGGCCGATGAGCCCGCTTGGGAGCAATGGCCCCTTCCAGCCGACAAATCAACCCGAACAATCGCCCCCAATTATCTTGTGAACCATGCTCACGGCAGTTGCGCGCGAAAATGACTTTGGAACCCGAGATCCGAACTGTAAAGCCTCAGGAGACCCTCAGCCCTCGCCACCAGGGGCGGAGGCGCCGTTCAGAAATTGCAGGATCTGTTCGCCGGAAACTTCCGCTGGCAAACGGCCGAAATCGGCCGACACCTTCAGCGCCTCTTCCAGCAGCCCCTGGAATTCATCCCGCCCCACCTCAACGGTGCCGAACTGACGCAGATGATCGGTAACGAACTGCGTGTCTAACAGCACGAAACCTCCGTGGCTAAGCCGCCCGCACAGGTGCACCAGCGCTATCTTCGACACATCCCGCGCCCTGGAGAACATACTCTCTCCAAAAAACGCTCCCCCCAACGCGACACCATAAAGTCCGCCAACCAAATCATCGCCATCCCACACTTCGACCGTATGGCAATGCCCCAGATCGAATAACTGCCGGTAGAGATGGCGGATACGGCTGTTAATCCACGTCGACCGGCGTCCAGGTCGCGACGCCGCACACCCATCGACAACCGCATCGAAGTCGGAATCAGCGCGGACGCTGAACGGACAACTGCGGATCGTACGCTTCAAGCGCTTGGGAACGTGAACCTGATCAAGTGGCAAAATCCCGCGATGCTGCGGCTCTATCCAATAAAGCGCCGGGTCCTCGGCGCTTTCGGCCATAGGAAATATGCCGCAACTGTAGGCCTTGAGCAGAACCTGCGGCGTAATCTCGATCATGATGTCGTCACGCGAGGCCACGAGACGATCTACTCCCTCGTTGGCAACTTCAACCACACCTGCAAGGCATCATTGACCGGCCGTTCGATCTGCCGCGGCGTTCCGCACCAAGCCGAAAAATACCCTGACGAACCCGATAATATTGGGCAGACCCACAAAATGGAATTCTACAGCTAAGATTATGGCTTGCTGAGGAACTTTTCGAGCCAATGGATATCATACATGCCGTTGGCGATATCGGGTTGCCGGATAAGCTCGTTAAACAGCGGGATCGTCGTCTCAATCCCATCGATGACGAATTCCGACAGCGCCCGCTTCAGGCGCATCAGGCACTCGTTGCGGGTCTTGCCGTGCACCACCAGCTTGCCGATCAGGCTGTCGTAATAAGGCGGGATCGAATAGCCCTGATAAACGCCAGAATCCACGCGCACCCCCAGGCCGCCTGGCGGATGCCAGTACGTGATCCGGCCCGGCGAAGGCCTGAACGTTCGCGCATGTTCAGCATTGATCCGGCATTCGATCGCGTGTCCGGAAAACGTAATATCGTCCTGGGTCAGAGTGAGCTGCGATCCTGAGGCGACCCGGATCTGTTCCAGCACGATGTCGATGCCGGTAATCATCTCGGTGATCGGATGCTCGACCTGCAACCGGGTGTTCATCTCGATGAAATAGAACTCGCCGTCTTCGTACAGGAACTCGATCGTGCCGGCGCCGCGATAGTTGAGCTTCTTCATCGCATCGGCGCAGACTTCGCCGATCTTGGTCCGCAAATCCGAGTTGAGCGCCGGCGAAGGCGCTTCTTCCAACACCTTCTGATGGCGCCGTTGCAAGGAACAATCCCGCTCACCAAGATGGATTGCATTCCCCTGCCCGTCGCCAAAAACCTGGATTTCGATGTGGCGTGGCTTGGTCAGGAACTTCTCGATATAAACCGTGTCGTCCCCGAATGCCGCTTTGGATTCCGAGCGCGCAGCAGCCATCGATGACAAAAGGTCTGCAGCCTTCTGCACGACCTTCATGCCCCGCCCGCCACCGCCTGAAGCAGCTTTCACCAGCACCGGATAGCCGATGCCTTCAGCGACCTTGAGGGCTTCATCATCCCCCTTGACCTCGCCATCGGACCCCGGCACGACGGGGATCCCAAGCTTTTGCACGGTCTCCTTGGCGGCAATCTTGTCGCCCATGACCCGGATATGTTCCGACGTCGGCCCGATAAAGGTGATGTTGTGGTCTTCTAGGATCTCGGCAAACCGGGCGTTTTCCGACAAAAAGCCGTAACCGGGATGAACCGCATCCGCGCCGGTGATTTCACACGCCGCCAACAGGCGCGGGATATTGAGGTAACTGTCGGATGCAGGCGGCGGCCCGATGCACACGCTTTCATCGGCAAGCCGCACATGCATCGCTTCGGCATCGGCCGTCGAATGCACAGCCACTGTCGATATCCCCAGCTCTTTGCAAGCCCGTTGAATACGAAGCGCGATCTCACCGCGATTGGCAATCAGAACTTTATCGAACATCGCTCCCGCCATCATTCAATGATGATGAGCGGTTCGCCGAATTCGACCGGCTGACCGTTCTCAAACAATATCGCCGATACCGTTCCCGACTTGGGCGCAGGGATGCTGTTCATCGTCTTCATCGCTTCGATGATCAACACCGTGTCGCCCTCCGAAACTTTGCTGCCAACTTCGATGAACGCAGCCGCGCCCGGTTCCGGCGAACGGTAGGCAGTCCCCACCATTGGCGATTTCAGCGCACCTGGATGACGGCTGGGATCCCCGGCCGCTTCCGATGGCGCCGCCGCAGCCGCACTGGCCGCCGGCGCGCTCGCTGCAATAGCGGCAACCGGAGCAGAAGCCGTTACGTTGACTTGACGTGCAACGCGCAGCCTCAGCCCGCTTTTTTCGATTTCGATCTCGCTCAAGCCTGTCTCATTCAGAAGATCGGCAAGTTCGCGGATCACCTGGCTTTCGGCGATGGCGCTATTTTTGGAGTCCTTGGCAGTCATGCCTCTTTGCCCCTTAGTGTGTGGCCTCTTGTTCGATGGCCGCTTGTTTTTCGGCCGTGCTTTCTGTTTCGTCACGAGCCCTGGCTTTTGATGATGTCGGCAACGGCCTCGATCGCAAGCTCATAGCCTTTCGCTCCCAGCCCGCAAATGACGCCGTTCGCGCCAAGCGAAATATAGGAGTGATTGCGAAACGGGTCGCGCCGGAAAATATTGGAAAGGTGAACTTCGATGACCGGCAGCTCTGCAGCCTGCAGCGCATCGAGAATTGCAACCGACGTGTGCGTGTAACCTGCGGCATTGAGAATAATGGCGCTGGCGTCTTCGCGGGCTTCCTGAATCCAGTCGACCAGCTCCCCCTCACTATTCGACTGTCGGAATTCGACGCTGAGCCCCAGTTCGCCTGCTCGTGTCTCAGTACGCGCACGCACGTCATCAAGCGTGTCGGTCCCGTAGACTTCGGGCTCGCGCTTGCCGAGCAGGTTGAGATTGGGTCCATTAAGGACGAAAACGCTCTTTGCCATATCCACCAGTAGCAAACATCCACGAGTAGCAAACCGGCCCAGCAACGAGGAAGGTCATTCGCAAGACTTCCCGCCGCCGATGCAGCCGCACCGCGGATTTCAGGTTGATCGCAGCTTATGCGTCTAACAGCTTTCTTTCCCGTGTCCAAGCACGGCACGCCGAAAGTCTGAGGGAGAACCGGCTTCTCCCACTGCCACATCGTCACATTTGGCAGGTCGCGAGCCACCTGCTCGTCATCCCCTGGAACCTGTCGCCTCGCTGCCATAGAAACATCAGCGACCGCAGTCCCCACCACGCTCCTGAAACACCAACAGCGGCGTATCAATACGCCGCTGCCAGACTTTGCCACCCACCCCGGAATTCTTTTCCGCAGCGGCGTTAACCGTAATTGCAACCGTTATCCCTCAGCAGACCTCGCAACCGTTCTTGCGCAGATCCTTCACATGGTTGCTGAGCTGCTCCATCAGGTTCTCCGGCGCCCCGGGAATCGCCCGGTCGCCGACCAGGAAGTGCGGCGTCCCGTTGATATTCATTTTTTGCGCAAGCTCACGAACCGTATTGATCTCGGCGGTAACCTCTTTGGAGTCGGTGTCCGACTTCAACTTGGCAACATCCAACCCAAGCTTTCCGGCAATCTTAAGCGCGCTGGCTCCATCGACCGCACCGCGATGATTAAGCAACGCCTGGTGCACTTCCCAATATTTGCCCTGTTTCTTGGCTGCAAGCGCCACCCGGGAGGCTTCCTCCGACCCTTTCGACAGGATCGGCAGTTCCTTCAACACAACGCGCACCTTGTCATCCGCCTTTAACAGCTTGTTGACCTCGGTAAACCCGCGCTTGCAGAACCCGCAGTTGTAATCGAAGAACTCCACGATTGTGATATCGCCCTTCGGATTGCCTGCCATTGGAGCGTCGGTCCGGCGGTAAAGCGCATCCGCGTTTGACTTGATCGCGGTCTTCATCCGGTCAGCCTGAAGCTTTTCCATTTTGGCTTCGAGCGCCGTTTGCACCTCTAGAAACAGCTCCGGATTATCCAAAAGATACTGACGCACGATGGCTTCGATCCCGGCCTTCTGTTCGCTCGAAAACACGGCTGCGGCCTTGGCCAACTTTGCCTTGTCCGCCGGTCCCTCGGCGGTTGCGGTTGCATTCCAACCAGCATATCCAATAGCCGCGCCGATCAGCGCGACGCCCAGCACAGCAGCCCCCCGCACACCCTTGGAACCGGAAGTCGTTTTCGTCGCGCTCATATTCATTCCTTTTCATTTGCGTGCGGGCCGCCCATCGCCCGCCGCACCAATCGCTACAGTCAGATATCATCTAATCTGGGCGATTCAACAAGCCAAACAAGGCGGATCGGCTTCACAATCGGGCTAACCCGGACTTCAATTCAGAGAACCGTGCGTTAACCTTAGCTTCTGGGCTGATACTTCAGAATGTCTTCGTTTTTGAGCCATTCTGGCGTTCCCGCTTTCAGGGCCCGGTAGGCGCGCTTTGCGAAAATCTGCGCTTGGCCGATATTGCCTTCCAGAAAATAGGCCTGCGCCGTCATCGCATCGGCCTTCGGCCGATCGCCACCGTTGTAGTAGGCCGTTGCCAACAGCCGGTAAGCCCGCGGGTTCTCATCGGTCCTAAGCGAGTCTTTCAAAAGTTTGACCGATTCCCTCAGCCCGCCCTTGCCCGAATTCTGCAGTGCCGTTGCCAGTTGGACCTGCATCAAGGGCGCACGCACCGGAGACAGCTTGATCGCCTTGCGAAGGAACCCGATTGCCTGCTTGGACTTGCCCGAACGCATCAACATGTCGCCTTTGACTTCCCAGAAATACGGATTGCCGGGCCGCATGGCGATCAACTGATCGATTTGCGCAAGTGCCGCCTCAAGTCCGCCGTGCCCGCCCTGAAAATACCGCGCGATAGCCCGCGCATAGCGCGCGGGAAGCGAATTATCCGTCCTCGGATATCGGTTGAGCACGGTCGCTGGACTTTCCAGATAGCCCGACAACTTTGCCCGCATCAGATCGTGGCGCAGTTGCAGTTCATTGGAATCGATTTTGTTATAGTGCGGGCTGCGCTCAACAAGCCGCCGCAATTGATTGAGTCGGTCGGTCGCGACCGGGTGGCTGCGCACGAATGGGTCCTGGTGCCTGGCGCCGACATATTCTTGCTGTTTGAAACGCTCAAACGTCTCAAGCATCCCGCGCCCGGATTGCTTGGTCGCATTCAGATACCGCATACCCGCCAGATCGGCCGACGATTCCTGCGAACGCCGCTCCGCCAGCAATGAGCGCATCACCATTCCAGGCCCTGTTGACAACCCCGACCCGCCCAGTCCGGTAAGGTCCTTGTTTCCCGTCCCAACACCAGCCCCCATCAGACCAGCCGCCAGGATTTGCAAAAGCAGCGCCCGCGTGCGGTCTTTCTGGATGCGCTCGCGCAATGCCGCCATATGCCGGTTGGCGATATGCCCGGTCTCGTGGGCGATAACCCCGATCACCTGGTTGGGAGTATCCGACTGCATCAGCATGCCGGTATGAACGAAAACGTTCTGGTTATCGACAACAAACGCGTTGAACGCATCGCTGCGCACGATACGCATGTGGATGCGTCCGGAGTTGACGCCGGCAGCCTTGAATATCGGCCGCGCATAGTCGTTCAGGAGCGCTTCGATTTCGCTGTCCCGGATCAGCGATAACCCTTGCGCCTCGACCCTGGCGGGAGCAGCCGTGATGCTGCCAACGACCATAGCTGCGATGACCAATCCGCGCACAAGCGAAGTCCATACGGCAGTCGCCCTGCGGTGGCTGCTTAGCCGTGTTGAAGTCATCATGATGCTCTACCCCCGTGATCCTGCAGGCACCCGGGCCTCGCCCGACCGAAACAAGCTGATCGCTCATGCATGACCATCAACCCGCCCACAACTTTAGAATTGGTCAAAACACCCGTCAACGCACTGGGCTAACGATCAAATCTCGCCCAAACACCCTGTGCGATCCTTAAAACGGTGCTGAAAAAGGCGGGCCAGCGCACCGCAAATCCGCCATACCTGCCCATACTTTCGACGATGAACCTGTTCTAATGAGGCATCAGCATGGCATCACCGTGAAAACGGTTAAGTCGCCCCATCTGGTGCACGACATTGTGAGCAAAGGCAATAAACCGACAAAATGAAAAAAAACACGACCACGGCCCCCTCAGCGACCAGTTCCGCCCTGCAAGCCGCCCAGCGCAGCGACATCGAGGGCTTCATGGTCATGGATGTCATGCGCGCTGCCGATGCCAAGGAACAGGCGGGCGAACGCATCATCCATATGGAAGTCGGCCAACCGGGTACTCCGGCCCCAAAGGTTGCCCGCGACGCGGTCGCTGCCACGCTGGCCCAACACAACCTTGGCTACACCCTGGCCCTTGGCAATCATGCGCTGCGCGAACGCATCTGCCAACACTACCAAGACAGCTACGGCGTTGAGATTCCAGCCTCGCGGATTATCATCACGCCGGGATCCTCAGGCGCATTCATCCTGGCTTTCACCGGCCTGTTCGATGCTGGCGCCACCGTCGGCCTGCCCTCACCCGGATACCCCTGCTACCGCCAGATCCTCAAGGCCCTCGACCTCGCACCGGCACTTATCGAAACGTCGGAAGCCGACCGCTGGATGCCGACGCCCCACTCGCTGCAACAAACCCACGCCCGGTCCGCGCTATCGGGCTTGCTCGTCGCTTCACCCGCCAATCCGACCGGCACGATGATCGAGCCCGACCGTCTGGCCGCACTATGTCAGACCTGCGAACGACTCGGAGTGTGGTTCATTTCCGATGAAATCTACCATGGCCTGACCTACGACCAGCCGGCGCGAACCGCACTTGCCTACAGCGATGAGGCTATCGTCATCAACAGCTTCTCGAAATACTTTTCCATGACCGGCTGGCGCGTTGGCTGGATGGTCGTCCCCGAACGCCTTGTCAGGGTCTTCGAGCGTCTCGCCCAGAACCTGTTCATCTGCGCTCCTGCCGTATCCCAGGTCGCGGCTCTGGCTTCCTTCGATGCTGTGGAGGAACTGGAAGCCAACAAACAGACCTATGCCCAAAACCGCGCGCTGCTGTTGCGTGAACTCCCCAAGGCCGGATTTACGCGCATCGTCCCAGCCGATGGCGCCTTCTACCTTTATTGCGACATCTCCGACCTGGCCGACGATAGCGCAGCATTTGCACGCCGCATCCTCGATGAAGCCGGTGTCGCACTCACGCCTGGCATCGACTTCGATCCCGTTCGTGGCCATCGCTATTTGCGCTTTTCCTACGCCCGCTCGACCGACGATATTGCCGAAGCCGCACGGCGCCTGATCCAGTGGGCCGAAACCAACCCAAAGTGTTGACTGACGAATGGCGGCTGCAGGCTGGCCGTCATGGCTCGGATGTCACCAGCCCCACAGGACCCTGGGAACTGTGGGCCAATTCCAAGCGACGATGGGCTTTTTGATTGCTCAACATTGCGCAAGCGCATGTTGACGCCCGGCGCAAAGATACGGTCCCTGGCATCTCAGGGGCCAAGGCAATTCACGGCTCCCGCGATGCTCCAATTATCCACATCGCGCAGTGACTTTCCCCGCGAAGCGCCACCCAAGATCACCTCTCCCACCTCCGTCATCCCGTCGTTCGGACGGGATCCATGCAAGCCTCAAGGAACTGCTGCCAGCCCTCCTTGCCCCCACCCGCTCCAGCACATCCTCCAACCTAACAGAGAACAGAAAACGGCAGCGAATTCAGCGCCTAGGTTGGGATTCCGCCTTCTATTTCGCGCGTCTTCAACACGCCGCGGGAAAGACGTTGCCAAAGACGGGATGTTTACAGTGACCAGCAATTGCTGGGCGTCATGGCGCGGATGTCGCCGCGCAGCGGCGATGGGCATCTGAAGCGCCCAAAAAAACGAGCCGCCGGTCCAATGAGGACCGGCGGCCGAACTTGATACGACCAGTGTCGCTTCCCAACGCGATCAATCGCAGTCCAGATAGCCCGTGTAGGACAACAGGTTGTTGCGTTCATTCGTCTCGTCGATCAGGTTGTAGGGATCGACAACGGCAAACACCGTGATCTTGGTCCGCCCCTGATCGTCCTTGACGTTGCCGGCTTCCTTCTCGACGCCGCCGCCTGGAAGCAAATCGCCGATTTTCTCAGCCGTTTCGCCATTCCATTCACCGCCACCAGGCAGCCCGACACTGTTTTGGAACAACCTCAAGGCACGCTTGGAACCCGGTCCCCAATCCCCGTCGACACCGACATTGAAGCCTCGGCTCTTCAGGAATTGCTGCACAGCGCGCGCCAGATCTTCATCGTCCAGCAACGCATCTTCATCGCTGGGCAGACCACCACCTGTGGCGGCGATGTCAAAACCATTGTAGTTGCGGCCCTTCTTCACCTTCCCAGCCCCCAGGGTAAAGGTGATGGCGCGTTGCTCACCCGGCTCGATCTTGCTGCGGCGAGTGTCTTTCTCGATCAAGTCGATGTTTTCTGGAACATAAACGGCAACGAAGCTGCGGAAGAACTCGCCGGCCCCACGCAGGTTGGCAACCGAATTGCCCTCGTTTCGAATAACGATCCGACCTGTAGCTAGAGGCTGGCCCTGTTCGCATCCAACAAATTCGACCTTCGAGTCAGCGGCCTGGATCACCAGGTCGGGCTCGGCAAGCGCGGCATGTGAAAACGCCGACATGCCAAGCGCCAAGCCCATAGCGAGCGTTGTTTTAGTCGCCCATCGTTTCATTGTTTTTTCCCTCGAAATTTCTACATTTTGGGGTTCAACTGGCGAGACCATGCAGTTTGCGCCCGCTTGAATCAAGCAACCGCACCGTGTCCTCACGCAATCCTGTGACGGCGGTGTGACCGGATTACCTCGCCAACAGGAAAACTAGCGTTTCGTCTGCGCACGCCACAAAAAGCATTGCCGACTCATACCACTCACCCTGCGCCCGCCGCCTACTCCCACTCAATCGTGCCCGGCGGCTTCGAGGTGATGTCGTAAACGACACGATTGATGCCGTTCACTTCGTTGATGATGCGGGTGCTGGTCCGGCCCAGAAATTCGTGGCTGAAGTCGTAATAATCGGCCGTCATGCCGTCCATTGAGGTGACCGCTCGAAGCGCGCAAACGAAATCGTAAGTGCGCGAATCCCCCATAACGCCAACGGTGCGAACCGGCAATAACACCGCAAAGGCCTGCCAGATCTCATCATAGAGCCCGGCATTGCGGATTTCCTCAAGATAGATCTGGTCGGCCTTGCGCAAGATCTCCAGCTTTTCACCCGTGATCGCCCCCGGCATGCGGATTGCCAATCCAGGCCCCGGGAACGGATGCCTGTTGACGAACTTCTCAGGCAAACCCAGTTCCCGGCCCAAAACCCTGACTTCGTCCTTGAACAACTCCCTGAGCGGTTCGACCAACTTCAGGTTCATGCGCTCAGGCAGCCCGCCCACGTTATGATGCGACTTGATCGTCACCGACGGACCGCCGGTAAACGAAACGCTTTCGATAACGTCTGGATAAAGCGTCCCTTGAGCCAGGAAATCGGCCCCACCCAGCTTGCAGGCCTCTTCCTCGAAAACCTCGATGAACAAACCGCCGATGATTTTGCGCTTCTTTTCCGGGTCCTCGACACCCGATAGCGCGTCCAGAAACCGCGTGCGCGCATCAACGTGCACCAACGGAATATTGTAGTGCTCGCGGAACATGTCGACGACTTCGCTGGCTTCCCCGGCCCGCAGAAGACCGTGGTCGACAAAGATGCACGTGAGTTGTTTGCCGATCGCCTCGTGGATCAACACGGACGCGACTGCCGAATCCACGCCGCCCGACAGTCCCGAGATAACCCGCGCATCGCCGACCTGCTCACGGATTTTGGCAACTTCGCTGGTATGGAAATGAGCCATCGTCCAGTCGCCGGGCAGGCCGGCAATTTTATGGACGAAATTGCTGATCAGCGCGGCACCGCGCGGCGTGTGCACGACTTCCGGGTGGAACTGCACGCCGTAGAGCCGGCGGTCCTCATTGGCGATCGCAGCAAACGGCGCGCCGTGTGACACCGCCACAACCTCGAAGCCATCCGGTAAACCGGTGACACGGTCCCCATGGCTCATCCACACTTGATCTTTATCGCCGGGAGACCAAACTCCCTCAAACAGCCGGCATGGCGATTTGATCTCAATTTCGGCGCGGCCGAATTCGCGCGAATGACCGGCTTCAACTCCCCCGCCGAGCTGATCGACCATCGTCTGTTCGCCATAGCAGATGCCAAGTACGGGCAGACCCGACGTCCATACCCAATCAGGCGCCCTGGGCGTGCCCGTCTCGGTGACGCTGGCCGGCCCACCCGACAAGATGACCGCCTTCGGCTTCAAGCGCTCCATCGCACCTTCGGCCTGATTGAACGGCACGATCTCCGAATAAACGCCCGCCTCCCGCACGCGCCTTGCGATGAGCTGCGTTACCTGGCTGCCGAAATCGATGATCAGAACCGTGTTGGTCGTCACTGCATGTATCCCGTATTGAAAAGGAACGAGCGTCCGGGGGATTGGCTGCAAGCCCCCGTTATCACTGATTGAGTTGAAGGATCGCCAGGTTGAGTGTGGCAGCAAAGCTAACCCAGGCAAGGTAGGGAACAAACAACAACACGGCCAGCTTGCTGATACGCCATGACGTCAACATAAACCCTGCTATCGCAACCCAAAGGGCAACGATATCGGCCATCGCATAGTCGATACGGTTCTCGCCGAACATAAAGTACGACCACAACCCGTTGAGACCAAGCTGGGCAAACCAGAATAATAGCCCGATCCCCAGCCCCTTTGAGCGCCAGACCAGCCATCCGGCGATCGCGATCAACAAATAGATCACCGACCACACCGGCCCGAACAGCCAGTTGGGCGGTGTCCAATCTGGTTTGGCAAGCCCCTGATACCAATCACCCGGCGAGAACGCCCCCGCAATCGACGCAACCAGCGTCGTCAGAGCCAAGAACACAAAAAGCGATATATACCTGCGCATTGCCTACCCACTTCATTCCCACCACAATGGCCGACAGGCGCCCGTCACCCAGGGCTGCCAGATAGCACCTGCGGCTCCCAGCGTCGAACCCTGGCCGGATCAACCGGCACGATCGCCAGCGTTATCTCCGGTCATGATTCCCGCAAGGGTTTCGAGCACGTCGTCAACATGATCGTAGACCCAGAAATGCCCGGCCCCCTCCAATTCAACCAGTCTGCAGTTGGCCAATCGCCCTGCCAGCCACCTCGTCACCGGCACCGGAACGATGCGATCCTCGCTGCCCTGCCAGACGATGGTCGGTGTGTGGATGTCGCCAAAGTCGACAGGCCAGGGCCTCGCGAAGATCTCCAAATCGCTGACGCCACCTTCGATTCCTGGACGCAAGGCCTCCAGCGTCATTCCAATCTGGCTTGACTTCACATGCGGCTGGCTGAGGATGCGCTTATCGTCAGCGCTCAGAATGCACGCAAATAACCGGGCCGATGTCTCCGGCGCCGCCTGGAAAGCCTTCGCACCCAGATACGATTGCACTTGCAGCAACCGCCGGCGTCGCGGCAGTTTCAAAAAGAACTGACGGTGACCATAGCCAAGCTGGCCCAGACCATCGGCAATCTCGCCTCGTTTCTCTGCCGCGATGAATTGCGCAATCGGCCCCATCGGACTGACCAGAGCGAGCCCCGAAACCCGATCGCCAAGCAAGCCGGCCAGCGCCACTGCGTATGGACCGCCACCTGAAACACCCAGCACAGCAAACCGCTCCAACCCCAGCCGGTCGGCAATCGCGGCCAGATCCTGCGCTCGTGATTTCAGCGTTGCCCCGCTATCAGCCGGCGTAATTCCGTAGCCGGGCCGCTCCGGACAATAAAGCCGCAATCCCGACTTCTTGGCGGGCCCATCAGCAATATCAAACATCAGCCGCGAAGCCGGTGCTCCATGCAACGCAAGAACCGGCAGCCCATTCTCGGCCCCGAACTGCGCAACGCCGAACCGGCGCCCATCGACAAGTTCAACAAAGTCCCCCATCGCCTCAAGAACCGCTCTTTTCCAGAATCGCAATGAAAAATCCATCGGTGCCGTGCGTTGCCGGCGTTAAAAGCAACGTATCGCTGGCCCCATCTGCTGATGCGGGAGCCTCCCCGCCAATGGCTTTGGCCCAATGCCCTGCAATCGGCGACACCTTGAAGTCCGGGTGGGTTTCAGTGAACCAGGCAACCTGATCGCCGTTTTCTTCTGCCAGCACCGAGCAAGTCACATAGCAAAGCCGCCCCCCGGGCTTTACCAGCGGCGCAGCAAGATCAAGAACCGCGCGCTGTTCTTCAATCCTCAAGCCGACAGCCTCGGGCTTTAAGCGCCACTTGGAATCAGGCCGCCGCCTCCAGGTTCCAGAACCCGTGCACGGCGCATCGGCCAACACCAGATCGAACCGCCCGGACAACCCGCCAAGCGCGTCCGCCTCGCCTGCCTCCATCACCTGAACATTGCGTGCACCAGCCCGCTTCAAGCGCTCAAAGATCGGCCGCAACTGTTGGCGCGAGGAATCGTAGGCATAGATCTGGCCGGTGTTCTGCATTCCTGATGCCATCGCCAGGGTCTTTCCGCCCGCCCCCGCACACAAGTCCATGACCTGTTCGCGTGGCGAAGCGCCCGCCAGCAGTGCCGCAATCTGGCTGCCCTCGTCCTGAATTTCAAACCAGCCCTTGCCGTGGGCTGTATCCGCCTCGACGTTGGGCGCCTTTTTACCCCCAATCGGCGCCCGAACCCGAACCCCAAGCGGCGACAGCGGTGTCGGCTCGGCACCGAATTTATCCAGCGCCTTCAGAACCTTTTCGCGCGTCGCCTTGAGCCCGTTCAACCTCAGGTCAACCGGTGCCCGCCGGCTTAATCCAGCCCCTTCAATTCCTGCCCGCTTACCAAACACCCGCTCGAGGGATGCTTCCATCCACTGCGGAAAATCACCCCGAATGTGCGACGGCAAATCCTCCGGCATCTCCCGGGCGAGCCCCTGGCACTCCTCACCGCTCAGCGGATCGGGGGCATGCTCGGACCCATCGGCCGCAGCCTGAACCTGTTCTGTGCTAAACCCCAGCGCCCCCATCGCCGCCGCAAGAGCCAAAGCACGCGGGCTGTCTGTTTGCATTTTCCAGGCAAACGAATTCTTGTTTCGCAAAGCATCGAACACGATCGTTCCAATCGCCGCCCGGTCGCCCGACCCGGCAAAACGATGCCTGCGCCCCCAATCGGCCAGTGCGCTCGATGCCGGTCGGTGATTCTCGGCAATGTCTTCCAGAACCTCGATCGCGGCCTGGATCCTTGCACCCGGTCTCATGGCAGCCCTTTGGTGAATGTTGTCATTAATCGAACGTCAGGAATTGCCCTGCGCAGCTTCAAAGACGATGGCCCTGGGTTCGCATCAAAAGCCCGATGCAAAAAGCTGCAAACCGATCAGTCCCCACATCGTTGCAACAGCCACACCGCTTGCCGCCATACACAGGCTATTGCCACCGCCGCTGCCAGACCCTATCGCCATCGTCACTTCAACGAGTTGCGCAACAACAAACGCCATTGCCGCCAACAGCATCCGTTCATCGATAGCCCGCATCGAAAAGGCAAACGCCGTTGCCACATAAAACAGCACCGGCAGTTGAAACAGCGATCCGTACAGGCCGGCCAGTTGGTCGCCTGAGGGCCCCGCTGAGCGCCTGCGCCAGCAAACGGCAAATACCATCAGCGTCAAGATAACCTGCACAAAAACCGGAATGAGGATCAGAAGCTGCGACACGCGCATTCAATCACGTCCTAAGGAACCTCTGATCAAGTCGGGGTGAATTTCCCGATAGGAGAAATTTCTCAGATTTTGGTTGGATTTTGAGGTCATAGCCACTCTATTTCCGATAAATCTAGCCCAAAGATGGGGAATTTAAACCGAGGGAAAACAGCTCATGACTTGTTCAGAGGTTCCCTAACTTCCAGCAGCACCCGTCAACCATTTCAGCTCAACCAATCAGGGTCACGCCCCGCCAGGATAGTTCGGACTTTCGCGGGTAATCGACACCCCGTGAGCATGGCTCTCGCGCATCGCCGCAGGTGAGATCCTGACAAAGCGCGCACGCTCGCGCAAATCGCTCAGCGTCCTGGCGCCGACATACCCCATGCCGGCCCGCAACCCTCCAACCAGTTGATGCAGCACATTATCCGCCGGGCCCTTGTAGGGCACCTGCCCCTCAATACCTTCAGGTACCAACTTCAGGGTATCGCGAACCTCGGCCTGAAAATACCGGTCCGCCGACCCCCGCGCCATGGCCCCAACAGAACCCATCCCGCGATAGGACTTATATGTCCGGCCCTGGTAGAGATACGTTTCACCGGGCGCCTCGTCGGTGCCAGCCAACAACGATCCGATCATGACGCACTGCGCGCCAGCCGCCAGCGCCTTGACGATATCGCCGGAAAACTTCACGCCGCCATCCGCGATAATTGGAACGCCGCTCTTTTGCGCCACCGCCGAGCAATCCGAAATCGCCGTCAATTGCGGAACACCGACACCGGCAACGATCCGTGTCGTACAAATCGAGCCCGGCCCGATACCGACCTTGACCGCATCCGCGCCCGCATCGATGAGGGCCCTGGTCGCCTCGCCGGTTGCAACATTGCCTGCAATGACCTGAACGCTGTTGGAGGTCTTCTTGATCCGGGTCACCATCTCCAGAACACGGCTGGAATGACCATGAGCGGTATCCACCACAATCAGATCGCAGCCTGCATCGATCAGCATTTCCGAGCGCAGAAAACCGTCTTCACCGACACTCGTCGCCGCCGCCACCCGGAGCCGTCCGGCTTCGTCCTTGCAAGCGTTGGGATGCTTCTTGGCCTTTTCGATATCCTTCACGGTGATCAGCCCGACGCAATGGTAATCATCATCGACCACCAGCAGCTTTTCGATCCGGTTCTGGTGTAGAAGTTTGCGCGCTTCTTCCTCGCTCACCGACCTCCTGACCGTGACCAGATTCTCCTTGGTCATTAATTCGGAAACCGCCTGATCGGGATCGGTGGCAAAACGCACATCGCGGTTGGTCAAAATACCAAGCAAGCGCCCCTTCGGGTCAGCGCCGTTTTTCTTTTGCACCACGGGAATGCCGGAAATCTGATGCGTCTGCATCAGTTCCAACGCATCAGACAGTGAAGCGTCGGGTTCGATCGTCACCGGGTTGAGCACAATCCCCGATTCGTACTTCTTGACGCTCGCCACATGCCGCGCCTGTTCTTCGGGCTCCAGGTTCCGGTGCAAAACGCCAATGCCGCCGGCCTGCGCCGCCGCAATTGCCATGCGCGCCTCGGTCACCGTATCCATTGCCGAAGAAAGGATCGGGATCTTCACCGAAATCGTTTTGGTGACCTGCGAGGCCACGTCCGCTTCACCCGGCATGATCTCGGAAGCACCCGGCACCAGCAGCACGTCGTCGAAGGTAAGTGCGATTCCATGATCGCCTGAGACCAGGCTCAGAGCCATGACGGACCTCCCAAGGTTAGAAAAATGCGTACTTCACCGCAGCCATAAGGTCGTGTGTCCAGGCGCTTCTAGACAGGAAGCCCGGGAAGTTCAGGCCATGGCCTATAACACTTCACCCGGTTGGCGCAAAGTGAACCCACAACAAACCCGTTATTGAGCCACGGCGACTCGTGCAGTTCAGCCGGTATAAACGAGAGGATGCCCCTGTGCGCGGCCTTCTATCAACTCAGCAACGCATTGCGCCAATACCGGAGCCAGCAGGAATCCGTGCCGGAATGCGCCATTGACGTGAATTCTCCCATCCCGGCCATCCACGATCACCCGCGGCACATTGTCATCGAACGACGGCCGAACACCGGCCCCCATATCTAAAATACCCGCTTCCGCGAACGCGGGGTGTAGCGTGTAGGCGGCGCCCAGCAACTCCAGCATCGAACGCAAACTGACCGGCCCATCATCCTCGCTCTCGATCACCGTCGCCCCAACCATGAACACCCCATCTCCCCACGGTACAATGTAGATCGGATGGCGCGGATGCAGCAGCCGAACCGGTCGTTGCAACGCGATTTCATCGCTTTTCAGTAGAATCCGTTCCCCCCGCACACCGCGAAGTTCCTTCAGGCGGTCCCGCGCCGCCAGTCCCCGGCAATCGACAATCACCCCCCCGGACGCTTCGATTTCCGCCTCGACCGCCTCCATCGCTTCGGTCGCCATCCCGAAACGAACCTCGCATCCTTGCTCCTTGGCGCCGGCAAGCAGGAACTCCAGGCCCGCCGGAGTCGCCAAATGCGCTTCATCGGCAAAATACAGACCATCTCCAAAGCGTGTCCCGATATCGGGTTCCAATTGGGCGATACCTGCCGCATCGAGCCGCACATGCCCCTCCGTCAGCCGCTGAAACCGCTCCAGTTCGCTCACGTCCCGCGCCGAGGTCAGCACCAGCGTCCCGCGCTCAACCAGCCCGGGATAAACTTCCCGCCACTGGTCCAGGCCCTGCTTCCCCAATTCGAGAACCAGGCGGGGCGCGGCTTCCGCTTCGCAAAAAGGCGCCAGCATCGCACCTGCATAGCTGCTCGCAGACGTCGTCAAAGGATCTTGCGAACAGTCGGCAAGGCAAACACGGTGCCCCCGCCGGGAAAGGTATAGCGCCTGCCACAGGCCCGTAATCCCCGCACCGATGACGAACACCGGACGCTCCCGGCCGCCTGCAACCGGGTCAATGGAATTCGCGGTTTTCACGCCCAGCAACCTTCAAACAACGCTTCCATCACTCAACCGCCCCGCGCCACGCCCTCCCGGCGCGGATCGGCACCACCTTCAAGACCGCCGTCAGGCTTCACGACAACGATATGCGTTCCTGATGTCATTAGGTCGGGCACAACTGCCTGACCGTAGGGTTTGACCTTCAGTCCCTCCCAGATTGTCGACGCCCCCGCCTCGATCTCAAAGTATGCACCACGACTCCCGAAATTAATCAGATCGGCTGCCTCCTGCGCACCCATCTCCCAGTCGATCAGGGCAATCATCGACTTGATGACGTAAATGATAATGCGCGAGCCCCCGACCGAACCCAACACCGCACGAAGATTACCGTCTGCGTCAAACACGATTTGCGGCGCCATGGAACTGCGCGGTCGCTTGCCGGGCTCTACACGATTGGCAATCGGCCTGCCCTGCCCGTCCTTGGGTCGAAACGAAAAATCTGTCAGCTCATTGTTGAGCAGAAAACCCGAAGCCCACAGCCCCGACCCGAAACCACCCTCGATCGTCGTCGTCATGGAAACCGCATTGCCGCGGGCATCGACGATCGACAGGTGGCTGGTCCCCGACCTCTCAAGCGTCTCGTCAATTCCAAACCGGGCTTCGACATTCTTGGCCGGTTCACCTGGCCGCGCGCGCGCCATGGCCGCGCGCTCAGAGATCAGCCGTCTACGCTGTGCAATATAGCCGTCAGCCAGCATCCCTTTCGGCGGCGGCACGAAATCCGCATCGGCCAGATACCGGTTGCGGTCGGCATAAGCGAGCTTTTCGGCTTCGGCGATCAGATGCAACGCCCGTGGGCTCATGACTGCGCCACTTGTTTTACTGAGATCGAACCCCTCCAGGATCTTCAGAGTTTGCGCAACCGTGATGCCGCCCGATGACGGCGGCCCCATGCCGCAGATCCGGCGCCGGCGATACTTGAAACAGACCGGCTCCCGCTCAAGCGCTTGATAACCGGCGATGTCTTCGAGCGTCATGTCGCCTTTGAAATTCGGGGCGCTCTCGATCGCCGCCACAATCGAACGGGCAATCGGACCGTCCTCATAGAATGCCGCAGCACCTCCTTGCGCAATCGCCTTCAGCGTCTTGGCGAATTCCGGATTTTTGAGCACGTAGCCGACCGGCCGGGGCAGGTCATCCTCATCGAAAAAATAAGCCCGCGCCTTGGGCGTGAAACGCTCCGCGCCATACCAGATCAGCAGCATGTTGAGCCGTGGTGAAACCTCAAAGCCTTTTTCCGCCAAGGTTATTGCTGGCTCAAACAATCGCGGCCACGGCAACCTGCCATGTTGCTTGTGCGCCAATTCCATCATTGCAACGAGCCCCGGCACCCCCACGCTCAGTCCGGAATTAACCGCCTTGTGGTAAGACATCCGCTCGCCATCAGGCGTCAGAAAGCGACTTGGAAGCGCTGCCTTTGGTGCGGTTTCACGGCCATCGTAGGTTTGCGTTTTGCTGCTCGCCGCATCGAAATGGACCAGGAACGCGCCCCCACCGATGCCTGAAGATTGCGGTTCGACAAGATTTAATACGAGCTGGACTGCGATCGCTGCGTCAAGAGCACTCCCACCCTCTTTAAGAACATCGACACCTGCATCGACGGCGTGCGGGTTGGCTGCCGAAACCATGAAGTTGCGTGCCGTGGCCTTCTGCTTGACCGTCGTTCCCGACGCCCCCTCCGGCGCAATCCGCCCGCGCGCTTCCTGCGCATCCAAACTTGAATTTGAAGCAATAAGGCCCGCGAGTGCGAATATGCAGACGGCCATTGCAATAACGAGGCATGTTCCAGATCGCAGCCGCACGGCCGACTCCCACACCCTCGCCCGCATCATGCAACGGCGGACAAAATGCATAGCCATATGTTTGCAACAAGGGTCCATCTGGTCCGTCAATGCCTTTTGATCCGTCAATGAAAGTCTCTGGATTTCGGAATGATCCGCTCGTTGCGTGGATGGCCCGCCCATCTTGGATGCGCCGTCTGGCGACCGGCCGAAGCCATGCTGCCGCGGGCCGATCCTGGATCCGACCGCAACACCTCATCGGCATTGGCAATCGGCATACGCAGGTCTTCTGCCTGCTCTGACAGATGCATCAGCATGCCGCTGCGGTCAAATAGCCGCCTGGAAACCACATGGATGATATCTTCATGCCGCTGAACCTGCCCCTCGATCAAAACCAGCCGCGCCCCCATGACGACCTTTCGATGGCGCTCCAGCGTTTTCGCCCAGATAACCGCGTTGGCAATCCCCGTCTCATCTTCCAGCGTCATGAACACCACCCCCTTGGCGCTGCCCGGCCGCTGACGCACCAACACCACGCCGGCCACCCTGACCCACCGGCCATCCTTCAGGCCACGCAGTTCATCGCATGACACCACTTTTTCGGCACTGAGCTTTGCCCGCAAAAACTGCATGGGATGCGCCTTCAAGGACAACCGCAGCGTCTGGTAATCGTTGACCACATGCTCCGACAACGCCATCTGCGGCAACAAAACCTCTTCCTCGCCCCCCTCTTCACGCGTCTCCGCCCAGCCAAACAGCGGCAATCCCTCAGGCGGCCCAATCGCCTTGACCTCCCAAAGCCCTTGCCGCCGGTCGAGATCGATTGAGCGAAAAGCATCGGCTGCCGCAAGCTTCTCCAACGCCGCCAGCCGGACTTTTGAACGCTGCTTGAGATCGTGGACATCGCCAAATCCGTTACCCCTGACCTCGACGATCCTCAGCGCCTCCTCCTTAACCAGCCCGTCGACCAGCCGCATGCCAAGCCGCAAAGCCGGACCATCCCGCCCTGCATCCTGTAAACCAGCCAGGCTACGGCTGCCACCAGCCGGTCTGGGCTCACAGCCTCCCGGCTCCAGCGTACAGTCCCAGTCAGATCGATTGACATCGACGGGAAGCACCTCGACACCATGCTCGCGCGCATCCCGGACAATTTGCGCCGGCGCATAAAACCCCATCGGCTGCGAATTGATAAGCGCACACGCAAACACCGCCGGATAGTGGCATTTCAGCCAGGAGGAAACATAAACAAGATGGGCGAAGCTGGCAGCATGACTTTCCGGAAATCCGTATTCGCCAAACCCCTTGATCTGATTGAAACAACGCTGCGCGAAACCTTCATCATAGCCGCGCGCCACCATTGCTGAGACCATCTGGTCCTCTAACAGGCCGATCGTCCCGCGCCTGCGAAACGTCGCCATCGCCTTGCGCAATTCATTGACCTGTGCATCGGAAAACTGCGCCGCCACCATCGCAATGCGCATCGCCTGTTCCTGAAACAGCGGCACCCCCTTGGTCTTACCCAGAATCTGGCGAAGCTCATCGGGCGGCCCATGCTCTGGAGCGGGCGAGGGATAGTGCTCGGGTTCCTCACCATTCCGGCGTCTTAAGTAAGGGTGCACCATGTCACCCTGGATCGGTCCCGGCCGCACGATCGCCACCTCGATGACGAGATCGTAAAACCGCCGCGGCTTCAGCCTGGGCAGCATATTCATCTGCGCCCGGCTCTCCACCTGGAACACACCAAGCGAATCGGCCCGGCACAACATGTCGTAAGTGGCCTTGTCTTCGCGCGGCACCTTGGCAAGCGTCATCGCCCGCCCGTGATGCTTTTCCAATAAGTCGAAGGCCCGGTGAATGCACGTCAGCATGCCCAGGCCCAAAACATCGACCTTCAGCAGACCAAGCGCTGCGATATCGTCCTTGTCCCACTCGATGACCGTGCGATTGTCCATCGCCGCATTGCCAACCGGCACCACCTCGGTCAACGGCCCACGGGTCAAAACGAAGCCGCCGACATGCTGTGACAGGTGGCGCGGAAACCCCATCAATTCGCTTGTCAGCTCAATAACCCTGGCGATCAACGGGTCCCCAGGGTCGAGCCCGGCTTCGCGAATATGGGCTTCGGGCAACGCCCCGCCCGAGCGCGTCCCCCACACCATGCCAGCTAACGCGGCCACCGTATCTTCCGACAAGCCCATGACCTTGCCAACTTCACGCACCGCCGAGCGCGCCCGGTATGAAATCACCGTCGCCGCCAGCCCTGCCCGCTCCCGGCCATAGCGCGCATAAATGTACTGGATGACCTCTTCGCGCCGCTCATGCTCGAAGTCGACATCAATGTCGGGCGGCTCTTTGCGCTCCGGGCTGACGAAGCGCTCAAACAAAAGATCAGCCTCCAGCGGATCGACAGCCGTAATGCCCAGGCAATAACAAACCGCCGAGTTAGCAGCCGACCCCCGCCCCTGGGCGAGAATACCGCGCGCGCGTGCAAAGCTGACGATATCGTAGACGGTCAGAAAATAGGGCGCATATTCGAGTTGCCCGACGATCTCCAACTCGCGCTTCAGCATCAAGCGCACCTTATCAGGCACACCGGCCGGGTAACGCCAAAGCGCCCCCTCCCAGCTCAGATCCTCCAGATGCGATTGCGCCGACTTTCCCCTCGGCACCGGCTCTTCGGGGTATTCGTAGACCAGTTCATCAAGCGAGAAACAGCAGGCCCGGGCAATCTCCAACGTCGCCCCAAGCGCATCTTCGAAACCTGCAAACAACCGCGCCATTTCGGCTGGCGGCTTCAGGTGCCGCTCTGCATTGGCCTCAAGGTAATACCCGGCCTGCGCAATTCCAACGCCCTCACGGATACAGGTAACGACATCCTGTAAAGGCTTGCGCGCCCGCGCGTGATAAAGGACATCCCCCGTTGCAACCAGCCGCACCCCGCACGCTTGCCCCAGCCCCGCCAACGCCGCGATCCGCGCCCGGTCATCCCCGCGATGAAGGTACGTCGCCGCCAGATATATCGACCCGGCGCCCAGCTCCCCTCCTAGGCTTGAAGTCACACGCCTCAGGTCCGCTTCAAAATCCGCTTTGCCCGGCCTCCCATCCCGCCAAGTCCAATCCTCCGGCGCCAGAACGATCATAATTTGCCCCTCGCAATGCGCCGCGACATCGGCCAGCCAAAGTTCGCATTCCCCCTTGGGCGCACGCATCTGCCCAAGCGAAATGAGCCGCGACAAACGCCCGTAAGCTGCCCGGTCTGTGGGCAGGCACAACAAACTGGGGGCATCCTGTAAATCCAGCCGCGCCCCGACGATGAACTGCAGGCCGGCTTCCTTTGCCGCCACATGCGCCCGCACGACACCCGAAAGCGTATTGCGGTCCGTCACCGCGATGGCCGACAGCCCGAGCGCCTTGGCTTCCAAGACCAACTCATCGCCATGCGAAGCCCCCCTCAGAAACGAGAAGTTGGTCGTCACCTGCAATTCGGCATAGTTGGTAGGGGGCGGTGAAGCCCGAGAAGATTCAGAAGATGGGTAAACCTGGTCGCGCATCATCCCGCTCCCCCGTAAAGACCATGCAGAAACCAGCCCTCCCGCGAACCGCCCGCTTCCAGATCCTCTCCCCCCAACTCTTGGAAAATCCAGTAGCGGGCACCGCCCTTAACCTCCACCCGGAAGTAATCCCTCATCCCCTCCGGTCGGCGCTGAGACCGGCCGATTTCCCGCCACCATTCCGGCGCGACGCGCTCCGGTCCCTCAAGACGCAACACCTGTTGATCGACGCGGCGCCAAACGAAGGAACGAGGCTGCCCGCAACCCTGCGCTCCACCATCTTCCAGCTTCACCCTGATCGGCTCGGGCGGCGCCAATAACAAAAACGGCCGCGGCGGCAGACCATCAAGCGACCGTTTCCCCTGGTCCAATTCATCCATCCCCCCAGTCCCCTCACCAGCCCGCGCCCGCTGATGCCGGCCAACAGCGCGTGCCGGCCAAAGCCGGTCGGCCCGCTCAGGCAGATAGCTTTCGCGAGGTTCCAAAACCTTGACGCTGTCCGCTCCAAGACGGCTGGTCAGCCGGTCGATAAGTTCGCCCAGCGCCTTTTGCGCCCCCGAACGGCTCCCCCCGTCACCGCCCGCACCCGCGCCCACGTTGAAACGCTGTTGCTCTCCAGCCATCGGCTCGACCAGCACCGCATCGAGCTGCGCAACGTCAATCCCGAACCCGGCATCGATTGAACCGAATCTTTCCGCCAGCAACCGCATCAAATGATCGCTATCCCGGCACGCCATACTGGTCCCAGCCGCAATCTCAATCACCCTCCCATCAGACCGGTAAAGCGACAACCTCACACTGCGCGCGCCCAGCCCCTGGGCTTCAAGCTTCTTCGTGAGCCTGACCGCAAGTCCCCCCACCTCCGCTTCAATCCCTTCCGCCGAAATCAACGGATAGGTCCACGATTGCCGGACACTAAGAACGGGCGGTTCGGCAAGCGGCGGCAAAGGCTCTAAAATTTCACCCAACGCCTGATCGAGCCGCAACAAAACACGCGCAGCCAGCTCACCTTTGTTTGCCAGGCTCCCCTTGGCAGCAAACACACGCCCGTGCTTTGCCCGCCGCACTCCCGCGCCCCCGGCAGACTTCTTAGTCCGGCCCAAACGCGTTTCGCGAAACCGGCGCTCAAGACTGGCCCTGGGAATATCGTAAAGCTGGCCCACACGCCGCAATCCCAACCGCTGCAAAAGCAAAACGGCTTCAGGCGTAATCCGCAAAGCCTCCACCGGCAAAGATGAAACAGCCTCGCGCAGACTGCCGGTTTCACAAATCGCAAAACACCGGCCCTTGGCCATCGGCGAAAAACGCGCCAGCCCGTAGGCAGCGGCAAAGGTATCGGCAAGCCCGGCACGCACCGTGATCCCGAACCCTTCGATCCGGCTGACCAGGTCAGCCATCAAGCCCGCCTCGCCACCAAACAGATGCGCAACCCCCGTCACATCGATCCACAAGCCATCATCGCCGTAGACATTGCGCTGTGGCCCATAGCGCCCGCACCAATGCGCCAGCGCTTGCAACGCTGCTGTGTCTTTTTCCGTTTCCGCTGGCAGCGACTTTAGCCCCGGCAACATCGCCCGCGCATCGGCCAGAGCCTGTCCCACCCACAATCCTTCAGCCGCAGCCCGTCGGTTAAGCGCAGTGATTTCAATGCCGCGCCCACCGCTCGCAACCAAAACAAGCGGCCCATCCTCTCCGAGAACCTCTCCGCAGGCCCGGCGCATCCTTTCCACCGGCCAGAACGGAAACCACAAACTGACGAAACGTTTCATCCCGCCTCCCTCCCCGACGAAGAAAGACAAGGTGAAGAAGTCAGTGCAGGAGACAGTGAAGGCGAATTAGAAACCGCAGCCCCAGTCGGCGCCAAGCAGGCAGCCGCAACCCCAGCCATCCCCTGCCTGTGCCCAACACCAATGTGCCGCCGGCCCTTGCGCAGTTTTTCCAGCTTCACATCAAGACGCACATCGCCCGGCGCCCGCTCATCGAAAACACACGACACCCCCGGCCTCATGCCAATCCGCCAACGGCTCGACGTCGCCCCTGCCCCCGCAGACCTCGCATCCGTAACCATAAGACAGGGCATGCCATGCGCCTTGGCAGCAAGGCTCAAACGCCGCGCGGGCGTCAAGTCGATCCCAGTAAGACACCCAACCACCGCATCAAGCCCCCCCGACTTCAGCCCCTCCTCCATCGCCCATAGTGTTTCCGCCGGCTTCCTCGTCTCCACGATCAACATGCCCTCAGGCTCAAGCCCAAGGGTCCGCAATCCGGGACCGTAAAGTCGGCCGGTCTCCGCAATCAAATGCGAGGTGGCGCAAAATAGAATTGTCTTCGCCCGCGGCCCGCCATCTGCACCGCGCTCCAAGGGCAACCTCGCCGCCAATCGCAAAGCAAACGCCAACGCCGCCGACCAGCCACCCGATGACACCTGCGGCAGAGCCAGAACCGCTGGCTTGATCTCATGTGTCCCATGTTGGTCGAGCCCGAAGACGCCCAACTGGACATCGGCCGCCTCATCCCCGCTCAACCATGCCGCTTCAGCGCCAGGAGGTCGCGCCTCAGTGCTCGCAGATGACACATCAGCGTTGCGACCTGAGACTCCAGCCCTGCACACATCATCATCAACAGGCCGCCCGCCATCGCCCGCCCCAACATGCAACCGGTTTTCCCCCGGCGCACCCAACGTCCCTGAAGAAACGAATGAAGAAGTCCCCGAGCGCTCGATCCGATCGATCTCGGCCTTCAAGCGGGCAAGCGTCTGCCGCTTCGTCTCAATGCCCTTGGTAGGGTCAATGCCCTTGATAGGGTCACAGCCCTTGGTAGGGCCGCTGTGCTTGAGGGGGGAGGGCTGCTGAGAGGAAGCCTGTCTGGCTGAAACAGCTTCGCTGGAGACGGGATTATCATTTGAGGAGGGAGACGCCGGAACGGTAGAGGGCAAGTCACCGTTCCGGCTCCCACAGCAAGGCGCAGCTTTTACGCAGCGGGGGGTTGCATCAAAAGACATGGGCCTTGTAGGCGAGATCCTTGAGGTCTCGGACGGCGGGGGCAGGATGGGGAAAGCCGCCTGGGACATGGGAACGCTCTCGCGGTACAGTATCCAGCACGGGCTGGAAACGCTGAAAACAAAGGCAACCAACTCGGCACAAACAAAAACCAACGCAACACTCAAGTTCTGCCTTTGTTCCTATCAAGCCCAACGAGTCGCGTCAATCAAAAACGAGAACAAATAGGGAATAAATTGCGCAACCCACGAAATGGCGCACCCTGTGGCCTGCCCATGCGAAAAGCCGGCAAGAACCAATTTTACCGGCCTTCATGCTTCCGCTAACCCAAATGTGACTGAAACAGGCCAGAACTGTGGCCGATTCGCTCTGCCAAGAACCGGCACAATGGTATACGATCTGTTCATCTTCTGCGGTGCACATTCACATTCGGAAGCCAAAACCAAAAAGCTCGACTAGGGAATATTTTCTAAACCGCCACCAAACAGTCGAAGCCAAAAAAACGACATTCCACAGCCCAACGGATGCGAGCGGCAAAAACCAAGCCCTCGTATTGAAGATGAGCCAAGGTCACATGAGCCAGAAATCCACGGAGCAAGTCTTGATGTCCGCCACTACCCGCTTCAGCCGCATCCTCCCGGCAATGCTCGCCGGTTTGGCAGCACTTTTCCTCGCCACCGGCGCTCAAGCCCAGACCATGTGGGGCGGCGGCAGTGAATGGGGCGGCGGGCGCCAGACCGTCAGCTTCTCCAAGAAATATGCACCCGGCCAGATCATCGTCTCATTCGGCGACCGCCGCCTCTACAAGATCTCTTCGCGCGGCCGCGCCGTCAGCTATCCGATCGCCATCCCCAAGAACGAAGCCCGCTGGCAGGGCGTCACCAGCGTTTCCATGAAACGCAAGAACCCGGCCTGGCGTCCGACACCCACCATGCTGCGCAAGAACCCGCGCCTGCCAAGCTGGGTCCCCGGCGGCCACCCCATGAACCCTTTGGGCGTGCGCGCGCTCTACCTGGGATCATCGGCCTACCGCATTCACGGCACCGACGCGCCATGGACCATCGGCAAGGCGGCATCCTCAGGCTGCATCCGCATGTATAATGAGGATGTCATCGACCTCTATCGCCGCACCCGGGTCGGAGCCCGCGTCACCGTCACCTGGAAACGCTTCAAATCCGGCGGCTACACAAGCGCCAATGCCAAGAAGACATACACATACAACAACTGGTGAGCCGGCAAGCCTGAACCTTGCTCAACCGGCTTGATGAGCGACGCGACCGCCTCGATAACCTATAGCAACCACGACAAAAGGGTCGCTGCCGTCGCAGCGGCCTTTTTTCGTAGGCCGACCACAAGCACGACCCTGCCTGCGACATCTCACCGGCCGGGCCTTGTGCTGCCTCAGTCCCGGTCTAAATTACCCCGTTATTGACGACTTCGACCCGGAGCCACCGAAGATAAAGACCGGCCCCAGTGCGCTACAGAGGACTTTCCGGCACATGATGAATTCAATCCAGATGGCCGCCCGCCTCACCCTCGCCGCCGTGATCGCCGCCGCTGCGGCCACCACTGCGGCAGCCCATCCCCACGTCTGGGTCGATGTAAAATCCAAAGTCATCTACGACTCAGGCCGCGTCACCGGCTTCAAGAACGCCTGGACCTTCGACGAGGGCTATTCGACGATGGCCATCGAAGGCCTCGATAAGAATGGCGACGGCAAATATGACCGCGAGGAACTGGCCGAACTGGCCCAGGTCAATATTGATGGCCTCAAGGAATTCGACTACTTCACCCACCCAAAGCTGGGCACCTCGGCACTCAAGATCGCCGCTCCAAAGGACTACTGGCTGACCCACGAAAAGGGCATCCTGACGCTGCACTTCACGCTGCCGCTTGCCGATCCGGTTCTCGCCACCGCTCCTGATTTTTCATTCCAGGTCTACGACCCCAGCTTCTACATCGCCTTCGAACTGAACAAGGCAAAGCCGGTCACACTCGCCGCCGGTGCACCGACCGGCTGCAAGGTTGACGTATCGGTCGCCGAAGATGAAACCGCCGAAGCCGAAAAGCTTGGCGAAGCGTTCTATCAGCAGTTCGGCGGCGACATCGGCATCGGCCTTGCTCAAACCGTATCGATCACCTGCCCGGCGAGTTGACCCGCCCCGACACGGCGATTAACGCAATCTTCATGGAATCCGCCACCTGAAGCGCCTTCTTGGCTACCCTGACAATTCCTCAGGCGAATGAACGCCCGATGGTTTGTTCAGCGTGGTTACAATGCAGCGTTTCGCGTGGTTTTCGGTCTTCATCATCGGCCTGATTGCGGCACTTCCAGCGCCCAAAGCAGCCCGCAACGTCGCGACCGTTGCAGCCCCTGCCGCAAACCTGCAACTTGTCGTCCTTGAAGTCCCAGGTTGCATTTACTGCGGCATCTTCCGTCGCCAGCTCCTGCCCAACTACAAGGCTTCCAAACAGGGCCGCAAAGTCCCTGTCCGCTTCGTCGATCTTAACGATCCAGCCCTCGGTGAAATCGGCCTGACACAACCCGTCGGCGTCGTCCCGACGTTCGTTGTGCTCGAAAACAACCAGGAAATCGGCCGCATTCCCGGCTACGTCAGTCATCATGATTTCTTCAAGGCAATCGACCACATCCTCGCCGGTCGCTGAACCCAGCTCCATAATGCGGCTCTAATCCCAGCACATCAGTCTTCTCGACTGCCACCTGGACAGTCAGGATGCGACACGGCCATTGCAAACGCTCTCCGGTTGAGGTTCCATACGCACCAAATGGATCAAGCGCGCCTGGAGATCGGCAATGGACAGACGAGGCTTTCTGAAATCGACTGGTGCTGCCGCAGCGCTTGCTGCCTCGGCAGGTGCGGCCGCCTCGGCAGGCGCGTCGTCGGCTGGCACTTGCAATGAAGCTGCCGCCACCGGCGGTAATATACCTTCACCGGCTGTGCATACCGCAAACACCCGAACCTTCACATTAAGCCTGCCCTGGCCCCAGAACGTGGCGGGCCCCGCCGACATGGCCCACCGCCTCGCCCTGTCGATCAAACAAGCGACCGACAGCCGGATCAACCTGGAGTTCGAGTACGGCGTCAATTCCCCGATTTCGAGCGTATCGAATGACGATAAGCCCCAATTCCATTACGGCCCCGAGCACGACCGTAGCGACCTGCATCCAGCCTATGCCTATTTCGCCGGGCTTCCTTCAACATCCGGATTGACGGGCGAACAACTCATCGACTGGGTCACACTGGGCGGCGGGCAACATGCCTGGGACGAACTGGCAGCATCCCACGGCACCAAACAGCTCCTTGCAGGTCACCTGGGTGCCAACCCGATGATCTGGTCGAAAATCGATCTAACCCGACCTGGATCCTTTAACCGTCTGGCAATCGCAACGGTGAAACCGGCTGCCGATGTCGCCCGCGCCCTAGGGGCAGCGCCCAGTGTTGTTGCCCACAGCGACGCAAAAAGCGCCCTCCACACCGGCGAGATAACTGCGCTTGAAGACGGCGCAACACTGAACGCCATGGCCACCGGCATAGCCCAATTGGCCAAATACGCTTATCCTTCCGACCTCAATCCAAACGGCACGGCCCTGGCCTTGTCGGTCGACCTTGATGTCTGGGATAGCCTTACCCAGGCCGACCGCGCGATCATCGCCACCTGCGCTGGCAACGCCTACCGCACAAACCTCACGGAAGCCCGCCTATCTGACGCTATGCTTCTGGAAACCTTGAAGAAACGCAACAACCTGCGGATCTCCCAGCTACCCGCCGCATTGCGATCAGCAATTCCACCAATCAGCGATGCCCTGGCCGCCGAATTGTCTGGCCACGACGAGATCTCCCAACGCATCAACGCCAGCTACATGGCCTTCCGCCATCACGCGCGAAAAACTCAGCCCACCAACACAAATACTGTCCCGGTCGGTTAACGAAGCATCCAAGCGCTTGATTTTTTAGTCGAATTCGGCTGAATGCTACGTAGAGTAATGATCTGATGAAATCGATTCGCGGCTGGACCTGGCAAAACGAAACAAAACAAGACCCAACACCCCGGGAGCCGGCCCACAAAATTATACCAGGCAACGAAGGGAGACACCTAATATGGCCAACGAACACGTCGAAGATGTCGCGCGCTACGCAAAGAAGGTCAACGAAGACGCCGTCGCCGGAATCGTCAAGCATCTGGGTATCGCGCTGCGCAGCAAAGACGCCTCCCTTGTCTCTTGCTCCAGCAAGGATGAGTTGGCCCGCGTCCGCGATAGTTGGCTGAAAAAGAAACTGGAGCTTGGCGACGACGACAAAAAACTCGATGCAGCGATCAAGGAAGTCTGCGAGACGATGAAGGGCGACCACCGCAAGAAACGCGTCACCTTCTATTACCTGCTGGCGGAAAAATACGGCAAGGTCGACAAGCTGATCGCCTGACCGGCAACCGAAAATTTCGATTCACAACGTGAAATGAAATGCCCGGATCTGTTTTCCGGGCGTTTTGCTGTTCGCCGTTGTGCCAATCAGAGCCTGACGCCACACCCTTAAGTTGAGTGCCGTGAGGCGATAAAACGAAGGGTTTCGCACGCAAGTTCAAAAACGCGAGACAGCGTTGGGAATTGGTAAATACATTCGATGCTACCTTGCGTTGCGCCGGCCTCCGATTGGCTCGAATCGTGCAGGTTCCTGTGTTATGCAATTGAAGGAAGGGCTCGCACGCCAACGCTGACAGTCGGCTTGTAGCAGCCAAAAGCCGTTCCCAGGCCCCACCGGCGGTATCGATTATAGGCCGCCCAAGGGCTGTTGCAGCGACGAGCCGATAAAATTTGTAGCATCCACAGTAAGAGTACCGTCATGACCGCCACGTCCCTCGACGCCCTTCGAACCGGCGCACCTCAACGGCAAGTCAACGATGAGAAGATGCAGCAGGTCCGCGATATCCTGGTGGGAGAAGATCTCCGCCGCACCGAGGATCGCCTGACCGCCATCGAAACCCAACTTCGCACCCTGGAAACCGACATCTCGCGCCGGCTCGACGCCATGCAGGCCCGCATCGAAGCCCTCTCGGGCGAAGTCGCAGGCGAACGCCGTGCAGCCTTTGACGAACTGGCCCAGGGTATTTCCGACCTTGGCTCCCATATCAAGAAGATCTCGCGGATCTAACCGCCCATCCTTGCGCGGATAGCGAAACGTCACGGCCTGCGCCCGGCCACCGGTATAACTGCCAGATCGACGTCTCGGCCAACCCGCCCGAATGCTCTGGCCGAGTGGCGGCGTTCTCGTTAGAATCCCTTGGCGTACAAATTCAATGGGGCCACAGGAACCATATAAGCCATCATGTCCAACGGTGTAGCCAAGCTCAAAGAGCTGCTCTTTGAAAATGAATCCCGCGCCCTGACAGACCTCCAGCGGCGCATCGAGGCGGTCGCCAAAGTCGGCACCGACCAACGCGGCGCACTCGCCCGCGATCTCAATCGCATCGCCATTTCAGAAGAATCGTTCCGCCGCGAAGTAAAGCAGCAACTCGACGAGGTCTTTGAGCGGGCAGGCACCCAGGAACGCTTTACTACAAGCGTCGCAACCGTTCTCGATCAGTCCCTGGCGAAAGCCGAAGTCGAACGCCACGACCAGCTTTCCGAAGCCATCGCACCCCTGGTCGTGCGCACCATCAAGCGTGAAATCCACGAGAGCCAGGACGAACTCGTCGAAGCCCTCTATCCGATCACGGGCCGTCTGGTGCAGGCCTACGTCGCCAGCGCCATGCGCGAAGTCACCGAACGCATCAATCGCCAGTTGACGGCCAACCCGTCGATGCTGCGCGTTCAAAGCCTGATGACCGGCCGATCGATGGCCGAATTGGCGCTTGCCCGCTCCCAGGATCTCGACGTCCAGGAACTCTATCTGATCCGCCGCGGTTCAGGCGAATTGATCGCCCGCTGGCCCGACGTCGAAGGGTCGCCCGACCGCGATCAGGTTATGAGTGGCATCCTGACAGCCATCAACGAGTTTTCACTCGAAGCCTTCAACGACGATGCTTCGACGCTTCGCCAAATCGACCTGAATTCCGCCCAGGTATACCTTCGCGCCTCTCCGCGCCTGTTGTTGGCCGCCAAGTGTTCAGGCGTCTCCAACGCCACGGTCGAGCGCATCGTCGACGAGGAATTCATCGCCGCACTCGAACGCCAGCACGACCAGTGGGACGAACTGGCAACGAGCGCGTCTTCGGAGACGCGCCGCACCGGGCTATTGTCCGAAGTCGCCGAGGGCATCGAAACCCGCGTCGACGATATCCGCCGCGAGGTCGAAGCCGACAATTCCGGCTGGCTGATCATGAAGTTGCTCGGCTGGCTGCTGGCGCTGCTTCTGGCTGGCTGGCTGGCATGGGCTGGATACAAATACGCCACGACCGAATGGGTCCGCGAGCGCGCCAACACCGTCATTTCTGAAACCCAGTCCATGCGCGGATATCCCGTCCGCCTGACGGTTGCCGATTATGGAACCGGCATCTCGCTGGCCGGCCTCGCCCCGTCCCAATCCGCCAAGTCCGAAATAATCGCCAATCTTGAGAACCGCCTGTCGGGAACGACGGTGGACGATCAACTGACGGTGGTTCCAACAGGCCCCGATGCAACGCCCCAGATCGCCGGACTGAAACAGGATCTATCCGCCCTCAGCCAGCGCCTTGAGCGCCAGGCCTTCGAGCGCAGCACCCAGCGCACCATCGCCCGGCTGGAAATGCTGCCCCCCGATCTCAGCCAGTTGCAGCAAAACGTCACCGATGCCGGCGACCGGCAAATCGTCGAGTCCGCCCGCCAGGCCGCCGCGACTGTGAAAGGCGAATTGCAGACGCTGTTGGATGAGGCAGCCCCCGGTGGCAAGCTTGACGAAAGCAGCCCTCTCATCGAACGCCTCGCAGCATTGCGCTCATCCCTGGCGCAACAGGCCTTGCAGTTGTCCGGCCTGCTTGCCACCAATGAAGCCGGCACACGGTCATCCCAGCCATCGGCCCCGCCATCAACAACGGCGGGCAATTCCCTCGTCTCGGAAGCCGAAGCAATGGCCGTCCAGACTGAACAATTCGCAACGCTTGTCGCGGCACTTTCTCAAGCTTCTTCGATCAAGCCTCCGCCACCACCGCCGCCGGTCGTCGTAAAAGCAACAGGACCAACGCCCCGCGAGAAATTGGCCGCCTGGACTCAAAGCCACGCCATCTTCTTTTCAACCGGTGCCCGCTTCCGCAACCCAAGGACCGCGTCAGCCCACCTTGATGAACTGGCCAGACTGATGAAGGCCACCAACGTCACTGTTCGCGTCGTCGGCTTCACCGATGAAAAAGGCAACAGCCGCCAAAATTCACCCCTCTCCCAGGACCGCGCCGATAACGTCAAGCGCGCGCTTGTTTCTCGGGGAATTCCCGCCCGCCGCCTCGTTGCGATCGGCCGCGTCGACGCCAAGGATATTTCAACCGTCGTTGGCGAATCGAGCCCGAACCGTCGGGTTGAATTCGAGATCGGCTTCGTGGGAGAATAATCTTGCGAAGCACACTGATTGCATTGAAAGACCGTGTCGGTTTCGGGGATGCAACCGAAACGACGATTGTGCTTCATCAGTGATATTCATTGCGCCCCGCCAATAACCGGCCACATCCTGAGATGGCGGGCAACTTAAGCTGCACCCGACCGCGGAAATGGAACACGAGTGACCGCACGCAAAATCATGCTTCTGGGCGAAATCGGCGTTGGCAAAACGTCCCTCGTCAACCGTTTCGTGCACGGCAAATTCGGCACCAATTACATGCCGACGATCAACGTTGAGATCTACACCCACAAGCTGGAACAAACCGCAAGCCGCGAGGCGATGACGTTGCTGATCTGGGACACCGATGGCAACTTCGGTGAAACCATCTTTTCCAGCGTCTATATGAAAAATGCCGCTGCCGCCCTGATTGTCGGCGACGCTGCCCGACCAGCAACGCTGAGTGCCATGGGCGCCTTGGCCTCCGGTTGGCGGCAGGCCCGGCCGGGCCGACCGTTGTTCCTGCTGCTGAACAAGTCCGATCTGATAGAAGAAACAGCCGATGGCCAATACACCGCCCTGCCCTCGCTGCCTGCAATCGACACCCCGGTCTTTCACACCAGCGCCAAAACCGGACAGAATGTCGAAACCGCATTTCACGCAGCAGCCGACACAATCCAGCGGCGCGGCCTGTAGCCTGGAAAACGCACCAACAATGATGTCCAACCCACAACCCGCCCCCCTGTTCAGCGCCAGCCTTTTGTTGGCGCGCAACGGCATCTACGGATTGGCTTGGCTCGACGCGCAACTTATCGTCACCGGGCGCTTCGGAGAACTGGCATCGCGTTTGGAAATCGGCGAACCCATGCATGCCGGCATGCCCATCCTTGCCGACTATGAAGACGACATCCACGCCCTGCCCTCTGATGGCGTCACATCGTTTGAATTGCCCGGCATCCTTCTTGTTGCTTCACCCGATGAAGCACGCCCGCGCATTGACATATCCGTCTTCCGGCACGCCTCGGAAACGCCTGACCGTTCAACTGATCCCGCCGGCATGTCCGGTGAGGCCGACCAGGCCACCGGCGCCTTCCTCTTGCTCATCACCCGTGCCAGCCACCAATCGACCACCGATGTCGCCGTCGCCCGGCTGCAACGCGACCGGCGCATGCTGTTGGAACAAATCGAGCAGCAAAAGCTCGAACTTGAAAAGGCGAATGCTGAACTTGAACTGTGCAACCGCGACCTTGAAGACTACGCTTCCATCATCTCGCACGACCTCAAGGCTCCCATGCGCATTCTTCGCTACCTGGCCGATGATGTGGAACAGGGCGTTGAAGAGGCCAACCCTGAGAAGATTCACGAGGCCTGCACAGCGCTAAAAGGCCAATCGCGGCGCATGTCGACAATGCTCTCCCAACTGCTCGACTATGCCAGCCTGGGCCGCAACAAGGATGCTCTGGAAGTCATCGACAGCAGGCAGTTGATCGGCGACATCGTTGCTTCCCTGCCTTGCCCCGATGGCTTCGCGATAAAGATCCAGGGCGATTGGCCCGAATTGACCACCTACATCGCGCCCCTCGATCTTGTCTTGCGCAACCTGATCGACAACGCCATCAAGCATCACGACCTGAAATCGGACGGCTGGATTGAGATCACCGGAACGCAACAAGGCGAACACCTCAACATAACGGTCGCCGACAACGGCCCAGGCATTCCGCTGGGACGCCAGGATGCCGTGTTCTTCCCATTCCGCAGCTATCGCCTCGATGGCGATGGCCAGTACCTCCCCAATGACGACCTCTCCCACGGCATGGGCCTCGCATTCGTCAAACGAACGGTGGAAAGCGTCGGCGGAAAACTGACTTTGGCCTCCGACCCAGGCACCGCCCGCGGCAGTCAATTCTCGATTTCATGGCCCACTCACCAGCCCCCAGGCGCGGCGAATTGATCCGCCAATAACAAACGAATGGCAAGTTTGCGGCGGGCGTTGTTTTCTGTAACAACAAGAGCCGTTCAGAAAAACGCAAAGCACGGCCTGCAAATGCGCTTTTCGAACGACGACAGCTCTTAACAATAACCAGTCACTTCCATGAGGAGAAACCGGCATGACCGCGTCATCGTCTACGTCAGGTGGGGATTTCCTCGACAAGAAGAGCGGCCTCAACAAGTCCGTTGGCGACCTGCCCAAATTGAAAGACGTCCTGATCGTCGATGACGAGAGCCGCGACATCAAGCGGCTGCGCGCCACGCTTCACCTGCTGCATGGCTACGACCTCAAAATTCGAGATGCCTCCACGTTATCAGCGGCCATCGATGAAGTGATGAAAGGCCATCCCGAGCTGGTCCTGCTTGATGATAACCTTGAGCTATCGAATGACCGCGCCAACGATTCCATCCCCTTCCTGCGCCGAGTTGGATACGAAGGACCGATCGTTGTGATTTCCGGCGTCGCGACACGCAAGCGCCGTCTCGACCTGATGGCCGCAGGCGCAGCCGAAGTCCTCCACAAGGACGATGTCGATTCCGTGCGCATCAACGAAATCCTGCCCGAGATTCTGGCGAACGTCGGATTTGCCGCCACCGACGGCTCCTGATTGACCACACACCCAGCACCGCCATCAGGTCCGCAGCCGCTCCTCAATCGTTCAGGCGGCAACCGCCAAGGTTGTCGTCGCCTTGAACCGGCGACCTCATTGCGACAACATCCCGCGCCATTCGAAAATCTGCCATTGTAAGCCCCTTCAGTTAAGGTGGCAGAGCCGCGAACCTCACGACAAATCCCGGCAAACACATAATAAAAAATCAAAAAAAACCAAGGAAACGTCCTATGCCAGCAAATGAACTCACCCACTTTATCGGCGGCAAACATGAGGCCGGTACGTCGGGGCGATTTGGCGATGTCTACCAGCCGATGACCGGAGAAATCATTGCCCGCGTACCGCTCGCCAGCACCGACGAACTGCGCGCCGCCGTAAAGGTCGCCAAGGCCGCCCAGATCGACTGGGCAAACACCAATCCCCAGCGCCGTGCCCGCGTCTTCATGCGCTTCGTCGACCTTTTGAACACCCACATGGACGAACTGGCCGAACTGCTCGCCCGCGAGCACGGCAAGACCATTCCCGACGCCAAGGGCGACGTTCAGCGCGGCCTGGAAGTCGCCGAGTTCGCAATCGGCATCCCGCATCTGCTGAAGGGCGAATACACCGAAAACGCCGGTCCGGGCATCGACATCTATTCCATGCGCCAGCCACTCGGCGTTGTCGCCGGCATCACGCCGTTCAACTTCCCCGCCATGATACCCTTATGGAAAGCCGCACCTGCAATCGCCTGCGGCAACGCCTTTATCCTGAAACCCTCCGAACGCGATCCAACCGTGCCCTTGCGCCTGGCCGAACTGTTCCAGGAAGCCGGCCTGCCCGACGGCGTATTCAACGTTGTCAACGGCGACAAGGAAGCCGTCGACGCCATCCTCGACGATCCCGAAATCGCTGCCGTCGGCTTCGTCGGCTCGTCTGATATCGCCCAGTACGTGTATTCGCGCGGCGCTACCACCGGCAAGCGTGTTCAGGCATTCGGCGGCGCCAAGAACCACATGATCGTCATGCCTGATGCCGACATGGATCAGGCAGTCGACGCCCTCATCGGGGCATCCTTCGGCTCGGCTGGCGAGCGCTGCATGGCAATCTCGGTCGCCGTACCCGTCGGCGAACAGGCAGCAAGCCAGCTTCGCGAGCGCCTCGTTCCCCGCATCGAAAGCCTCAAGGTCGGCCCGTCCACCAGCCTCGACGCGGACTTCGGTCCGCTGGTCACCAAGGCCCACCTGGAACGCGTCAAGGGCTACGTCACCACCGGCATCGACGAAGGCGCCGAACTGGTCGTCGACGGACGCGAGTTTTCGATGCAGGGCTATGAGAACGGCTTCTACATGGGCGGCTGCCTGTTCGACCGCGTCACCCCCGACATGCGCATCTATCGCGAGGAAATCTTTGGTCCGGTCCTCTCCATGGTCCGTGCTGCCGATTACAATGAAGCGATAAATCTGGCCAACAGCCACGAATACGCCAACGGTGTCGCCATCTTCACCCGCGACGGCGATGCCGCCCGTGACTTCGCCTCAAAGGTCGAGGTCGGCATGGTCGGCATAAACGTTCCAATCCCGGTTCCGCTGGCCTACTACACATTCGGCGGCTGGCGTCGCTCCGGCTTTGGCGATCTCAACCAGCACGGACCCGACGCCATCCGCTTTTATACCCGCACCAAAACCGTCACCTCGCGCTGGCCAAGTGGCATCAAGGACGGTGCCCAATTCGAAATACCGGTAATGAAATAGTAACCATAAACGGCATTCTCAAAGCCTGCCGTCAAGGCGTCTCCCCGGCCCGCAGCCCCCCCTGGCGGGGCTTTGCAGCGACCCGTCGAAGTCATCCATGTGGTTGCATGCCGCACTGCAACATTTCGCCCAATTGTTGGCACCCCCACAGCCTTATAGAAACGGCCAACTCGAACAACCAACGAGGGCCGACAATGAAATGTCTCAGCATAATTGCACTGGCCGCCGCCATTTTCTCGACTTCGGCAGCCGCTGAAAACTTCAAGCTTCCCAAGGAAGTGACACCACAGATGCGGGCCGCCTGTGAAAAGGACGTCCGCCGCCTTTGCATCGGCAAGAAGCCGACCATCTCAGGCGTCAAGCGCTGTGTGCGCCGCAACTTCATGAAACTGGGCACCCGCTGCAAGGTCACACTTGCTGCCGCCGGCTTCCGCGGCCGCTGATTGCGAATTGGCGCTCAATGCGCCGCGTGCAATCTCGCCACTCGCATTGGGTATATGTAGCATCTTGGCCATATGCCCACTGCGAAGCGACGCTGCCACCCGATCCATACAAGACGCAACGAAACGAATCGCTACCCTTTGACCCCCAAGAGATGATTGCAGAACCCAACGCGCGTTCAGTTGCCCGGGTTGCAGATCTCATTACGGGCCAGAGGGATTTGATGCCATGCCGTGGATTGAGCGCACTGCACTCGCGCTGTTAGCATTTGCATTCTTGGGACTGGGACTGATCTTCTGGCAACCAGAAGGTCGGGCAACCGTTCCAGAACGCCACCCGGCATACTTCCTCGTCATCAGTTCGGGCGCCGGCATGAAGCTTTCCGATAGCGCAACCCGGCTCAAGGACGGACCCACCCTGTCCTGCGACAAGGTCTTCAGCCTCGGACCCGTCGATATCGGGGCCCGCTGCGTCAGCCACGGCTGGGAAGTAACGATCGAGCGCTGACGCTGGCCAAATTGGCCCCAACGTGGCCGCTAACGGGTTTTCAACGGCCTGCGTGATTTCGGACTTGCGGCAATGCCCCTCCTGCGGCAACACTCCGCGCCATGATTGATATGGCAAATCTCCCGTTCACCCTTGACCAGATGAAGGTGCTCGGCATCCTCCTGGGCGTTCTGGTTCTGCTGGTCTGGGGCCGCTGGCGCTATGATCTGGTGGCCTTCGCGGCACTCGTTGCAGCCGTCATCATCGGCGCGGTGCCAAAGTCAGACGCCTTTGCCGGGTTCGGCCACCCCGCCACCATGATCATCGCACTGGTGCTGATCGTCAGCCACGGGTTGTCATCATCCGGCGCCGTTGATTTCATCGCCCGCCACCTGACGTCGGCTGGCCGCTCGGTGCCCATCCATATCGCCGTAATGTCGAGCGTCGGCGGCCTGTTGTCAGGCATCATGAACAACGTCGGCGCCCTCGCACTCCTGATGCCCGTCGATATCAGCGCGGCGCGGAAAGCAAAAAGATCGCCCGCCTGGACGCTGATGCCGCTGTCGTTCGCCACCATCCTGGGCGGCCTCGTCACGCTGATCGGTACTCCGCCCAACATCATCATCTCGACTTACCGCGAAAAGGAACTGGGCGAACCCTTCGGCATGTTCGACTTTACCCCTGTCGGCATTGTCTGCGCCGCCGTCGGAATAGCCTTCGTCGCCTTGATCGGCTGGCGACTGATCCCCAGTTCGGCTGGACGCGCCGACACCGGCGGTGACACCTTCAAGCTGAACGATTACATCGCAGAACTCACCGTTGGGGAAGCCTCCGATTTCGCCGGAATGCAGTTGGTTGATGCCGAAAAGGCCGCCGACAAGAGCGAGGTCAAGATCCTCAACGTCATTCAGGAACACGGCTACATCAACAAGCGCGCCGGCTGGACTAGAATCGTCGAGGGCGACATCCTCATTGTTGAAGCCGCCGCCGAACACCTCGACGATTTCGTTGCCGAACACAAACTGGGCTACGTCGACAAAGACCATCAACGCGAGAAATTGCAGGGCGCCGACCTCGACCTGGTTGAAGCCGTTGTCAGGCCGGGTTCGCGCGTGGAAGGGCGCTCTTCCAACAGTCTCAGCTTGTTCGACAACCACGGCATCTGGCTGGTCGGCATCCAGCGTGAAGGCCGCAACCTGCAAAAGCGCGTCAGGCGGGAATCGATGGCCGTCGGCGACGTTTTATTGTTGCTTGGACCCAAGGAGCGCACCAGGTCGTTCATCGAGGATATGGGCATCGTCCCGCTCGCCGAGCGTGGCCTTGAAGTCAAGAACACCAACAAGGCGCTGCTTGCCGCCGCCCTGTTTGCCGCCGCAATCGCCGCATCGAGCTTCGGCTTCCTCTACCTTCCCATCGCGCTCGCCCTGGTCTGCGTGCTCTACACGCTGTTTGGCATCGTGCCGTTGAAGGAACTCTATGAAACCATCGAGTGGCCCGTCGTCGTCCTCATTGCCTCGTTGATCCCGATCGGCGCTGCACTTGAATCATCAGGTGCTTCAAAAGTGCTCGCACAAAGCATTGTCGACGTCTCTCAAGGGCTTCCCCCCTGGGCCGTCCTGACCATAATCATGGCGCTGACGATGACGCTGTCGGACGTACTCAACAACACCGCCACGGCACTTGTTGCAGCCCCCATATCCGTGGAGGTTGCTCGCTCGCTTGGCGTCAGCCCTGACCCCTTCTTGATGGCGGTGGCGGTGGCTGCAAGCTGCGCCTTTCTGACGCCGATCGGGCACAAGAACAATACGCTGATCATGGGTCCGGGCGGCTATCGTTTCGGCGATTACTGGCGCATGGGCCTGCCCCTGGAGATCATCGTCGTCGCCGTCGGCGTCCCGATGATCCTGTTGGTCTGGCCGCTCTAGCCCAACACGACCTTGGGAAGTGTTGGCGAAAGACGGCCCAACACGACCTTGGGAAGTGTTGGTGAAAAATGCCCCAACACGACCTTGGGAAGTCTTGCGCTTTGCTTCAGCAAAGCGAGTGCGACCTTTCATCGAGTCGAAACATCTCAGCGGCAGGTGCATTTTTTCTGCGAAAAAATCACCGGAAGCCTGCGCCCGGCAGCCCCAAACAGCCACATTACCGATAGACGAGAACCGGAATGTCCGAGTGCGTCAGCACACCCTGGGTTTCGCTACCGAAAATCAACGCCGACAAACCGCGCCGACCATGGCTGGCCATAATGATCAGATCGCATTTGTTATCCCGGGCAGCCTCGACAATCGCCTTCCACGTCTCGCCGCTTTCAACCTGGATCGTCTCCAGCGGCACGCCAGCCTCCTTCGCCGCCGCACGGGTGAAATCCAGATGGTGGTCGATTTCCTTCTTGAAGGACTCCAACTCGTCCTCGCTGACGCTGATGACGACCCCTTCGGCAACGAAATCATCCAGATGCGGGCGAACCGTTAGTGCCGTTACCTTGGCCCCCGCCAGCTTCGCCAATTCGAGTCCATGTGGCACAGCCTTGTTGGCCAGTTCGCTACCGTCCGTCGCGATGAGAATATGCTGGTACATGCTATCAAACCTCGCGTTGGCGCTTTCGCGCTGGAACGTTTCAAGGCTCGATAATCAACGATAGTCACCAGCCCGTCTTTGATGGGCATCAAACATTCGTATCAACAATCGCGGTAAGATCAGCGACGGTCCTGTCGGCGGGAAGGTCGAAATATTCATCCGGTTTGCCGCCGCGGTTGATCCAGACGGTCTTGAACCCGAACGCCTTCGCGCCTGCGATATCCCAACGGTTTGACGATTGGAAGGACACCTCGCCAGCCGCAACCCCGAACCGGTCCAGCACCAATTGATAGGCCGGCGGGGCGACCTTGAATATGCCGGCAGATTCAACAGACATCACAGCGTCGAAAGCACCCTTGAGCCCCGCTGACCTGACCGCATCAACCAGCATCTGCGGATCGCCATTTGACAGAATGGCAACCTGTGAGCCTTGCGACCTCAGCGCCGCCAATACGTCCGCGACCTCATCATAGGCATCCAGTTGCCGGTAAGCCGCCAGCAGCTCATCGCGCAACTCCCGGTCCAATCCGCCGACCGACTGAGCCGCAAAATCAAGCCCGTCTTCGGTCACCTGCCAGAACGAGCATGGCTTGCCCGCCAGCGACCTCACCCAGGTATATTCAAGTTGCTTGGTTCGCCAGATGTCCGACAACGCCTGCCATCGCTCACCGATCGCGCCGGCATGCCGCGCTGCCGCCGAGTGAACATCAAACAGCGTGCCGTAAGCATCGAACACATAAACCGCCGATTGCATAATTTCCGCTCTCCATGCCTTTTCAACCCGCCCGGCCAAGCTATAATCCGCGGCAATGAGTATTTTTTATGGGGGCATTAATGGACCCGCAAGAGGCCCTGAAGATCATTGATGAACTGGCCGCCGGACGCAATCCCGTTGATGGTGAGCCGCTGCCTGACAAGCATATCTGCCAGGAGCCCGATGTCATCCGCTCGCTGTACGCTGCCAGCAAGGCCCTGCACCATGAAATCCAGCGCCAACGACGATTGGAAGTCACCCGCGCACGACTGGCCGCAAATGCCGGAGCACCCTGGAACCTCGACGAAGATAACGCCCTGATGCGTGGATATCGCTCAGGTGCCGGCATTCCCGCGCTTGCCGAACGTCACCGCCGAACGACGGGTGCCATCCGGAGCCGGCTGGAAAAACTCGGTTTCGACGTGAAACAGTCTCAATCCTCGCCGCAGACGCAAACAAACAAAACGGCCGCTGACAGATAATTGCCAGCGGCCGTTAAAAAAGTTGGTGGGCGATATTGGCAGGGCTAAGCAGCCTTGGCCGGCTCAACGCCGATGGATTTGGCAAATTCCGCCATCGCCGCCTGCACGCCGCCCTTGTTATGGGGAACACCAGCCAATTCCAGACCCATCTCAACGCCGCCCAGCGCCCCGATGATTGTCAGCTCGTTGGTATCGCCCAAGTGCCCGATCCGGAACACCTTGTCAGCAACCTTCGTCAGCCCGGCCCCCAGTGACATGTTGAAGTTCTCCAACACGATTTTGCGGAACCGGTCCGCGCTGTGACCTTCCGGCATGCGGATCGACGTTACCGCATTCGAATAATACCTGGCATCCGAACATTGGTTCTCCAATCCCCACGCAGCCACCGCAGCACGTGTGCCGCGCGCCAATTTCGCATGGCGGGCGAAGACGTTTTCAAGACCTTCCTCGTTCAACATCTTGATGGCTTCTTCCAAGCCGTACATCAGCGTAATCGCCGGCGTATAGGGGTAAAACCCGTTGGCATTCGGCCCCAGCATGTCCTCCCACGAGAAGAATCCGCGCGGTAGCTTTGCCGACTTGGAAGCTTCAAGCGCCTTGTCGCTGACAGCGGTAAACGACAGCCCTGGCGGCAGCATCAACCCCTTTTGCGAACCGCAAACCGTGACATCGACTCCCCACTCATCATGCCGGTAGTCGACGCAGCCCAGCGAGGAAATGGTATCGACCATCAACAAGGCGGGGTGGCCGGATGCATCAAGCGCTTTTCGAACCTCGTCAACGGGCGAGCAGCAACCCGTTGCGGTCTCGTTATGAACGACGGCAACCGCCTTGATCTCGTGGGCCTTGTCCGCCTCGATCCGTCTGGCAATCGCCTGCGCGTCAACACCGATGCGCCAATCCGACTCGATATAGTCGACATCAAGCCCCAGCCGTTTGGCCATCACCTGCCAGAGCATGGAAAACTGGCCGGTCTCAAACATCACGATTTTGTCGCCCGGCGAAAGCGTGTTCGTCAGCGCCGCTTCCCAGGCTCCCGTCCCCGAGGCCGGGAACATGATGACCGGGTTTTCCGTCTTGAACACGCCTTTCAAGGACTGCAGCAGTCGCGAGGAGAACTCTGCGAACTCAGCACTGCGATGATCCATGATCGGGCGGATCATCGCCTGCTCGATACGGCTTGGAACCGGCGTCGGTCCTGGAATTTGCAGGAAATGGCGACCGGCGTGATAAGGCGTGTTCGACATGCGTATGCGTCCCCGGAGCAAGTGGAAGGATTGGCGGCGACCGCGCATCAGACCCGATCGGGCCGCGCGCAGGCAAACAGATGAGTGCTTGGAACGTGGGGCATAGCGCAGGCCGCCGCCTCCGTCAAAAGTACAAAACCGCGCGCCCCGTGCGCTTTATCCGACAAAGCCTCACGTGCGGAATGGGAACTGCAAATTGGAGCCAACAACGAGACTGGCGGTTGCTGCAGCGCAGCAATGTTGTTGCCGGATGCGAAACACAGAAATTCAAGCCCGATCAGGGCCAAAACGCAGCCTTCCCGTTAAAAAGCCATTTACGTTTCAAGCTGCGACAACTAGGCTCACCCGGGGTCTTGCATACGACGAAGGGTTAAACCAGCTCCGATCCGACAACCGCCACCGAAACGAGCAGGTGGGACCCGCCGGCTCAAAAAACCCAATCACATGCAGCCAAGACGCCATGAAATAATAACGCAACACCGGCCCGCCGGAGGAACGGCGGACTAACGGTTTAGCATTCGAAATAACCAGGGAGACACTTCATATGACGTCCAAGATCGATTCAAAGACGGTCAATCGCCGCCGCTTTCTGAAAGGAAGCGCCGTTGCTGCTGGAACCGCAGCCGTCGGCACTGTGGCGATGCCGAACGTTTCGCGCGCAGAAACCATCACCCTGAAAATGCAAAGCTCCTGGGGTGCCAACTCGATCTTCCAGGACATGGCCAAGCAATACGTCGAGCGCTGCGAAAAGATGGCCGGTGGCCGTCTCAAGTTCGACCTTCTCCCATCAGGCGCGGTCGTCAAAGCCTTCCAGGTGCAAGACGCCTGCTCGGATGGCATCATCGATTGCGCACATACCGTGACCGCTTATTGGTACGGTAAGAACAAGGCAGCCTCCCTGTTTGGAACCGGTCCTGTTCTCGGTTGCGACGCCACCCAGATGCTGGCCTGGATCCAGACCGACGATGGCAAGGCGCTCTACAAGGAGTTGACCCAGGACATTCTCGGCCTCGACGTTATTGGCTTCTTTGCCATGCCGATGCCAACTCAGCCACTTGGCTGGTTCAAGAAGGAAATCAAGTCCGCCGACGACATGCAGGGCCTGAAGTATCGCACCGTTGGCCTGGCAACCGATATTATGCAGGGCATGGGCCTCAAGGTAACGCAGCTTCCAGGCGGCGAAATCATCCCAGCCCTTGAGCGCGGCGTCATCGAAGCCTTCGAGTTCAACAACCCAACCTCCGACCGCCAGTTCGGCGCCCAGAACGTTTCCAAGGACTACATGCTCGGCTCCTATCACCAGGCTGCCGAGTTCTTCGAAATCATCTTCTCCAAGAAGAAGTTTGAATCGCTGCCCGAGGAAGTCAAAGCCATCTGCGAATACGGCGCCGAAGCAGCCTCGACAGCCAACTACAGAATGGCTCTCGACAGCTACTCAAAAGACCTCCAGGGCCTGATGAACGAAGACAAGGTCAACGTTCACCGCACGCCCACCACCGTCATGAAGGCGCAGTTGGCAAGCTGGGACAAAGTCCTCGCCAAGTTGGAAAAAGACGCCTTCTTCAAGAAGGTCGTCGACAGCCAGCGCGAATGGGCTGAGCGCGTAGCGTTCTACTATCTCACCAACGCAGCCGACTATGAGCTCGCCTTCGACCACTACTTCCCAGGCAAGCTGAAGAAGGGCTAATGGCCCACATCTGATCGGCGTTAAAAATGGACCGGGGGCCGCAAACCGACCGTGGTTTGCAAAGTCTCCTGGTCCAGGACACAAGCGTTCGGCGGACCCGCTATCGGCTCCGCCGACGCATTCTCTTCAAGTGACGGATTACCAATCGCCAACGTCGACCCAGATGTCTGGAAACCCGGCCAAGCGCAATGACGCGATGCCGGCGTTGCTGACTTCCGGGCGATTGATTGACTGAAAGTGGCGGGCCCAATAACGGTAATCCAGGGGACGGGAACTTCCAGTGCAACGCTACATAGAAACAGTCGATAAATTCTCGACCTGGGTCGGCCACGCCTTCGCCTGGTGCATCATGGTGATGATCTTTGGCGTCGGCTACGAGGTGTTCGTGCGATACGTTCTGCGCGATCCGACTGCCTGGGCCTTCGATGTCAGCTACATGATGTATGGCACACTGTTCATGATGGGCGGTGCTTATGCCCTTGCCCGCGACAGCCATGTCCGCGGCGACGTCTTCTTTCGAACGTGGTCGCCCAGGACCCAGGCCCGCCTGGAACTGTTCCTCTACTTCATCTTCTTCTTCCCCGGCGTCATCGCCTTGATGATCGCCGGTTGGAAATACGCCGGCCGCTCCTTCCGCTACCTGGAAGTTTCATCCATGAGCCCCGCCGACGTGCCCATCTGGCAATTCAAACTGATCATCCCCGCCGCCGGCGCCCTCCTGTTCCTGCAAGGCACCGCCCAGGTTTGCCGCTGCATTTTATGCATTCGCGAGGGCAAGTGGCCTGAGAAAATAGCAGACGTCGAAGAACTTGAAACGGTCCTGAAACACCAGGCAGAAGACCACGTCCGCCTGCAAGAAGACTACGAAGACAAAAAGGGAGCAGACGGCAAATGACGGAACCTCAAGTCGCCATATTGATGCTGGGGCTGTTCATCCTGGTCGTGTTGCTCGGCTTTCCAATTGCCTTCACGCTGATGGCGATGGGCGTCATCTTTGGCTACTACGCCTACTTCGACGCCAGCCGCCTCGACCCCGATAGCATCTTCGCCTACCTCGACAACCGCATCTTCGATTTGTTGGTCAACCAGACCTACTCGGTGATGTCATCCGACGTGTTGACCGCGATCCCCCTGTTCTTATTCATGGGCTACATCGTCGAGCGCTCCAATATTGTCGACCGTCTGTTCACAACCCTTCAGATCGCCGCCCGCAACCTGCCCGGATCGATGGCCGTTGCAGCCCTTATCACTTGCGCACTATTCGCAACCGCCACCGGCATCGTGGGCGCCGTCGTCACGTTGATGGGGCTGCTCGCCTTCCCGCAAATGCTCAAAGCCCGCTACGACGTCAGTTACGCTTCCGGCGTCATCTGTGCTGGCGGCTGTTTGGGGATTCTCATCCCGCCTTCGATCATGCTGATCGTCTATTCCGCAACCACCAACGTCTCCGTCGTCAAGCTTTACGCGGCAGCCTTCATCCCGGGCTTCATGCTCGCTGGACTCTACCTCGTCTATATCATAGGCCGCGCCTGGCTTAATCCAGCCCTTGCCCCGCCACCGCGAGACGAGGACATGCCCGACATCAAGGGCTGGAGGCTCTACTGGCTGCTGCTGACATCCTTCGTACCCCTGGCGCTGCTGATATTGTCGGTGCTCGGTGCAATTCTTTTCGGACTTGCAACCCCATCGGAGGCAGCCGCCGTCGGCTCGCTGGGCGGGCTTTTACTGGCAGCCGCCTATGGCGCGCTGACATGGGATCGCTTGAAGGAGTCCGTCTACCTGACGGTTCGAACATCGGCCATGGTGTGCTGGCTGTTTGTCGGCTCATGGACGTTCTCCTCGGTGTTCTCCTACCTTGGCGGAGAACAACTGGTGAAGGAGTTCGTGATCGGGCTCGACCTGACGCCCTTCATGTTCCTGATCTTGGCCCAGTTGATCATCTTCCTGCTCGGCTGGCCGCTGGAGTGGTCGGAAATCATCATCATCTTCGTACCGATATTCCTACCCTTGTTGAGCCACTTTCAGATCGATCCGTTGTTCTTCGGCATCCTCATAGCGCTTAACCTGCAGACATCGTTCTTAACCCCGCCCATGGCCATGGCGGCCTATTACCTGAAAGGAATAGCGCCGCCCCATGTCAAACTCACCCAGATCTTCTCAGGCACGATGCCTTATCTGTTCATGGTGCTGATCTCGATGGCGCTGCTATACATCTTCCCCGGCATCGCACTGTTCCTGCCGGAGTATTTCTACGGCCATTAGCGCTTCTTGGGGCAGGGACGCTGGCCGCCCGTAGGCCTCTTCGGGCGGCTGCCACCAGGTCGGGGGCCTGCCACCAGGTCGGGGCCTGCCACCAGGTCAGGGGCCTGCCCACAGGTCGGGGCGCCTGCCAACAGGCGAAGCACCAGCAGTCATGCCGGATGCTTGCCTGCTAGGTTCCCGATAGCCTGTTGCAGGAAGACGTGTTTGTATTTTGGGGAAAGACCGCCCCGACACCCAGACGAGCGGCTTGCCGCCCGATGACTGGGAAGCTGGAGACATGAAGACTTGAAAGCTGAAGATCTGATCAAGCTGACGACAACCCAGGCTGCCGCCGCCATCCGCGACGGCACCACGACGTCTGAAGCGCTAGTTGCCGCCTTCCTCGACCGCATTGAGGCCAATGACGCTGAACTCGGCGCCTGGGCCCACGTCAACGCCGAACACGCACTCGAGCAAGCCCGACGCGCCGACAAGCTGCGGGGTTTCGGCAACGGAACCGGCCCGCTGCATGGCGTCCCCATCGGCATCAAGGACGTCATCGAAACCCGCGACTATCCAACCGAGAATGGCTCTCCGCTTTATGCCGGCAACCTGACCCGCAAGGACGCCGCCTGCGTCACCGCGCTACGATCGGCCGGTGCCATCATACTGGGCAAGACGGTCACCACCGAACTGGCTCTGCTGACGCCCTCAAAGACCGTGAACCCGCTCGATAAGCAGCGATCGCCGGGCGGCTCTTCGGCCGGTTCGGCAGCAGCCGTCGCCGACCTGATGGTGCCTGGCGCACTTGGAACCCAGACCGCGGGGTCGGTACTCCGCCCGGCCTCCTATTGCGGCATCTACGGCTTCAAGCCGACCCGTGGGCTGATATCGCGCAACGGCGCGTTGATGCAGTCCCATACCCTCGACACTCTAGGCGTGCTGGCCCGGTCAATCGACGATTTGGCGCTTCTGACCGACTGCATGTCAGCCCATGATCCTGACGACCCCGTCAGCTACGAGCGCAGCCAGCCCAGCCTTGCAAGCATCGCCAAATCACCGCCGCCAATGCCCCCGACCTTTGCCTTCATCAAGACCCCCGCCTGGGACGAATACGCAGATCCCGCAATGCGCGAAGCATTCGATGAACTGACCGAGTTCCTGGGCGCCAGTTGCGACGAAATAGAACTGCCCGGTCTCGATCACGTCATCGAATGGCAACGCATCGTCCAGCTCGCTGAAAACGCCGCCTACTACGGACCCTTGCAGGATAAGGGCAGATCGGAACTGTCAGACGGCCTCAACGCCCGCCTTGACGAAGGCGCCCGCGTCCCCGTGCGCGACTATATCGAAGCGCTGGCATCCCGCGACAAGGCGTATGAAGCCTTTGACGAATTGTTTGAAACCTACACCGCGATCCTGACCCCGGCAGCCCCCGGTCCCGCCCCCCTGTTGAGCGAAGGGATCACAGGGTCCCCGATTTTCAACGGCCTGTGGACCTATCTGGGCATGCCCACCATCAGCGCCCCGCTGCTCGAAATTGACGGCCTGCCGGTCGGTGTACAATTGGTCGGCCTGCGCCAGGACGACGGCCGCCTCCTCAGAACCGCCCGATGGCTCGCCAACCACCTTGAAGACGAAACCCAAACCGCCCAATCATGAGGCCCACCATGCCCGGACTTTTTGGAAGATTCTCCCTGCTCGACGTTCTTGTTTATTTCGGCGTCGTTTTCCTGGCGATCATCCTCGTCCGCCTGTTTGCGCCACGCTACTACGATCAGGTCGTCGCGTTCTCAGCCCTCGGGTTCTTTATCGCATTCCTCGCCATTGTCGGCATCTGGGTGGACAGCATTTCGCTTAAAATCGTGCTGGGCATCGCCGCCCTCATGGCCACATACGATTTCTGGCTCGATGCCTTCTCCGGCAAAAACAACGGCAATGGTTCTGGCAACGGCAACAGCCACTAATCGCGACGCTTAAAACAACTGCCCGTGACTTTTTCGCCCCCTGTCAGAAGTGTTCCAGGGCCCCCTCGCGATGTTGTACGGGGCCACGCTGAAGACCTCCACAGCGCCAACAAAACCCCATTTCCGGCCCGTTCCGGCAAAGTGAACGGAAAATGAAGCAACAGCTCAGAAAACGTTCAGCTCAACTTTGCGATTGTCTGTTTGTCCGAAGCGCTCAACCCCGAGCGCCAAACAGGGAGAGAGCAAATGTTCGCAAGATTGGCACTCGCAGCAGTACTGGCCGCATCCGTTCCAATGATGGGCGCAGCGACGGCAGATGCAGCCACAGGTAAAGGCGACCGCGCCGGCAAAGGTGATCGCTTAAATAAGAAGGCCCGCGGCGATAGAAAATCGCGCAGGGACCGCACAACACGAAATCGCAGATCGAGCCGCTCGACCAAGACCGCACGAGCCACTTCGAATACCACTCGCTCAGTCAAGAAAACAAAATATCAGGTCATCACGACCACCCGCCACACCTCCACTTCGCGCAACGGCAACAAGTCGACCAAGGTGATCGTCGTCAAGAAACCCAAGGGCTATCGCAACACCGGTTATAAGTACAAAAAGAGCAACAAGGGCTATTTCCCCACCGGTCCGTTCGCAAAATACTTTGGCTACGGCAAGAAGCGCTACAACGGTAAGGGAAAATGCGTTGCAGCAGCCAAGACCCGCGGTGGATTTGGTAAGCGCCTGATCGGCATCAAAGGCAAGAAATGGGGTCACCGCGCCTGCAAGCGCGCCATGAAGAAATGCCGCCGTCAACTGGGCCACCACAAAGCCTCCGGCCGCAACCCATTTGCCCGCTGTGTCATCATAACCCGCGGCTAAAACCAAGACCCGGAACGTAGTAACGTCCCCTGAAAGAAGAAGGCGGCTCTCCCCCAAGAGCCGCCTTTTTCATTGTCGCTGAATTTCCGCTATACCCCTTCTGGCGTTGGCAAGATCACCCACGCTCCCGCCCGACCGTCACAAGGTACGACTGTTTTAGCCGGGCGGGCGGGGGCGTGAGCTGGCGATGCGATTCCGCCTTAGGCGGAAATGATCCAGAGCATCATCCATCACGTCAACCCGAACGGCATGTCCTTGCCGTCCAGCGCCGCGTCGACATTATCGAGCGCTTCAAAACCCATCTGATTGCGCGCCTCGATCGCCGCCGATCCCAGGTGCGGCAGCAAGAACGTATTGGGCAGATCGTAATACGCTTCATTAATGGCCGGCTCACCGGCGAAAACATCAAGACCCGCATAGGACAGCCGGCCCGACTTCAGAGCCGCGATCAGGTCGTCATCCTTGACCAGATCACCGCGCGCTGAATTCACCACAACCGCGCCTTGCGGCATTTTCTCGATTGCCTCCTTGTTGAAGAAATAGCGCGTCTCAGGAAGCGACGGCGCGTTAATCGAGAAGAACTCCGAAATCGACAGCAGGCTGTCGAGAGTCTCGTGATAAATAGCCCCGTGCTCGTCCTCCGGCTTGGCCCTGACGATATCGTGGTAGTGGATTTCCATATCGAAGCCGCGCGCGCGCTGCGCCAGCGCCCGTCCGATCTTGCCAAACCCGAAAATCCCCAGCTTCTTGCCATCGAGTCTTTGGCCGACAAGCTGAAGCGGCGCCCAGCCCGGCCAGCTCTTCGTCCGGATCATCTGCTCGCCTTCGCCAGCCCGCCGCGCCGAACCAAGGATCAGCAGCATCGCAATCTCTGCCGTCGCAACCGTGACGCCGTGCGGCGCATTGCCAACCTTGATGCCGCGCGCCTTTGCCGCCTCTAGGTCGATATGGTCAAAGCCGATGGAAAACGTCGAGATGGTTTTGATGTTTTCGGGCAGCGCCATGATCACGTCTTCACGCATCTTATCGGTAATGGTGATAAGCAGCGCATCCACATCGGTCGCTTTTTCGACGATCTCATCGGTCGTCATCTGATGATCGTCTTCATTCTGGACGACGTCGTAATCGGCATTCGCACGGGCCTCGACGGCATCGGGCAGACGACGCGTAATCAGCAGGCGCTTTTTCATCGGGCAGGCTCCTCCTCGACAAATCCAATGTTGTTTTTCTTGGCATACCAGGCTTCATGCTTGTGCCGCAGCATGGGCCGCCTGACAAGACTTTCGTACAACACCAATTTCAACTGCGACAAAACGGAACACGAGTCCCCCGTTAACAGCCCCTTAACCATGCCGCCCCAGAAATCGGTTCGGCATTCCCCAACCCGGTGCTCGTGTTATGAGATTAATCGTCGTCATTCTGGCAACCCTGGCGCTCGCCAAGGTCTTCACCCAGAACCAGCTCTACCGGACTGCTACGTCAAATGCGCTGATCGCAACCTACCGTGAGCGCGCGATCCGCGCATGCCAGGCCGACCGCGCCAACCAAACGCGAAATGCTTCGCACCGGTTGTGGGCAAAGCCCCGAAACATCGATCTGGAAATCGGCCGCTCGAACCTGGGGGTCATAATCTGGGATTACGACCACGCACTGTGGGAGGCAGCCTATCGTCGCCCCTACCTGGTTTTATCGCCATCAGATAGCAATATCAGGCTGCGCTGCACCTACGACATTACCGCTGGCGGTGCCAACGTCGAACGCCGGGGATAAACTGACTTATCGGCGCACGGCTTCCAGGCCGATCTGCGTCATCAACATATGATCGAAGCGCCCGCCCGTCAGTTGCGAGATCCGGCGCTGCTTCAGCGAAAAACGCCTCACAGGCGAAATTCCCACAACTTCAAAACCGGATCGCTCAAACATCGCCGCAAAGCTGTCAGGCGTGAACCAGCGCAAATGGGTCCTGTCAAAAACGCCCCGGTCGGCCTGCGGGAAACGCCCCATCACCAGTTCCCTGATGACTTTCCAATGCGAGATGTTCGGCGAACTGGCCATGACAACCCCGCCGGGCCGGAGATGCCGGTGTAGTTTGCGCAAAACCGCTTCGGGTTCGCGCAGATGTTCAAGAACTTCCGACAAGATCAAGGCATCGAATTCGGCCGGTTGGAAATCAAGTTCCATTTCCTCGATATCGCCAACGATAACCTGGGTAATCTTTTCTGCCGCACGCGATGCAGGCTCGCTCATCAACTCGACACCAACGTAGCGCTGAGCCCGCTTCTTTTGTAACGCCAGCGCACCCGTCTCCCCGCTGCCGCAACCGATCTCAAGGATCGAAGCCGTCGGGTCGAACGCCAACCGCTCCACCATATCCTCTCGCGCACCGGCAAAATATCGTGTGTCTTTTGCTTCATAGGCTTCGGCCAGTTTCTCACTGGAACGCAAAACATCGATTGCCACGGGCTCACTCCAAACATTTGGGCCAATTGCAAGGGACTTTCTAGCAAGCCCGTGAATGCATCGCTAACAACATGCAAACAAATGCAGCTATTCGAAATAAACAAGCTTACTTAACCAGCCTTTTACCGAAACCGGGGCCATATAATCGGGAGCATCTCAGGGAAATGCGTTAGTATCGAGTAAACAAAAAATGAAATTCCGCCCCAGAATGAACAAGACAATCCGGCTTTGCGCCGCGATTCTCGCCGCCATGGGCACAGTCCTCACCTTCGGCTGCGCCGATGGCAACAGCCTGCCGCCACCAAGCTTTGCAACCAACACCGGTCCCGGACTTGAAAACGCTTATCGCCTCGACATCGGCGATAAAGTCAAGCTTTCCGTATTCGACGAAGAAAACATCTCCGGTGAATACGAAGTCAACGGCCGTGGAAATATGGCAGTACCACTCATTGGCGAAATACCGGCAAAAGGCCGCTCACTGAAAGAACTGAAACGCACTTTATCGGCGCGCCTTGCAAACGGATACATCAAGAATCCGCGAATAAGCCTGGACATCACCAATTACCGCCCCATCTACGTCCACGGCGAGGTGAAGTCAGGCGGCAAGTTCCAATACCATAACAACCTGACGTTCGAAGACGCCGTCGCCATGGCCGGCGGCTACACCTACCGCGCGCAAAAAAGCTACCTCATCCTCACCCGGGCCGGCCAGCGCCCCGTCCGCCTCCCGCTCCCAGCCTCCATCCCCGTCCTGCCTGGCGACAACATTCTTATTTCCGAGCGCTTCTTTTGATGCGAATGCACCGCCTTGCCCGCCCCGCAACGCTGTGCCTGATGTTTGCCGGCTCCTTTGCAGCCGCCGCTCCATCCTGGTCGCTTGATGCGTCAAACCCCTCCGGCCTGATCACCGAAACCGTCGCCCGCCGCGAAATGCTCCGCGATTATGATGGCGCCAAACAATACGGCGCCGAGCGCGTTGGCGACCGTTCCCGCGCCCACGTCCAGCCAATCGGCATAAGGGCTGGCAACTTCATTCTGTTTCCCGCCCTCGACACGCGCGTCTTCTATGACGACAACATCTTCGGCTCATCAGGGCCCAAAACCGACGATATCCGCACTGAATTGGCGCCCGCGATTGTCTTCAAATCGCACCTGCCCCGCCATATTCTGAACTTTGCCCTCGACGGCCGCCTTGTCAGTTTTGCTGAAAACAGCGACCAGAATTTCATCGACGGCCGGGCCGCCTTCGATGGCGCGCTGCACGTCGACCACGCCCACACCCTGGCACTGAGCGCCGAAACCAGACTGTCTCACGAAGAACGTGACGAACTCTCCGCATCCCGCTTCGCAGCCCAACCAACACCCATCCACAACACCAAAGTGAGCGTCGGACTGACCCGCGATGTCGGCCGGCTCTATGGCACTTTATCGGCAACCGCCCAACACACCGACTACTTCGATGTCGATGCGATTGGCGGCGGCAAGCTCGACCAGGACACCCGTGACAACGACATCTTCAGCAGCCAGTTGCGCACCGGATACCGCTTCTCCCCCGGCTTCGAAGCAATCGGCAAACTTAGGCTGCTCCGCCGCCTGCACACCCACGATGCCTCCGATCACCTTGACTCAACGGGCTACGAAGCGCTCGCCGGCCTGTCGATGGAAACAAGTCCGCTGCTGCGCTGGAAGCTTCTGGGCGGATACGGCCTTCGCGACTATGACGACGCGGCAACCGACAATTTGGGCACCGCATTGCTTGAAGGCGAAGTCCAATGGCTCCCCACCCAGCGCATGACCCTTTATGCCACCATCGGCCGGGAATTCACCGACAACACTGCAGATGGCTTTTCTGGCTGGGTAGAAACATCAGTTAAGGGACGAATGGAATACGAAATCTATAACAATATTGTGCTCAAGGCCGGAATTGGTTTCACTCAGGCCGACTTTCAAGGTCAAAACCGCAAAGACGATATTATTACAGGTGATGTTGGCATCGAATACTACATGAACAAAAACTGGTTGTTCACCTTTTCATACGAATATCAGAATCGGCAATCAGACGTTAATTTTTACGACATGGAACGAAATCGATTCATGATCGGAGCAAAACTGCGCTTCTGAAGCATGGCGGACCCCATGGAAACCGCTCCCCGGTGCACTGGAGCAACGACGGCCCACACCGCCGCCATACAAGTACTCTGAGTAAAAACAACAATAACAACCACGGCAGCTGAAAACCGATGAGTTTTGAGGATCGCGAGGAAGAAGAAGGCGACGGCGGCTTTAGCCCCGTGCGAATTCTGTCCGCCCTGCGTCGCCGCTGGATCGTCATAGCCGCCGGTACCGTTATTGCGACGCTGATCTCGGCCGCCATCGCCTTTTCGCTGCCCAACCGCTACGAGGCAGCAGCTACCATTCAGCTCGATCCTCGCAAGAAGAACGTCTCAAACGTCGAAGAAGTGCTCTCAGAAATGAACATGAGCACCGCGACCATCGAAAGCGAAGTCGAGGTCATCCGTTCTCGAAAAATCGTCTTGCAGGTCATCGACCGGCTCAATCTGCGCAACGACGAAGAATTCGCCGGCACCGGCTTGCCCGCCCCCCGCTCCGCGCCGAATTCTAATGTTGGCGAACCAGCCGCAACAACAACTGAGCCAGAAGCAAGCAGCGATCCAACCGCTCCACGCCGGGATTTGGTCGCTAACGCCTTTTCCAGTCGACTGTCTGTTGGCCGCGTCCGCAACACATTGCTGATCGAAGTGAGGTTCACCTCGACAGATCCCGAAAAGGCAGCGTTGATCGTCAATACCGTTGCCCAGGTCTATGTCGACGAGCAGCTCTCCGCGAAAGCCTCCGTTGCCAAACATGCAACAGAGCTGCTGGACGACCGCCTCGACTCGCTGCGCCGCAAAGTCAGCGAAGCCGAGCGCAAGGTTGAAAAGTACAAGGCAGAACAAAACATCTTTGCCAGCGAAGGCCAGATCCTGTCGGAAAAAGAGCTGGCCCGCATGATGGAGCAAACCGTCACCGCCCGGAACAAGACCGCCGAGACCCGCGCACGCTACGAACGAGCCCGCCAGCTTCTTCGGTCCGGCCGCAGCGCATCCGACATCGCTGACGTATTATCCAGCCACACCGTCCGCCTGCTAAAGGAAAAGGTTGCCGACGCCAGCCGCCGCCGGGCCGAATTGGCGACACGCTACGGCGACCGTCACCCGCGCATGATCAAGGTGCGCGCTGAATTGGCCGATGCCCGCGCCCAACTGGATCGCGAAGTCAGCGCCCTGATTGCAAACCTGGAAAACCAGTTCCAGGAAGCGTCCAGCCGCGAGCGCGAATTGATCGCCGGCCTCAACGAGAAAAAGCAGGAAGAAACCGAGCGCCGCACCGCCAACGTGCGGCTGAATGAACTGGAACGGGAAGCCGAAACCTCCCGCCAGATCTACCAGGTTCTGCTCTCGCGCTTCAAACAGAACACCGCCACCCAGACCCTGCAACTGCCCGACGCACGGGTCGTCGAGTTCGCCGATACGCCGCTTTATCCAGCCGCGCCGAAAAGAAAGCAGATGGTAATTCTGGCAGCAGCCGGTTCGCTGGCCATCAGCCTGGCGCTCGTCCTAGCGCTCGAATTCGCAACGCCTGGTATCGGCCGCCCCGAGGAAGCCGAAGGCCTGCTTGCGCTGGAACATATCTCCTCCCTGCCGCGTCTCGACGGTATCGCCGGCGACAATCACGATCCGTTGCTGGCAAGCCGCCTGATGATCGCAGCACCTGCGAGCGCGTTTGCCGAATCGATAAGAGCCCTGCGGCGCGAGATCGATGTCCGCCAGGATCACCCCGGCCCCCGCATTATCCTCATCGCCGCCAGCCTGCCAGGCGAAGGCGCCAGCGTCGTTGCTTCCAACCTCGCCCACTACTACGCCCAGACTGGCGAACGTGTACTGCTGCTCGATGCCGATATGCGCTGCTCGAACCTGAGCCGCCAACTAGCCCCAGGCCGCCGCGCCGGTTTAGCCGAAGCACTGTCGGGAAACATCGCCCCCGAACAGGCGATCCTGCGCGACCAACTTACCAACCTGCACTTCATGCCGGCTCGCGGCGGCGGCCCGATGCCGACCGGCCAATCCGAGTTGCTGAATTCACCAAGCCTGCCCGCGGTACTCGGTCACCTCAAGCAGCAGTTCGATACGATCATCGTTGATGCTCCACCGTTGCTGCCCGTTATCGACACCCGCGTCCTCGCCGATTTCGCCGACCAGATCGCCTTCGTCATCGCCTGGCGCAAGACGCCCAAGCAGTTGGCGCGCAAGGCCCTGAAGCTACTTGAAGTCAACGCCGAGCGGATCTGTGGGGTTGTCGTAAATCAGGTCGCTCGCGACATCCTCGCCGACGATCAGGGCGTGGACTCAATCGACGACCCCGGAGCCGATCTGATCGCGCAGTCTCGCCAGCGCCAACCCGTCGCCGCCGCCTGATTACCGACAAACATCAGCCAGCACGCCGCCCAGTGGACCAATTCGGCACACCCGGAAATGCACCTGATCAAAGCATTGCAAGCCAATGATTTAGCTAAAATTTTCATCGTCCATTCAGGTAATATTTAGGGGTCTGTGGTGAAATCGGCTGATCTGTAAGAAGAGCTATCAAGCTCTCCGCGTAATCAAGGTGTGACATGTCCGCAAGCCCCGCTATCACCAACGACCAGAGCGCCGAACTGGCCCTGAATGCCACCGCCCCCTCCAAGACATCGCCAAAACAGGTCTGGTCCCGCAAGGTGGCCGTCGACATCGTCGCCCTGCTCGATGCCACCGCCATCATCCTTGGCGCGTTCCTTCCGGTAACGATTTACGCCAACTTCGGCGGCCTCGATCCCAACTGGATCCTGACCCTGCAGTCGGCAATCGCGGCGTCCGTCGTGGCCTTCTTCATTCTGCGCAGTTGGGGCATGTATGACCCAAGCCGCCTGAACGATTTCCCCGAATATCCCGGCCGCCTGTTTGCCGGTCTGATAATCGCCCTGTTTGCCGTTATTGGCTTGGGCCTGCCCTTCGCCATCCAGGACGCCCACCTGTGGGTCTGGTATGCCGCCTGGGCATCAGCCAGCTACACCATGCTGCTGGGTGTGCGCGGCATCTCCCGCCTGGTTCTGAAGAAGTTGACCGCAGCCGGACACTTCGACCAGCGCGTCGCCGTTTACGGTGCCGGCCAGATCGCCCGCCGAGTCCACGACCATCTGACCAGTGGCCAGCTTGGCATCCACTTCAACGGCGTATTCGACGACCGCATGGGCCAGGACCGCGTCAATCCCGAAGGCCTGTTGGTCGCCGGCCGTCTCGACGATCTCATCGAAGCCAGCCGCAATGAGAAGATCGATCAGATCATCATCGCCCTGCCCCAGGTTGCCGAAGGCCGCATCGCGACGATTGCCCGCCAACTCGAGCGTCTGCCCGTCAGCGTCCACATCGTCACCCACATTGCCTCCGACCTGGTCGAGAATACGAACAAGCACCGTGTCTCCAACCTCGGCCCGATCGGCATGCTCGACGTCAAGAGCAAGGCGCTTTCCGGTTGGGGCCCGATCGTCAAACGGACAGAAGACATCGTCCTTGGCACCTTACTGCTGATCGCCTCCGCGCCACTTTGGCCACTCATCGCGCTCGCCATCAAGGCCGAGAGCAAAGGCCCAGCACTGTTCCGTCAGCGTCGCCGCGGCCTCAACAAGTCCGAATTCGAGGTCCTCAAATTCCGCACCATGACCGTCATGGAAGACGGCGACGACGTCCAGCAGGCCGAGAAGAACGATCCGCGCATCACCCGTGTGGGCGCCGTTCTCCGCCGCCTCAGCCTGGATGAGCTGCCGCAACTCATCAACGTTCTCAAAGGCGAAATGAGCCTGGTCGGCCCGCGCCCCCACGCCATCAGCCACGACGACGAATTCGGCGACAAGATCGAGCGCTATGCCAACCGCCACCAGGTCAAGCCCGGCATCACCGGACTGGCCCAGGTTCGCGGACTTCGCGGCCCGACCGATACTGAAGCCAAACTGGAAGAGCGCCTCGCCTGCGATATCGAGTACATCTCCAACTGGTCGCTGTTGCAGGATCTCAGCCTACTCGCACGCACCTTCTGGGTCGTATTGATCGGCAAGAACGCTTACTAAGATAAGGTAGCGCGGTTCGCTTTCACTCTGTGGTGATCGAGCCGCGCTCCACATTAATGGCCGTCTTGCCGCCAAACCAACGAGCCCTCTCTCAAGGAGCGCAAAAAACAAAGCGCCCGGGCTGACACAGCAACAGCGTCGAAACAAAACAAGACAATCAGCCGATTCCATTCAAGGCAAATACGCTTCGATGCTGCGCGCTCTGACATTGGCTCCATTACCGGTGACGTTCGTCATCGCGAGCTTCCTATGCCCCACGGAACTCTCGTTGTTCCTTGGCGGCCTGCGCCTGCCACCCCACCGCATCGCGCTGATCATCCTGTTTCCAATCGCGCTTTATCAGCTGATCTTCTCCAAAAAGATCCGCTTGCAAGGCTTCGATCTGGTATTCGTCGCCTTCAGCCTGTGGACGATCTTCGTATTCATCGAACACGATGGTGCGCCCGCCGGCCTCATCTACGGCGGCTCATTGGCCCTTGAAGGCCTTGGCGCATATCTTGTCGCACGCGCTTTTGTTCGCGATGAACAAGCCCTTATCGCCAGCCTCAAAGTAATGCTGCTGGCAATTCTCACCGCCGCATTGATCGCCCTGCCCGAAAGCCTGCTCGGTCAGAACTTCGCCCACGACATCCTGGGCTCGCTCACCGGATACAACCACCCCACCGGCGTTGAAAAGCGGCTCGGCCTGACACGCGCCTACTCAACATTCGACCACCCGATTCACTACGGCACCTTCTGCGCCGGACTATTTGCCTTGCTGCTTTACGTCGAGCGCAAGAAGTCCCGCCGCCAGGGCCGCGCTATGCTGATCGGTGGCGCCACCATCCTTGGCGTTTCATCAGCCCCCATTTTGTGCCTCGCCCTACAATCGGCGATGATCGGATGGGACAAGATCACTCGCGGCATTCGCTCGCGAGCCCTCATCACGGCTGCAATCCTGGCCGGGCTCTACATCGGCATCTCGCTGGTCTCAACGCGCGGTCCCTTTGCGCTCATCGCAACCGGCATGACGCTTGACCCTTGGACCGGCTTCTACCGCCTGCAGATCTGGACGCATGGCATGGAAAACGTCTGGGCCAACCCGTGGATCGGCATCGGCCTGGCCGATTGGGAGCGCCCGTGGTGGATGGTCGCCGATACCGTCGATGCATTCTGGCTGGTCATCGCCATGCGCGAGGGCATCCCGGCGTTTTTGTTGCTGGCAACCGCAATCCTGCTCCTTGTGCAGGCAGCCGTGATAAAGAGCCATCGTCACAGCGACATCGATACCCGTCGCATCCTGCGCGGCTGGGTGATCTCATTGATCGCCTTGTGCCTGATCGGCGCAACCGTCCACTTCTGGAATGTGCTCTATTCCTACTTCTTCTTCTTCCTGGGGCTTGGCGGCATCCTCGCCGACCCGCCTCGGCGCAAGGCCAAACGCACCGCCACCTCGCACAGCGGCAAACGCGCAAAACCCACCCGTCGCATCAAGCGCCGTCCGCGAACTCTCATTCCGGAAGAAGCCTGGGCCTGAAATTGGAGAGTTTGAAATTGGTAGGCCGATATCGGCTAGCAGGCTGTTGAAAAACTCATGTGGCTCGCGACACCTGTCACTTTTTCGCATTCGGCCAGAAGCGGCGCGCAGCGCGATGTGGGCCCATCGTGCTGAAAGCGCGTCTGCGACATGACGGGCCAGTGCCGCGACGCCGCCGAGGCGAAAAAGTGCGGTGTCCCAAGGGGATGCGGCGAAATTGACTGCCGGACTGCGTTGCGCCGGTTTGCCGTGGGATCCACCACGCCTGCACCGGACGCGTCTTGCCGGCAGCCAATT
>JAHZKP010000095.1 GCA_022600345.1 Alphaproteobacteria bacterium | reverse complement strand
GCGCAGAGATTGGCGCAAATCCGCCCGGCCCTTCGGGTTTCCAAGCGGCGGTCGCCCAGTGCGTCGAGCGGCTTGGCCGATCACCCAGATCGACCCGCGCCACTCTCCTGCTGGATCGACTCGCCGCTTGAGAAACAGAATTGAATCGATTTGGTCGGAAAGTGCTCTAGGTGTGGACGATGACGGTCACTCGCGTAGTGATAGCTGGCTCCATTGCTACTGCAAAGAAGGCACCTGGAATGGCGCTGGCGACAGCGAAAAATTAGAAGCAATTCTATTGCATTTTTTGGATTGGGCAGCGGGCGTGCGATGAGCCGCGGTGGGCAACCTTCAAAGCCAACAATGAAGTCTGAGGGAGGTGTTCCAGGCACATCACCACCTACCGCACCAACTTCCTCGCCATCACCGAGATCGTGCGGGCGTAGACGTCTGCACGGTTCCATTCCTTGATGGCCCGATAGTTCCGCGTTCCAGGCGACCATTTCGCACCGCGCTTCCAGCCGTGCGCGCGCAAATAGTTGGCCGTTGAGGCCAGAATGTCGGGAACGCTGCGGCGAAGATCGCGGCGGCCGTTGCCATCGTAATCGACCGCGTACTTGTCGTACGAACCAGGCAGAAACTGCACCTGCCCGATTTCGCCAGCCCAGCCGCCGCGCATCTGCTTCGGGGTCATGTCGCCGCGCTGAACGATACGCATGGCCGCATGCAGATGCCGCTTGAAGAATTTCGAACGGCGGCAGTCATAGGAGAGCGTCGCGATGGCCTGGATGATCGAATACTTGCCCGATCCATCGCGGCCGAAATTCGTCTCCAGCCCCCAGATCGACACCAGGATTTCAGGCGGTACGCCGTAGCGCTTTTCAATCCTGCGCAGAAGCTTGCCGTGCTTCTTTAATTTCGAGCGCGCGCGCTTCATCAGGTATGAGCCGACGCGGCGCTTGTAGAACTGCTTGAAGCTGAGCTTGAACGAGCGCTGCGAGCGATCCCGCCGGATCACCTTGCGGTCATACGAGACACCCTTGAGCGCCCGGTTGAGCGTCTTATTCGAGATCCCCTTCGCGCGCGCTTCAGCCCTGAAATCCTTCAGCCATGCGGAAAATCCAGCCCCCGACTTGCCGCAACTGGCAGCTTGAGCAGCCGGGACGGCCAACACCATCATGGCGACCAGTGTGACAAACGCAAACTGAGCCTGCCGCATGGCGGGAATACTGGATTTCATCGCATCAACTCCTATCGACGGCATTTCCGTCCTCGCATAACCGAGGCAGAAATAGCCCAAATGGAGGCGATGCAACCTACGCCCGATCGCCGCACCAGCGTAGGGCCCGGCAGCATGCCGGAACGGCCCGTGAGCTCAGTAGGCTAAAGCGAGTTCACCTCTGGTGAACTCGCTTTAGCCCCGATCCAGCCCCTGTTCTTCCAGTTCCGCCAGATATTTCGCCCAGCGGTCGTCCTTTTCCGCGCCCAGCGCTTCCAGGTAGTTCCAGGCGTAAAGGCCGGTGTTGTGGCCGTCGTCATAGTGGATCTTGACCGCGTAGTTGCCTACCGGCTGAAGCTGCGAGATGCCGACGTTCTTCTTCTTGGCAACCGTCACCCGCTGGCTTTCCGAATGCCCCTGAACTTCAGCCGATGGGCTCATCACGCGCAGGTATTCAGCCGAAAGGTCATAGGTTTCGCCGCCCTCGAAGGCGACCTTCAGAGATTTGCCATCATCTGACAGGTCAAGCTTGGGTGGCTTGGCCTGGTTGCCCGAGGCTGCTTCCACGCCAGCCCACACCTGGGCTGCGATATCGCGGTAGATCTGCGCGTGCGCACTTTCTGGGGCGGTTGCTGTGACCGGCTGCCCGCTGTCGGACTTCTCGCGGATTTCCATGTGCAGCGGCACGCCACCAAGGAAGGGAACCGAGAGCTTTTGCGCTTCGATGCGCGCGCCGCCATGACCGAAGATGTGGCTTTCCTCGCCGCAACTGGGGCACACGAACGTGCTCATGTTCTCGATAATGCCAAGCACCGGAATGTTGACTTGTTCAAACATGCCAAGCCCCTTGCGCGCATCGATCAGCGCCAGGTCCTGCGGCGTCGAAACGATGACAGCGCCAGATAGCGGCACCTGCTGCGCCATCGTTAGCTGCACGTCGCCGGTGCCCGGTGGCATGTCGATCAGGACGACGTCGAGTTCACCCCACGCCACCTGGAACAGCATCTGCTGTAAGGCCTGCACGACCATCGGCCCGCGCCATACAATCGGCGTTCCCTCGTCGACCAGGAACCCCATCGACATCACCTTCAGCCCATAGCCCGAAAGCGGATTGACGATCTTGCCTTCTGCTGCCGTCGGGCGGCCTGTGATCCCCAGGAGGCGCGGCTGCGAGGGGCCGAAAATATCGGCGTCGAGAATCCCGACCTTCAGGCCGATCGCCTGGAGCCCCAGCGCCAGGTTGACCGTCGTTGTCGACTTGCCGACACCGCCCTTGCCCGAGGCGACGGCAATCAGATGCTTGACGTTGGGAACACCGTCCTGTTTGGCGCCAGCTCCCGCCTGCGGTCCAGGTTTCGGCCCGCCTTGTGGCGCACCGCCCCCGCCCGCCATCCGCTGGCGTGCTTCCGCGACCCGGGGGTGCTCGTGAACGTTGCCACCGCCGCCCGGCGCGCCACCCTGGCCGATCGGGCTTCCGCCGCCCGAAGCAGATGACGCTGTCCCAGGCGCGGCTTCAGCCGTCAGCACCGCAGTCGCCCCCGCAACACCTTCGATATCGGCGACCACTTGCTGGGCTGCCTGCCTGAGCGCTTCGAGTTCTTCGGCTTTTTCAGCGGGAACGGTGATGGAGAAATAGACCCGGTCGTCTTTTTGCAGGATCTCGGAAACGAGCCCCAGGTCAACAATGTTGCCTTCGAGGTCGGGGCCTTTGACGCGGCGCAGTTCGGACAGGATCTGATCCTTGGAAACGGACATTCTGAAGCCTTCTCCTGGAGGTTTTTATTCCCGCAAGCAATCGAAGGGCGCCTCAGCGACCCTCATCTGGCATTGCGATACTCGGGATTGATTGCCAGTAGTTGTGTCAGAACACGGCATGGCTGTCACCGAGATCGAAGCATTTTTATTTCCTACTCACCTGATAAGGTATCTCATCTCGCCTGCCAAGGGGCGTTTGGATCTGATAAGGGTTGGACGGATGCCGCTTCGGCGGCCACCGCGCCTCGTGGAAGCGCGGCTCCGCCACGACCCTCTCCCCTGGTGGAGAGGCCGGCGCGGCTTAGCGCCGGGTGAGCGGGATGCGACACGCGGAAAGCTGGCCGTCACCAAATATCCCAGCCGCTTCTCACGACGCCTGATGTGCTATTCCTCCAGCCCCGGTTAAACGAAGCCAAAAGAGACCATGCCTTTGACCAGACCACCATTAAGCGAGTTCGAAGTCAGGCCAACCCCGGACGATCCGGCTCTGTCGCAACCGGTCCGTGGCATCGATCACCAAGGCCATGAAGTCGAAACCGTCGTCGTCACCGAACGCGCGCTGACGTTGTTCCTGAACGCCCGCGAGATCGTCACCATGATGACCATTGGCGATCACCCCGATCTGTTGGCGGTCGGGTTCCTTCTCAACCAGGGCATGTTGCAGCCAGACGACGAGATCACCGCCATCGACTATGACGAGGACATCGCCACGATTGTCGTGCGCACGGCGCGCGAAACCGATTACGAAGAAAAGCTGAAGAAGAAAGTTCAGACATCTGGCTGTGCGCAGGGCACGGTGTTTGGCGATCTGATCGATGAGCTTGAAGGCATCGAGTTGTCAAAATCGGCCCGTCTCAAGACATCGTGGCTTTACGCCCTGACGAAGAAGATCAACACCGAGCCCAGCCTCTACCTGAAGGCAGGCGCCATTCACGGTTGCGTACTTTGCAACAAAGATCGCCCGCTCGTCTTCATGGAAGATGTCGGCCGCCACAACGCCATCGATAAGATTGCAGGCTATATGTTCATGAACGGCATAAAGCCCGACGATAAGATCTTTTATACCACCGGGCGCCTGACCTCCGAGATGGTCATCAAGTGCGTAAAGATGCGCATTCCAATCCTGGCGTCCCGCTCCGGGTTCACGGCCTGGGGCGTCGATCTTGCCCGCCAGGCGGGTCTCACCCTGATCGGCCGCGCACGCGGCAAGCGCTTTGTCTGTCTATCTGGCGTCGAGCGGGTCGATTTCGACGCCGATGCCACCGGAATCGAGGATGAAGACGCCAAACACGCCCGCAAGGGCGGGCGCTAACACGTCCACGGTGTATTCCCGAAAAGTGCCTATTAACGCTTGCAGGAGGTTCTCGCTGCACTGAAAAGGCCTGCGCTGATTTTCTTCATATTTCTCCGGCAGAGTACCGCAAAATTGGATCTGTATTGTCGGAGATAAAATTGATATACCGCACACTGATTGCAGCTCTCGGCACCACCGTATTTCTGATGGCGCCCGCCCCGGCAACCTCCGCAGAACCCACCGTCGCACCGACAATCGAGTTGCCCCGCACCATCTCGACCGTGTCCTCGCGCTACCGCGAAACCTATATCTCCACCATGATGTCCTGGTTCCGCAGGTCGGCAGGTAGCGACCAGATCCTCGAAAAATCCGATGTCGAAAATGGACGCCTGGCTCGCGAGGCCTCTCAACGCGCCTCCCGAATTCGCAACCTGCTTCAATACGACCTCGACGCCGATGGCGTGGTAACGCGCGAAGACGTCATCAACAGCCTGAAGGCCAAACGCTACAATGCCTCGTCTCTTGACCGCCAGGTCGACAGGATCATGGAACCCGATTCTGATAAGGACGGGTCGATCACGCTTGAAGAGCTGCTGCGCTATCAGCCCCAGAAGCGTTACTCACGATCCCAGAACGACCGCCTCGCCGACCTTCTCGCCATCGATCCCAACGGCGATGGCCGTCTGACGGGCAATGAATTGGAGAGCGTCGCGCGGGTCATCTTCTCGCGCTACGACGTTGATGGTGACGGCCATATCTCGGATGAGGAAAACCAAACCTGGCAAGCCGCGCGAAAAGCTGCCGGAAAGCGCGCCCTGGAAAAGCCGACTGCCTCCCAGATCGCCAACTGCAATTTGCCGCCGCCGCCAACAGGCGCGAAGGTTCATCTGGTCAGTAGCTATTCAGCCCACGCCCTGTCAAACGTCACCATCGCTGGACAGGATAAAACGACGGTTACAAGCGAGATCTATATCGAACCGGGCGACGAACCAATCTACATTATCGCCGCTTCCAAGACGCCGCGGATTTGGCGCTTCAGGGGCCGCACCGAGCGGGTCGCAGCTTTCGTCGGCCTGACTTATGGCGCCAGAAAGCAGGAAGCCCAGGCCGGCGCGGTCGGCTTACCGCGCGATCGGGTATTTTTCACGGTTCCCGAAACTTGCTTCAGGTACTTCAGCGACGCCAAGCATTCCGAAGCCAAGAAGGCAAAAGCCTTGATCGAAGCCAAACTCGGCCAGCCGGTATCCAAGCTCACCGCCAAGTATAGCCTGACCGAACTGGCGCTCCCCTCTGGCATCACACCGCCAGATCCCGCCGGAACGCGCAAGGGCACAACCTTCATCATCGGCGGCAAGGAATTCGTCATCCGCAACGGTCGGCCCGTCGCCGCCAGGGAAAGCCTGGATTCTTCCCGCGTCATTCCTCCATTCGGCGTCGATCCCGAGACCTATACGAATTTTCGTAGGTATTTCCCCGGCGGTATCGTCAAGATTAATCCGGCACGAATCTCCACAAAGGGCAACGCTGAACGCTATGAAGTGCTGCCCAGTTACGCCGGCATCATCGAACTGCTGAAAGACGGCAGCCTGGAGAAAATTTCGTCCCGCAGGTTCCGCATCGCCAAGCCTATTCCGCGCTACCCCGCCAACCTCAATGGATCGCTCCGCGTGACGTTCGTGCTGGCGCAAGGCCTCTCCCAACCCGACGGTGTGCTCGGTGCATCCTGCCTGATTTCCGAAGAGACCGGTAAACGGCTCGCGGGATCAACACGCTGCAAATAGGGCAACGTCCCGCCAAACGCGCACGCCGTTTGCATTCGGATGGCCTAGTGTTTCAGTCGCCTGGCCAACGACAGTGGTGATTTCACTTCCACCCGCGCCCATGACGTGGGTAGATTGCCGCCATGACCATACCGACCATGACCATATCGAATGAAAACATCACCGGTGTCCTGTTGGCTGGCGGCCAGTCGCGGCGCATGGGCGGCGGCGACAAGGGCCTGCTGGAAATCGCCGGCCGGCCGATGCTGGCCCACGTTTTGGAACGCTTCGTGCCACAGGTGCACCACGTCATCCTCAACGCCAATGGCGATGCAGAGCGTTTCGCAGCCTTCGGCCTGCCCGTTGTCGCCGATACCATTACAGGCAATGTCGGGCCGTTGGCCGGCGTTTTGGCCGGCATGCGTTGGTCTCTGGATAACGCTGTCGATGCAACCCATATCGCCACCGCGTCCACCGATGCCCCGCTACTCCCAGACGACCTCGTGGCAAGCCTCGCTAAAGCCCTCAATGGCCGCAAGGAACGCATTGCGCTCGCCGCTTCAGGCGGCCACAAACACCCCGTTATCGGACTGTGGCCGGTAGACCTGGCCGACGATCTGGAAGCTGCCCTTAAAGACGGTGTACGCAAAGTGCTGCATTGGACGGATCGCCATGGTACTTTTGTTCATGAGTTCGCTTTCCGTGAAATCTCCGGCCGCAAGATTGATCCGTTTTTCAACGCCAACACGCCCGAGGAATTCGAGGAAGTTGCAACACTGATTCCCCAGTCGATCGGGTAAAACATGATGAGAACGCCACACGGCGCACCGGTCATCGGTATCGCCGGCTGGAAGAAGTCGGGCAAGACAACGCTGAGCGTGCGCCTCATTGAGGAATTCACGCGCCGCGGGCTTAAGGTCGCCTCGCTGAAACACGCCCATCATGCATTCCAGATCGACGATGGCGATACCGACTCTTCCCGCCACCGTCAGGCCGGCGCCGCCCAGGTCGCAGTCGTATCCCAGAAGCGCTGGGCCATCGTCACCGAACTGAACGGTGCACCAGAACCCAATTTCGATGAAGTCATAGCAGCCCTTGAACCGTGCGACCTCGTCATCGTCGAGGGATACAAGTCGGCCGCCATCCCCAAGATCGAAGCCCGCCGCCAGGCTTCCATCACGCGCAAGCCGCTAAGTGCAGACGATCCTCTCGTTATCGCCATCGCTAGTGATCATGAAGTGGACGGCGAATCCCTCCCCGTCTTCGACTTGGGCGACGTAACCGGTCTGGCCGATTTCATCGCCGAACGGCTCGGACCGCTTGGTTCAATGCTCGCAAATGTTAGCGGCGGCACTGCCACAGAGAACCGCGCATGAGTTTGGCCCGCCTGATCGGATTGGTTGTTGCTGTAATGCTGGCAGGCCCTGCCCTTCCAGCCTCTGCCGCAGATCCCCGTGTGCCGATTGGCCTCGATCCAGGCGGTCCGGCAATCGCCCTCATCACTGACGGCGTTGATTATACCGATCCCGAAATCGCCAAGCGTCTCGCCCGCGATGGCGAGGGCGAAGCGATCGCTTTCGATCTCATCGATGGTGACATCACGCCTTACGCGCCAGCCGACCGAGGGCAAGGAACGCAAGTGGTGAAGACGCTTCTGGCCATCCACCCGAAAGCCCGCATCATCTTTGCGCGCGCTGCAACCGACGACCCCGTCTCCGTTGCCAAAGCCATGATCTTTGCCAGTCGAACCCCTGCCAAGGTCACGGCCATTGCGCTAAGCGACATGCCAGCAGAAACGATGGCCATTATCGCTCAGGCCGCCAATGCCGCCCCCTCCATGATCTATGCACTCCCCCCAACGTTCACGGGGACTAAGCCAGCAAATCTCTTCACCGCTCCACAACCCTATCAGCCCGCCCCCGCAGGAAGGCTCACCGGGCAGCCGGTCGTTGAGCTGGCCGCCAAGCTGTCATGCCTACTGGAAAACGGCATATCGGTTTCCGAACTCAAGGAAAAAGCCACCCCTCAAACAACTTGTGATCCCGTTACGGGGCAAATCGGATACATATCTGGACAAACCAGGTTCTGAGTAAAAAGGACGACCCCAATGTCTGACGAATTCGACATCTTCAACATGAACAATCCCGGCCAACCGGGGCAACCGAACCGCAAGCAGCGCCGCGCTGCCGCCAAGGAGGACGGCAAGCTCGACAATCTGGGCTTCCTAAAATTGGCCGATAAGTTCATCGATCTGGCAAACCGCGAAAATCAGCGCGTCCAGGCCAGCGACGTGCAAATGGCGATGCTGTTTGCTGCCGCCCGCTATAACGCCCACGTCGCCAAGAACGTGATCGATGTCGAAAACCACGAAGTATTCGTCAAGGAAATGTCCGGCCACTACGTCGAAATGCTGCGCCAGCACCTGGCCGATGATTCATTGCAAAAAAAGCCCGAAGACGAGTGAGCCTTAATGCCGCTCGGGCCTTCTTAGTGACGCTCAGGCCTTCTTGCCGTCGGTCCGGTCTTCGTCTTTCTCGGCATCGAACTCCGCCAGCATTTCAGCTTCGTCCTGCTTGACGGCGACACCGCAGGCGGCTCCCGGGCCGCTGTCGGTGTCAGGTTGCTCGGTGGTAGCACCGTGTGTGGCAGCAGCCGTGACGCCGCCGTCTTCGCGCCCCGCGTCCACATCGCCTTCTGCGACAACAGCCTCTTTATCGTCAGCCCGTTCCGGAGACTGCTCGTCTACAGTTTCCTCGTCTTTCGGCTCATGGCCCAGCGCTTCCCATTCAGCGACTTCCTCATCATTGAGAAAACCCCGGCCATATTGGTAGGCGGTCTTCATGGTGCCCTTCGGGAGGCACACGGCGGCATCGGTATAGTCCTCGCAGTAATCGTCAAGGCCGTCCATATTGGCTAGAACAGGATTGGACACCCACAGTTTGCGCAGCGCCTTGTGGCGCGCGTCACTTGAAACGTTTTTATCCATGAATTGTTTGTAGTCGGAGTCGTAATCGAGCTTGTCGAAATCGAAGTCTGCAAAATCCTTTTCAGCGACCTGCTCGCTGGGTTCAACGCTCCCCTGCTCTTCTTCACCAGTCGCACGCCCCACCCCGACTGTCTCTTCCGCGACGTTCTCGTCGCTAACCGTCGGCCGCGCTACAACTGAGTCGTCCTCGCTCTCAACACCGCGTTTCCGTCGTGACCAACGTTCCAGAAACGAATGTTGATCGGACTTTTCATTCATTCTTGTTTTCCCCGCCTGGGTCCTTGCGGGATCTCGCCGCCAACTTGTGGCATCGACGGATCGATGCGGTCGGCGGAACCAATAGGAAAGATCGGGTCTTTACCGAATTGCCGGTCCTCTACCTGGAGGTGCGGCTTGCGCTTGCGTTTCACAAACTTTTCTTCGCTGTGATGCAGGTCGATGAACCCTTGCACAATTTCCACGAGCGGTTCGGGCATCGTTACGCCCTCAACATGATCAAGCCCGACATCGCCATGTGATTGAGCCTCGAAGGGAGAGGCCGTGACCATTTGAACCTCAATCGGATCATCGCTGTTATCGTCAGGGTCGTCCCTGAGGACCACGTAGATCGAGGGCTCACCATTCGCTAGGTTGCAGCGATAAGCTGTCGTCTCCTTGCGATGCAACTCAAGCGGCAGCGTTGCCGCGTGATATAAAACTGTTTCTGAATCCCTACGCAATTCGCGCCATTTCGTGATCTCCGGCGCGTTCAAGAACACGCTGACAGGTCGCCAGCGGTGAGATTGCCAGGGATGCGCTATTTTCTCGCGCGCGATCACTACGCCGAGCGGAACGCAAAGGACTGATGACATATCAGCATCGACTCCTGTAAATTCATAACGTAGACGATAGTTCCAAACAGACCGTACGATAGGGATGAAGCGGTAGCGGCGCAAGGCAAAGAATTTGGATTTTTCGTATACAATCCAGGGCTATACTCTACTGTCACCCCGACACACGATTTGGCCCCGGCCGCTCTGCCTCCAGAAGGGATGACAAGTTGGAGAAAAAAACACCCGGTGAGACCAGGCTCTTGGTCTGTAATTGCCAGAAATCCATGGATTTAAGTGGATCTGCACTCGCCGGGCAGAATGGCGGCCAACCCGTCACGATACACCGCGAACTGTGTCGTTCCGGCCTCGATACGTTCCGTGAAGCTGTTTCGTCGGGACAGAACATCCACGTGGCCTGCACACAGGAGGCTCCATTATTCCTGGAGGTGGCCGAAAGCATCCTCGACGCGGATCACGCCGGCACCGATGCCACCGATGGCGCAGAGGCTAGCGATGCCGCACTGATCTTCACCAACATCCGCGAAACCGCAGGTTGGTCGTCGGCCGGCGCAGACGCCATGCCGAAAATCGCCAGCCTTCTGGCCCAAGCCCGCCACCAGCCGAAAATGGCGCCCGGCGTTACGCTGGAATCGAAGGGTGTGTGTTTGGTTTACGGCCCCGGCCAACTGGCGCTCGACACCGCCGCCAAACTGGCAGGCAGGCTGTCCCCGATTGTCCTATTAACCGATGCCGACGACGCCTTTCCTCCAGCCCAAACCCAGGCACAGATATTCAAAGGCCGCGTTCGCAAGGCCAGTGGCGTTCTGGGGCGCTTTTCGCTTGAGGTCGCCGGTCTTGCCAGCGCCCGCCCATCCTCGCGCGAAGCTCTCACCTTTGATGATGCAGTCGCGGCCCAACAACTCGATTGCGACCTGATCATCGATCTGTCCGGCAGCACGCCCCTGTTTACCGGCCATGACCGGCGGGAAGGTTATTTTCACGTCGACCAAGACGATCCGGCAGCCCTGGCAAATGCCATGTTCGAAGCCTCCGATCTGGTCGGCGAATTCGAAAAGCCCAGATACATCTCGTTTGATGGCGAAATCTGCGCCCATGCGCGCTCCGGTCAGGTCGGCTGCACCAATTGCCTCGACGTCTGCCCGCTCGGCGCCATCTCGCCAGCCGGCGATACCGTTGCGATCGATCCAGCCGTTTGCGGCGGTTGCGGCAACTGTGCTTCAGTCTGCCCAACGGGTGCTGCCAGCTACGCCTTCCCCGACCGCGGCGACCTGATCGCCCGCATGTCGATCCTGATTGAAACATTCGCTGAAGCCGGCGGCGAACACCCCGTCTTGCTCGCCCATGACGAGAGCCACGGCAGCGAATTGATCTCCGCCATGGCCCGTTTCGGTCGCGGCCTGCCAGCCAATGTCCTTCCGATATCACTCAACAGCGTCCTGACGTTGGGCCACGATACGCTTGCCGCCGCATTGGCGCTTGGCGCCGAGCGAATGTTTGTCCTCGCACCGCCAAAACACCGCGAGGAATTGACTTCGCTAGAGGATCAGGCAGCGCTCGCCAACGCGCTACTCGACGGCCTGGGATACGGCAGCGACCGCATCCAGATTGTCATTGAACATGACCCCGATGCTGCTGAAGAAGCTTTGCATGAGATAGCCCCCCTCGGAGCAATAGCCACAGGTGGACTGGTCGCAGCAGGCTCCAAGCGCGAGGTTGCGCGCTCGGTCTTCGCAAAACTTCACGACCAGTCGGCTGCCAAACCCGATGTCGTCGAGCTACCCGCCGGCGCACCCTATGGCCGCATCAACGTCAATGTCGAAGGCTGCACGCTGTGCCTGTCCTGCGTCGGTGCCTGCCCGGCCAACGCCCTGCGTGACAATCCCGACAAACCGCAGTTGTCGTTCGTCGAAGCCGCCTGCGTTCAGTGCGGCGTCTGCGTTGCCACCTGCCCCGAAAACGTCATTCAATTGGAAGCGCGTTACAATTTCGCCACCGAAGCGCTGGCCCCCGATCTGATCAAGAGCGAAGAACCCTTCCATTGCGTCAGTTGCGGCAAGGCCTTCGGCGCCAAGTCATCGATTGAGCGCGTCGTTGAACAATTGCGCGGGCACTCGATGTTTAAGGACGACAGCCAGCTACAACTCATCCAGATGTGCGATAACTGCCGGGTGTCCTCACTTGCCAATTCAAAGAACGACCCCTTCAAGATGGGTAAAGTTCCCGAGGTTCGCACCACCGATGACTATTTTGACGAGGAAGACCAGAAGCCAATACCAGGCGGCAAGAAACCCAGCGACTTCCTGAGTTGATTTTCTTGTAAAAGCCGGATCAATTCTACGGACCGTTCTGCGGTACAGGTGGTGGCAGGCGTTCGCGCAGATTGTCGATAAAGTTCTCGACCTCTTCGCGAAACATGCCCAACTGCTTGCCTACGTGATGGATCGCGGCCTCTTTGTTCCCGTCAAAGACACCATCTACTAGAATTACCTGCGTGCCTGATTGGAGTAGTATAAATTTACCGTTGCGGTTGAGCTTCCGCCCTATCGCACCAAGATAGTTGTCGAATGCAGTGGGGTTGTCGCGGACCCATTGCAGATCCGACTCTAAATCGCCTTGCAAGAGCGGTTCGGCAAACAGAGATTGATAAATCTTCCGGGCAGCCGCAAAACTACTTTCGAGGTTTGTCGGCTTGTCCTTCATCATCCACGCCATGACCCGGCGCGATGCGGCTTTCATGATCAGGACAACTTTTTCACCTTTGGCTTTCGAGCGCAATCGACCCAACCACCAAAGAGTTGCTAAGACCCCGAGGAGAATCCAAAGTGAGTAGCCGATTAAGTAGTCAATTGCCGGGCGCTGATAGTTTGGAAGTGGAGAGGTGATCAGGCCTTTTTGTTGGAGAGCGGCAAGTTGGGCCGCCTTCGGCATCGGCCCGTACTTCAGCGAGCCGCCACCTTCACACAGGACATACTCGTCGGTCGTGTAGACGCCGGCCAAGATAAAGTACGAGTACGTCTTGTAGCACAGGTTGATCAGTTTCCCGTCGACGAGAATTTTCGTTTGTTCGATGACTTGGAGCTGCTCGACGGGGCCGAAACGTAGCTTCGCTGCCTCTGACGGGCTGGAGTAGGTACTCGACAGCAGGATAACAAATAGCAGCGCGGCAATGCATTTGAGGACGGGGCGAAACAAGTTGCCTCCTGATGATTCTATCATATCTGTGCTCGGTCCCGTCGGCCGGTTGATCCGGCCGGCCAAGTAGACGGTCAAAATACAGGTACTCAGCGCACAGATACCATAAAGTCAGCGGCAGCGTGTGATGTGTTGGCAGCACTTCTACCGCCTAATTCCTCACATTGCCTGTCTCCGACGTGTAGGCCTGCTGGGCTGTTTCAGACATCATCGACCCCAGGCCGAATGCTGCCCCCGCGGTGATGAGTACAAGCGCCACGACGCTCAACATGAAGGCTTTCATCTTACTTCTCCCTTGGTGTCTTTGGCCCGTTTCCCCGGCTCATTGGGTTTCGCGGCTTCTGTCGTTTTGAGAAACGCGACCAGTGCGTCGCGCTGCGCTTTGTCTGTCATCTTTTGTAAAGGCATCTTCGAGCCGGGCGTAAAATTCTCAGGGCCCAGTTCAAACAGCTTTGAGACCGTTTCCGCGCTCCAGACGATATCGAGTTTGCGCAGCGATTCCGAGTAAGGATAGCCCGGCAGCGTCGCAATTTTTCGCCCGAATAGACCATAAAGCGTCGGCCCGGCCCGGTTCTTCCCGTCGCGTTTCAATGTATGGCAGATGCTGCATTTGCGCGCGAAGTGTTGCCGCCCTTGCGCTACGGGATCATCGCTGTCGGCGGTAATCTGGAAGCGTCTGGGGTATGGGCTCTCAATTTGTTCAAACGGCTCTCGCGGCGTGATCGTCCATCGCTCCACGAAGTCATCGAGCCCGGCGATATAAAGCGCGGTTCCACCTGGCGCGAAAGCCAATCCCCATGCCGGGCCATAAGGGTTTTGATATTCCTCGATGGCCTCAAAGTCACCGATCCGGAACACGCGAACGCGCCCGTCGCCGCCGCCCACCGCGATCAGTCCGGGCTGGTCGATGACCGATCCCGACAAGATCGGCCGCTCGGAATTGCCAAGCTTGGCAACGACCTTGCCGCTCGCAATGTCAATCACCGCCGCCGTACCATCGAGCGCGCCAAACATGAGCTGACCGCCATCTGGCAGTCGCTTTAAGACATTGATCCCCCAGCCATGCTTATGAATTGGCCGGATGAAGTCGCCGCTGACGGCATCGAACATCCGGATCGTGCCATCGTAGCTGGCGGTAAAGATGTGCTTGCCATCGCCTGAGAATTGCGCCGCGTTGACCTGCCCTTGATGCCCTTTGAGGATGTGACCGGCAGTCCGGCCCTTCAGGTTCCACAACCGCGCGGTCCGATCCCAACTGGACGTCAGCGCCCAGGTGCCATCTTGCGAGATATCCACCCCGACGATCTTTGCAGAGTGCCCCGTGAACCGATGCACGAGCTTGCCGGTCTCCAGATCCCAAAGCGACAACGCTCCGTCGTCGCCAGCGGCAACAGACAACTGCCCGCCCGGAACGAATGCCACCGCATTGACCGCGCCGTCATGCTGATCGAAGCGGCCGGTTTCGCGCGCATCATCGAAGGAAACGTCCCACGACATCATTGCGTAGTCGAAGCTGCCGGTCAGGACGATCTTCCGCGCGATATCGGTTGCAATCGCTTTTACCGGCCCGCCGTGTCCGACTAGGTTGCCGCGCGTCTTTTGCGCCTTCTCCGGTTCGCCTTTGGCGGCTGCATCGCTCAGCGGCGGCTTGTCGGCAGCCCCCGGTTCACCGGCAGCAAAACCGCCAGCCGGCAGTCCGGCAATCCCAACAACTGCCACCACCGCTGCCGTTGGAACCCCGGGCAACCACCGAGACTTTTTTGCGAGCCGGTCCATAGCGGGCACGCTGCGGCCTATTCCGCCGGCGTCGGCCGTGCCGATCCGCTATCCTCAACACCACCCTTATGGCTCAGTTCTTCTTCGGCCCATAGGCTGTGGTGCTCCTTGGCCCAGTTGACATCAACTTCGCCTGACCCCATCGCATCGAACGCGCCTTCCATGCCCACCGATCCGATGTAGATGTGAGCGATGATCACGCACGTCAGGAACATCGCCATCATGCTGTGCCACAGCAGCGCATACTGCTGCTCCTGATTGGCCGTCAGATTGGTCTCCAAACCAAATCCGAACACGTTGAGTAGGCCGAATGTTTTACCGAAGAACGAGAATTCATAGGGCATCAGCAGTTGCAGCCCAGATAAGCTGAGCGACAATCCGCCAAGCATCACCAGCCAGAACAGGATTTTCTGGCCACCGTTGAATTTCTTGGCTTCAGGGTGCGCGCCGCCCAAAATGCCACCACCTTTGAGGAACCAGATGAGGTCGCGAGGATGCGGGAAGTTATACCAGACCCACATCACAAACGTCATGGCCAGCCCGACCATGAAGGCGAACGCAACGTAATTGTGCAGCCATTTGGCTAGGAGACTGAGCGAAGCGAAGGCCTCCTTACCAATCACCGGTAACAGCGCGTATTGGCCGTACAGCGTGTTGAGGCCGGTGAGCGCGAGGATGATAAACGACGTCGCAAGAAGCCAGTGGCCGATACGCTCAAAGTCGGTGAACCGCTGAATGGTGACGCCCGACATTCCGTGCTGGACGCGAACCCTGCCGCGAATGAGAAAGAATAACGCCAGCGCGCCGATAATCCCCAAAACAGCATAGATACCGTAAGTCGCCAACGGGCCGTTCCGCAAAGCGCGGAATTCCTCACCCGAAGAATCGACCAGCACGCCGGCTTTCTTGTCGGGGATCGAGACCGAACCCTTGGCACCCCTGCGAAGATCGCCCCACAGATCGATATCGTAGTTGCCACCGCGCTCGGGCACGATTTGTGGCGGCCCACCCGACGTGACTGCGTTGTCCGGAGGCCTGACGTTTTGCGCTTCGACCGTCCCCGCGCCCAAGGCAACGAAGATAAAGACCGCCAGCAGCGCACTCAAAAGGCCCGCCCAGGCATTGGCTCCAAACGATGTCATCCAGCACTTCGTCATTTCTTACTCCTCTCCGGGCGTTCCGGCTCGGGTATTAATTTGCAAACCGTCTAGCGAGGTGGATCAGACGTTCGTTGTTTAACTGGAAGCACGCGGTGAAACGAACTTTTGATCCGTAAACCTCACTAGAATCATGATGTTGCTCGTGTGTTTTCAAAGACAGGACTTCGCTCCGAGGATGCGGATACCGATATGCGAATTCCTGGCTCATCACACTAGTAGTTGCCCTGGTAGCGCGAGCGTTGCCGCAGGGCTTCGCGTTGTTCATCACTCAATTTCTGATCTTTCTTTCCGGTGTAGACCCCGGGCGTGTGCTCCAACGGCCGGCCCTGTTCAGACTCCCGGCAACCCGCTAATCCAGTTGCCAAAGCCGCTATCAAGGCAAACCGCAAGGCATTGTATTTTGTCATATGTCGAGATCTCCAGTCGGTGGCGGGAGCTTTGGAATTTGAAAAGCGCCGTCGGTCTGGCCAGAGCGGCCCGCAACCAACGCCCGTAGTCGGATGGCAGGGTTACTAGCGGCCGGCTTTAAGCAGCGCCCGCGCGCGCTTGGCCTCGCGGTCTTTTTCGCTATGTTTCTTTTCCTTCTTAACGGTGTAGCCCCCCGATTTGTGCTTTGGCTTGAACGGTCCGACCACGTCGGGGTCCTGGCAGGCCGACAAGCCTCCAACGATCAGGAGTGCAGCGGCGAGTTTCAAGGCGGCATCGGTTCTCATGCGTCGGGATCTCCATACGGTAGCGCGCCGTCGTCTTCGTATGTCAACCTTACACTTCGTGGCACTGACAAAACAGGGCGGCGAATGCCGCCCTGTCGGGTTTGGTAAAATTCTTGAAGCACCGGGCGCAGCCCGATCAGCCCGCCTGGCCTGGGTAGGCTTTGCCCCAGCCCCAGGCGCCGCTGCCAAAGCCGCGTGCAACGACACGCTCGCGGTAGATGTCGGAGACCTGATCCCCGTCACCGGCCAGCAATGCCTTGGTCGCGCACATCTCCGCGCACAGCGGCAACTTGCCTTCAGCAAGACGGTTGCGGCCGTATTTGGAGAACTCCGCATCGGCGTGGTTTTCTTCCGGACCACCGGCGCAGAAGGTGCACTTGTCCATCTTGCCGCGCGAGCCGAAGTTGGAAGCCTGCGGATACTGCGGTGCGCCGAATGGGCAGGCGTAGAAGCAGTAGCCGCAACCGATGCACAGGTCCTTGTTGTGCAACACGACGCCATCTTCGGTCTGGTAGAAGCAGTCCACCGGGCAGACAGCCATGCAAGGCGCATCTGAACAGTGCATGCAGGCCACCGAGATCGAACGTTCGCCCGGGGAGCCGTCGTTGATGGTCACAACGCGCCTGCGGTTCACACCCCAGGGCACCTCGTGTTCGTTCTTACAGGCGGTTACGCAGGCGTTGCACTCGATACAGCGCTCGGCGTCACACAGAAACTTCATGCGTGCCATGATTTAGGCCCTCCAGATCTTGCAGAGCGTCGTTTTCGATTCCTGCATTTGGGTCACAGAGTCATATCCGTAGGTTTGCGCCGTGTTGGTTGCTTCACCCAGAACGTAAGGGTCGGAGCCTTCGGGATACTTCGAGCGAAGATCCTTACCCTGGAACATGCCGCCGAAGTGGAATGGCATGAACGCCACGCCGTGTCCGACACGCTCCGTCAGCATGGCCATGACCTTGACCTTGCCCTTTTCAGGACCCTCGACCCAGACCATCTGTCCGTCCTTGATGCCCATGTCGTTGGCATCGTGGGGATTGATCTCCACGAACATGTTTTGCTGAAGCTCAGCAAGCCATGGGTTGGAACGGGTCTCGTCGCCGCCGCCCTCGTATTCGACAAGCCGGCCCGAGGTGAGAACGATCGGATAGTTTTCCGAAACCTTCTCTTCGATGCCCTTTTTCTGGATTGTCTCATACAGCACCGGCAGACGGTGCAGCCTGCGGTCGCTAAAGGTCGGATACTTTCCAGCCAATTCCGGTTCTGGCGTGTAAAGCGGCTCGCGGTGCAGCGGCACCGGATCGGGGAACGTCCACACGACCGCACGGGCCTTGGCGTTTCCGAACGGGGCCAGCCCGTGCTTGATGGCGACGCGCTGAAGTCCGCCGGAAAGGTCGACCTTCCAGTTGACTTTACCCATCTTGGCTGGATCCGAGCTGCCCGCGACTTTCTCAATCGAAGCCTTCTCTTCAGCCGTTAGATCCCCAGCCCAGCCCAGTTTGTCGAGCATGGCATAGGTGATCTCCGGGTAACCGTCCTTGATCTCGGAGCCTTCCGGATAGGATTCGACCGCCAGAAGGTTGTCGGCATCCGGGTCGCCCTTCGCATACTTGGCAGGCGCCTGAACACCAAACCTAGCACGGAAGCAAAGGCCGCCGTCCGCGACGGGTTTCGAGGTGTCGTAAAGGTTCGGCGTGCCCGGGTGACCCATTTCGGCCGTGCCCCAGGATGGCCAGGGTAGCCCGTAGTACTCGCCGTCGCACGGACCGCCATTGGCCTTCAACGTGATCCTGTCGAACGTCGACTGGTTGGCCATGTGCTTCTTGAGGCGTTCCGGGCTCTGTCCGGTGTAGCCAATCGTCCACATGCCCTTGTTGAGTTCGCGCAAGATGTCTTCGACGACAGGTTCGCTACCCTTCACCTCGATGTTCTTGAAGAACTCCTTTTCGAAGCCGAACTTCTTGGCCAACAGATACATGATTTCATGATCGACCTTGGCTTCGAACAGCGGGTCGAACACTTTTTCACGCCATTGCAGCGATCGGTTGGATGCCGTCACCGAACCAGACGTCTCAAACTGAGTCGTCGTCGGAAGCAGATAGCAGCCGTCTTTGCGATCGTGCATCACCGCCGAAACGGTCGGGAATGGGTCGATCACGACCAACAGGTCGAGTTTCTCCATTGCCTTCTTCTGGTCGGGGCCGCGGGTCTGCGAGTTGGGCGCATGCCCCCAGAACACCATGGCCCGCGTGTTGTCTGGCTGCCCGACGTTCTCTTTGGCTTCCAGGACGCCATCGAACCAGCGCGAAACCGGGATGCCCTTTTCGTTCATCATCGCCAGGTCGCCGCCGTTCTTACCCTTGCCGGGCATCGTGGCGAAGCGGTCTGACAACCATTTGTGGTCGACATCCCAAACACGCGCCCAGTGCTTCCAGGCGCCTTTCGACAAGCCGTAGTATCCAGGCAGCGTATCCATCAGCACGCCAAGGTCGGTCGCACCTTGAACGTTGTCGTGGCCACGGAAGATGTTGGTGCCGCCGCCGGCGGTGCCCATGTTGCCCAGTGCCAACTGCAAGACGCAGTACGCGCGGGTGTTGTCGTTACCGTTGGTGTGCTGCGTACCACCCATGCACCAGATCACGGTGCCTGGCTTGTTGGTGGCCAGCGTGTAGGCAACGCGCTTCATTTGCGAGCCTGGTACACCGGTTACGCGTTTGACTTCGTCAGGTGTCCACTTCTTCACCTCTTCGCGGATCAGGTCCATGCCCCAAACGCGCTTGCGGATGAATTCCTTGTCTTCCCATCCGTTCTCAAAGACGTGGTAGAGGATGCCCCAGATCAAGGCGACGTCTGTGCCGGGCCGGAAGCGAACGTACTCGCTGGCCTTGGCGGCTGTCCGCGTGAAGCGCGGATCGCAAACGATCAGCGGAGCGTTGTTTTGCTCTTTCGCCTTCAGGATATGCTGCAACGAAACCGGGTGGGCTTCGGCTGGGTTGCCGCCGATCAGGAAGATCGCTTTCGACTTCAGGATATCGTTGTACGAATTCGTCATCGCACCGTAGCCCCAGGTGTTTGCAACACCCGCAACCGTGGTTGAGTGACAAATGCGCGCCTGATGGTCGATGTTGTTGGTGCCCCAGAAGGCAGCGAACTTGCGACCCAGATACGCCTGCTCGTTGTTCCACTTCGCCGAGCCCAGCCAGTAAACCGAGTCAGGACCCGATTCTTCGCGGATCTTCAGCATCTTGTCGCCGATTTCGTTGATCGCGTCGTCCCACGAAATCCGCTTCCATTTGCCGTCGACCAGCTTCATTGGGTGCTTCAGTCGCCGCGCACCGTGCGCGTGCTCGCGGACAGCCGCGCCCTTGGCGCAGTGCGCACCTAGGTTAAACGGGCTTTCCCAGCCCGGCTCCTGGCCGACCCAGACGCCGTTCGAGACTTCAGCCATCACCGTGCAGCCAACCGAACAGTGCGTACAAACCGACTTCTTCAGCTCGACTTTGCCGCCAGCCTTGCCGGCCGCTGCATGTGCTTTTTGCACGCGGCCGGGCGCCAGCGCGGTAGCGGCTGCGATGCCCCCGGCGGCTAGACCGGAGTTGCGTAGAAATTGACGTCGGTCGACCACACCCGCAGATGGCCTTTCCGACAGCGCTGTCGCCAGATGGCCACGAGGCGCTATGCCTTTGGACTTTTTCTTGAGCATTGGTTGTGTTTCCTCTTGAGCGCTTTTTGGGGCTTGGCCGTGGTGTCCGCCGATTTCCGGCGGTTGGCGCAGCGCCCATGCGCGTCTCCGGTTACATGAACTTCGCTAGCTCGTAGTAGCGGCGAACGTGTTCCGTTTCCTGGTAGCCGTCCGTCTTTTCCGGTTCGGGCGCTGCCGCAACGGCCGGAACGACGCTAGCTGCAGCAACAGCTCCGCCGCCAACGACGCCTGTACCGGCAAGTTTCAAAAACCCCCGCCGGTCTGTCTGGGCGTCTGATTTCTTACCCTTCATTCGCCTTCCTCCTTGTTTCAGATCCCCCCGGGCTGCCTCGCGCGGGGGGATTCTGTTCTTTGCCTCAAGCGTACTCAAAACTTTCGTTCTCGATTTCGATAAACCGGACACCAAGGGTGCCGACCGCTGCGTAAAATGCAGACTGTTGGGTCTTGGAAAGGTCTTCGAAAAAATGTCCCGCCCAAGACCCGACGTGGGTCTTGAAGAAGGCTTGCTGGCGATCAAGACCGACAGGCGCTCCAAACCGCCCCTCGATCAAGCCGCTCATCAACTCCAATACAGAGGCGATGTGATCCTCAGGCTCCTTCACGTCAGGATCCTTTTCAACGCCCAGTTCAGCCATGTCAGCGCGCAATTTCGCCAAGGGCTTCTCGTGCAGGAATCCGGTCAGATAATATGACCCGAATGGCACCAGAACCCCTGCACCGATGCCGATGAAAAGCTCGTGGTATGCGTCATCCTCCGCATCGGGCGTCGCCGCCGCGGCTGCCGTCGCGCACTGCTTCATCGCTTTGCCAAGTGCGCTGTCGTCTCCTGAAATGCCGGCGAAAGCACTGAGCAGATCACCGCTTGGCGGGGCTGACAAAGGAGCCGCGATAAGCTGATACACCTGCGCCCGGATTTGATCCTCCGGGGCTATCATATGACCTGATGCTGGCTCCGAGACGTCCGTACCGGGACTAGAACGCACCGCAACTCTCCAATCGGGCTTCGCGACCTACCGCTCACGGCATTCGCAAAATTTAATCTTCGCCTGACGGTGAGGTTGGCGAATAAATTGTCGCAGCACAAGACCTTCAATGTAACGAAGCGCCCAAAAACGCCCAATTGAAAAAAGTGATCTTGCACTGCAAAATAACAAGATTGCATACAACGCAGCGCCCGTTGTGAATCCTCGAAGAATCAGGAGATTTTGCAAAATTATGCAGCATCTTGCGGTTGAGCTGTATTGCGACGCACCAAAGACGGCACTTGCCTTGCCAACCAAAAAGTCTGCCAATACTAATCGCTGCCAGCGCCTGTGACGAAGGTGTCAGAGGCGCGGCCTGCCGTGCCATTGCAAGCCCGCCGATCAACCGGCGGCCAACTGTCCCCTATTGCGGTACGCCGCCCGAATATCACTCCCAGAATTCGGCTCAAGGAAACGCCAGAACTTGGCTCAAGGAAACGAATGTCAGAGCTTTCAAGAACGCCCGCGCATGCAGCTCCAATCATCGATCCGTTTGGTCGCCATGTCTCCTATCTCAGGGTCTCGGTGACCGACCGTTGCGATTTTCGCTGCGTCTATTGCATGTCCGAGCACATGACATTCCTGCCCAAAAAGGAACTGCTGACGCTTGAGGAACTGGACCGTGTCTGCACGGCCTTCGTGCGCAAGGGTGTACGTAAGCTGCGCATTACAGGTGGCGAACCGCTGGTCCGCAAGAACGTGATGTGGCTGTTCAAGTCGCTGGGCCGCCTGCTTGATGAAGGCACCCTGGATGAGCTGACGCTGACCACCAATGGCAGTCTTTTGCACCGGTATGCCGACGATCTTTATGCCTGTGGCGTTCGCCGTATCAACGTTTCGCTCGACACCCTCAGCCCGACGAAGTTCAAACAGGTCACCCGCTGGGGCGACCTTGAAAACGTCATGAATGGGATGGCGGCAGCAGAACGCGCCGGCCTTAAAATCAAAGTCAACGCGGTCGCCTTGAAAGGTGTCAACGATGAGGAAATCGATGATCTGATCCGCTTTGCCCATGGTCGCGGCGCCGACCTGACCTTGATCGAAACAATGCCGATGGGCGACATCGAGGGCGATCGAACCGACCAGTACCTGCCACTGTCTGAGGTGCGCAGTGAACTGGCGGAGCGTTGGACCCTGAAGGATATCCCTTATTCATCCGGCGGCCCGGCGCGTTATGTCGAAATCGCCGAAACCGGCGGCCGGCTCGGCTTCATCACGCCGATGACGCATAACTTCTGCGAAAGCTGTAACCGCGTGCGTCTGACGTGCACGGGTACTTTGTTCATGTGCCTTGGCCAGGACGACGCAGCCGATCTGCGCCAGACGCTTCGCGCGTATTCGGACGATGCCGCACTTGAAGCTGCAATCGACGAAGCCATCACCCGTAAACCAAAGGGCCACGACTTCGTCATCGACCGCAAAAGCCAGGCTCCCGCTGTTGCCCGCCACATGAGCGTTACCGGCGGTTGAGGTTTTCTTATTAGCGCGTGGGTTAGCCGGTCAGGTCGGAAACCGCGGCGCGGATCTTGTCCAGCGAGAACGGTTTGGCCAGCGTCACGGCCTTGCCGCCGGGAAGCGATGCCGCCTCGCCCAATTGGGCTTCATGAGCCGACATCACGATGACGCTGAGTTCGGGCCGGGCCCCAAGGGCATCCCTGGCGACGCTCAAGCCGTCGATGCCGGGCATGTCGACGTCAACAATGAGAATATCGAACCCCGCACCACCACCGCCAAAAAGCTCGTTGGCGGCAATGCCATCGTCCGCCACCGATACGTGATGGCCGTCTGCTTCCAAGGCTCGGGCGATCAAATCGCGCGACCCTGTATCATCATCGGCCAGTAGGATCTTCATGGGCCCCCCCACTATGAAGTTACGACCCGTCCAACGAACGGCAGTTCGCGGAACCTGTGCGCCATGTCCATACCGTAGCCCACAACGAACACACTGGGACACTTGAAAGCGGCAATGTCGGCGCGAATTTCCACAGCCCTGTCGATATCCTTCTCCAGCAATACGCAGGTCCTGATCGAGCGCGCCCCGCGTGCTGCGATCAAGTCTTTCGCATAGGCCAGCGTACGCCCCGAATCGAGCACATCGTCGACCAGCAGAATATCCCGGCCTTTAACTTCGATTGCCACGTCACGCAGAATATCAACGGTCCCCGACGAGACGGTGCTCTGGCCGTAACTCGATAGCGTCATGAAATCGACTTCCGGATTGACGCCGACGCTATGCAGTGCCCGGATGAGATCGGCTGCAAAGATGAAGCTGCCCTTGAGCACGGCGATAACCGCCAGCCTCTCCAGCTCCAGCGCCGAGATTTCGCAAGCCAGCTCATTCAGGCGGTCGCCGATCTCTTCGGCGCTGTAGACCACTTCGATTTCGGGTTTGGGTTGTCGCATTGGTGCTGCCGTTTCTTCTTGTTCAAAAGTTCTTTTTCTTCGCCCAACTGGCCCAGGCGGGCTGTCTCAAGCGTCAGCCGCCTCAGGGCTTGCAATCATCGACGCTGCAACGCCCGGCTCAGGCTACCGACCAAATAAGGCGCTCCTGCAAAAGTTTGCCGAGTTTCTCCAGCGATGCAGATTTCCCGTGAGGGAACGGCGGGTAACGCCTTCGGGAAACCGCCGGCTCAGGCTACGAACCCACAAACACTGCCCGACTGAGGCCATCACGCGCCTATACCCTTCAAGAAACCTGGGCAAGCTGCCTCGAGATTTCCCACAGCCTGCGATATGCCACAATAGTCCTCGATTGATCATAACCGGTGCTTGCAGCATATAGAGTTCGCAAGCCCCCCACCGGCAACGGATAATAATTGAAATATGAGACGAATGAGACTGCCGAATCGTTTCGACTGGATTAGCTCGTGATCAGCCTAGACAACGTTGCCCTGCGATATGACCGCGGGCCGGAAATCCTCTCCGAAGTCAATTTTCAGCTTCGGCCCGGATCTTTTCACTTCCTCACCGGCAACTCGGGCGCAGGTAAGACCTCGCTCCTGCGCTTGCTGTTCATGACGCTGCACCCGACGCGCGGCCAGATCCACCTGTTCAACCATGACGTCAGCAACATTTCGACAGCCAAGCGGGCGCAATTGCGCCGCCGCATCGGCATCGTATTCCAGGACTTCCGGCTGCTCGATCACATGACAACATGGGAAAATGTCGCCCTGCCGCTGCGCGTCGTTGGCAAACAGATCTCCGACTACCGCGAAGACGTCACCGACCTTCTGCAATGGGTCGGCTTGGGCGACCGCATGCATGCCTACCCTTCCGTCCTGTCTGGCGGCGAAAAACAGCGCGCAGCCATCGCTCGCGCCGTGATCGGAAAGCCCGAACTGTTGTTGGCCGATGAGCCCACCGGCAACGTCGATCCTCAGATGGCGCGCCGCCTGCTGCGGCTTTTCGTCGAACTGAACCGGTTGGGCACGTCGGTTGTCATCGCAACCCACGACCATCAACTGATGCGCCAATACAAGGCGCCAAGACTTGAATTGAACGATGGCGACCTGCGTATCGTCTGATCGGTCGCAAGGGCGCAAGCCGAAAACATGAACCGGAGCTGAAATTGGCAACTTCATACAGCAGCGGACAAACCGAGGATGCGGGCGATCCCCGCACCGGCCCGCCACCTGAGCTGTTCGCGCCATCGCGTGAAGACCGGCGCGACAAAAGCGGTTCCCAGGGTCCTGTGGTGCCCGCTGGCTCGGTCACCGGCAGTTCGCTTATCCTCGTGATCGCCATCATGTGCTTCCTGGCCTGCCTCACGGCCGGGGCCGTTTACATGATCAATCAATCCGCCGATGCCTGGTTGCGCGATGTGGCCAGCGAAGTCACGGTCCAGATACTTCCCCGCGAAGGCGTCGACATCGAACAGAAGCTGGATGAAGTCGCCAGCTACATAACTTCCCAGCGCGGTGTGCAATCGACCCGCACGCTGAGTTTGCAGGCCTCCACCGATCTGCTTGAACCCTGGTTGGGCCAGACCGACGCCTTACGCCAGTTGCCCGTTCCCCGACTGATCGCCATTCAGCTCGACCGCACCTCGCCGCCCGATTTCGACGCCCTGTCACGCGATCTGTCTGCCAGGTTCAAGGATGTAACGCTTGACGATCACCGCCAGTGGCAGCAGCAGATCAAGACCGTCACACGGTCGTTCGCGCTGGGTGGAATTGCCATCCTGGTGCTGGTGGCGCTGGCAACAACCGCGATCATTGTCTCGGCAACCCGCAGCGCCATGGCATCCAATCGAGAGATCGTCGAGGTGCTCCACTTTGTCGGCGCAACCGACGGCTTCATCGCACGTGAATTCGAAAAGCACTTCCTGCGCTTAGGGATCAGGGCGGGCATCTTTGGGGCGGGAGCGGCCATGTTGGTGTTTTTGATAATGCCGATCGTTACCCTGTTTTTGGGCGGCGGCTCGATGACCGAGGTCGAATTGCACCGCCTGATCGGCACCGGTGCGCTGGACCCGGCCGGTTATGTGCTCTTGGGCATTGTCGTCATCGTCATCGCCGGACTGTGCATGCTGACCTCGCGCTTCGGCGTTTACCGGATTTTAAACACGCATACGGACTGACACTTATCTGGGTTTTGCCATAACCAACCGACATCAGCAGGGGACGACGACGGCCTGCCGGTGTGCTAGACCGTGTTCATTTTAGATGCACGCGGGCTACCGGCTGCGCCGAGGTTGTCTGGTCGGCTCCTAGCGGGAACGGCCCCAGAGCCGCAATTGCTGAAGTGAGGCCGCCCACGGTGAAGTCGCTTTGGCTGACGAAGAGATGAATCTACTGTTGTCTTAGGGCGCAATGACAAAGAAACGAAATGCAGGATGGCTGATTGGGCTTTCAGCTATTGCCTTTTGCGGCCTCGCGTTCGGCTTCATGCTGTTCGCAGGCGACGTCATGCGCCCGCCCCAACGCGAGACAGTGCGCGCCGATGGTATTGTCGTCCTGACCGGAGGCCAGTTGCGCATCAAGGCGGGTATGGAGTTGCTGCATGAGGATGCAGCCAAAAGGCTCCTGATTTCCGGCGTCCACCCCAGAACCAAGAAGAAGGACATTGGCCGCATCATCGAACCCAGGTCCGAAAAGCTTGATTGCTGCGTCGACCTTGGTTACCAGGCCAAGAACACCCGCGGCAACGCCGATGAGGCGACCGCCTGGGTCCGCAAGCACGGTTTCCGTTCGGTCATCGTCGTCACTGCCAGCTACCATATGACCCGCAGCCTGATCGAGATGTCGAGCGACATGCCCGACGTCGAACTCATTCCCCACAGGGTGGTGCCCAAGGGGTTTCGGGATACGGAATGGTGGCTGAACGCCCGTACGGCCAAAGTCCTTCTGTCGGAGTACATAAAGTTGTTTCCCGCCGCCCTGCGTCTGGTCGCATCCCGCGGCATGACCTCAGTCAAAACCGATGATGCTCCCGCCAGTCAGGCTGCCCGTTCCACAGGTGCCCTGTAACGTGTCGGCCACGCATACCAACACCCCAAGTTTGCAAACCGGATCAATAATCCGGTCGCTCATCTTCGTTGCGGTATTCTATCTCAATACGGCGATATTTCTGTTGTTGGGCTCCCCCTTGTTGTTTGGCCCGCGCTCCTGGGCAATGGCCGGGTTACGCGCCCATGCCCGCACATCGTTGTGGTGGTTGCAGGTCATTGTCGGCACCCGGCTTGAGGTACGCGGGCTCGACAACCTGCCCGACGGCCCCGCCCTCATCGCCGCCAAGCATCAGTCAGCATGGGACACCTTCGCCCTGATCCCACTGTTCCGCGATCCCGCCATGATCATGAAGGCCGAACTCGGCCATATTCCTTTCTACGGCTGGTTTTCGCGCAAGTTCGAACACATCCTGGTAAAGCGCGCCAAAGCCGCCGCCGCCCTCCGCCAGATGATCAGGGATGCCAAGGACCGCGCCGAGTCGGGCCGCGATATCGTCGTTTTCCCCGAGGGCACCCGCCGTCAGCCTGGGGCCCCGCCAGAATATAAATCGGGCGTCGTTGCCCTCTACGAAGGCTTGCAACGGCCCTGCGTTCCAGTGGCCCTTAATTCGGGCTGTTTCTGGCCGCGGCGATCCATTCTTCGAATGCCTGGAACCATCGTCGTTCAAATTCTTCCCCCCCTTCCCCCGGGTCTGCCGCGTCAACAGTTTCGCCAACTTCTGATCGACCGCATTGAAACTGCCAGCGAAGAATTGCGCCGCGAAGCCGGTGCCCGCCCCGAACCCTTGTCCGATCAAACTCCCGTCATGTCAGTCAATCATAAAGAACAAAATTAAAACAAAAATAGAACATAAGTTGACTTTCACGCTCGCCGATCCCATACTTGCCAAACAATCCTAAAAGCAGAGTCCAGTTGGGCAGCAATGTTCCCGCACCGGCCTCGCGCCAAAATCGTTGAGTACAGGGTCGAAATGGCTTCCATCGCCGAAGAAATCTGGAACATGAAGTACCGGCTCCTTGAGCCCGGCGGCAAAGCGCTCGATAAGACGGTTGACGATACCCTTTTGCGTGCAGCCACGGCAGCAGCCGGGGTCGAGAAGGGAGGCAGGCGGATACGCGAGCGCTGGGCGCGCAAGTTTCACGCAGCCATGAACGATTATGGTTTTCTTCCCGGCGGCCGCATTCTGGCCGGCGCCGGCAGTAAACGCGATGTGACGCTTTTCAACTGCTTTGTCATGGACGAAATCCCCGATGATCTGGGGGGGATTTTCGATGCCGTGCGCGATAGCGCGCTGACCATGCAGATGGGCGGCGGCATCGGCCTGGATTTTTCAACGCTTAGGCCTAAGGGGGCTTTGGTGTGCTCCATCGGCGCCGATGCGTCCGGCCCGGTCAGCTTCATGGACGTTTGGGACGCGATGTGCCGGACGATCATGTCGGCAGGCGCGCGCCGGGGCGCCATGATGGCGACGATGAGGGCCGATCACCCCGATATCGAGACCTTCATCGAAGCAAAGAGCAAGCCGGGCAGGTTGACCAACTTCAACCTCTCCGTCCTCGTACCCGATGCACTGATGGCAGCCGTCGCCCAGGATCTCGATTGGCACCTTGTCTTTGAGGGTAAAGTCTACCGCACGGTTCGCGCCCGAGATCTTTGGGAGCGCATTATGCGCGCCACATATGAGTTCTCTGAACCCGGCGTGATCTTTATCGACAGGGTCAACGACCTCAATAACCTGGGCTACTGCGAGACCATTCGCGCCACCAATCCCTGCGGAGAACAACCCCTTCCGCCCAACGGCGCATGCTTGCTTGGTGCTCTAAACCTGACGGCGTTCGTTCAAAACCCCTTCACGCCGCAAGCCGAGCTGGACCTTGCCGCGCTTTCCCAGCGCGCCGAAATTGCAGTACGCTTCCTGGATAACATAATCGATGTTTCTCACTACCCTCACCCATGCCAAAAAGAAGAAGCGTTTTCCAAGCGCCGCGTCGGCTTAGGCATCACCGGCCTCGCAGATGCGTTGATCATGTGCGCGGTCACCTATGGGTCGAAGCGTTCCGTCGAACTTGCCGGAACCTGGATGAAAACCATCCAGAATGCTGCTTACGCTTCCAGTGCCGGCTTGGCGGCCGAGAAAGGCGCATTCCCACTCTATGACGCTGCAAAATTCCTGAAACGCCCAATGATTAAGAGACTGGAGCCCGAAACGCGGGCTGCGATCGAGGCGAACGGCCTGCGTAACGGCTGCCTAACGACAATCGCACCGACCGGAACGATCTCGCTTCTGGCCGGCAACGTCTCAAGTGGTATCGAACCTGTATTCGATTTCGTCTACCCGCGAAGGGTGCTGGAAGCCGATGGCGGCTACAAGACCCAGTCGGTCGAGGATTTTGCTTACACCCGTTACAAGGCCGCAAACCCTGGCAACCGGCAATTGCCCGCCCACTTCGTCCGCACAGCCGACCTGAAACCAATTGATCACCTGAATGTTCAGGCCGCAGTCCAACGTTATGTCGACAGTTCGATTTCGAAAACGGTGAATTGCCCGCAAGATCTCAACTTCGAAGACTTCAAGGATATCTATCAGTCCGCCGACAAACTTGGCCTCAAGGGCTGCACGACATACCGGTCATCACCATTGCGCGGAGCGGTGCTTGGGTCGTCTGAAATGACCCCGTCACCCGCTGCCAATGAGGTTGCGACAGTCTCCAAGGTGGGCGCGCCGGCACAACAAGAACAACAAGACGGGGCGGTCGCGAGCAACGCGCCTATCGCACAGTCCCTCAAGCAGGACCCCGGTGCAGGCAGTTCGATGCCCTCCCCGACGGCCCCTGGCAACGCAGATGTCGTTTACTTGTCGAAACCCCTCGAGCGTGAGCCGGTTCTTCACGGTGCGACCTATAAACTGAAGTGGCCGGGCAGCGACCATGCGTTATATGTCACCATCAACGATATCGAAAGGGAAGGCCGCCGCCGACCCTTTGAGATCTTCATCAATACCAAGAGCCTTGAGCACTATGCCTGGACGGTCGCGCTGACACGGATGATTTCCGCGGTGTTCCGTCGAGGCGGCGACGTGACCTTCGTCGCCCAGGAATTGCAGGCCATTTTCGACCCGCAGGGCGGGCGTTGGGTATCGGGCCGTTACGTCCCCAGTCTGCAGGCCGCGATCGGTGAGATTATCGAGGGGCATATGGAGCGCATTGGCTTCGCACCTGCCGCCGGCGGCGGGCAGGCCCCCGATGCCGGAGCCACCGGCGCTGCGATGCTTCCACCGGTCTCCAGTCTGAAATCCGCATCGATTTCGACAAACGCTTCGACAAGCGCTTCGGCCAACTCGACATCGCCCGGCGACCCGAGGGCAGCCGAAGCAGTCGATTTGGTGACTGCAGCCGGCGAGCGTGGCCGTGCTGATGGCAAGTCGGATGGCTACAATCCTGCCTCGATGCTTGAGTTCGCACAGGAAGCCCAGTTGGCGGACTATCACCGCCAGTGTCCCAGGTGTGGAGCATCGGGTTATGCGCGCCGGGAGGGCTGCTGGACCTGCGAGCGGTGCGGCTATTCACAATGCGATTGAGCTGTTGGCTCTGGTTCCGGCTGTTGTGAGAATTGCTTCGGTTCGTCGGTGGCGGCCTTGCGCTATCCTCGTCGTGAAAACAAGGGCGTCGGACGAGGCTTAACGTCAGATATTAAGAAGAGTCAGATAAGTCATTGCCCCGCGTCAATAAAGCCGGTCCTGGAAGTGGCTGCGCCGTGGTAGCGTCAAGAACGTGGCAGGGGGTTCTTAACTTCAACCGCTTATAACAAAGTTGGGATCTGTGAACTTTAGTGCTGGAGTTCGTCCGTGAACCCGTTGTAGGCTTATAGTACTAGAGTACAAGAACGAATCCCAGCGTAGTTCCTATCGAGTGAGAATTTTTAGAATGTGTGCCCAGGTCGTTAAGTTTCGGAAAAGAAAGGCTGAATTGCCAGCCCGTCGCCGTGCACCTGTTGCGCCGCCCCAAAAGGCCTGCGACGATAAGTCATCTTCGAAATTCCACTTCTGGGTCGGTGCCTCCGGGGATCGCTATATTCACACCATCCATACCCTGTTCGACTGCCCGGAATTGGATACAGCCAATTATCTGCTCGTCCGGCGCAATGACGCTGGAACACCGGTCGTATTGGCTGCCGCGTACACAAGCCACACGGCACCATCACTGAATCTCGCTGAAGTCAGGCATCTAGGCGCAACCCTGGGTGCCAATGAGGTTCATGTGCACTTCCTGGCAGGCAGCCATCAGCAGGCCAAGCTCGTGGCATACGATCTTCGAGCCGGCCAGATGCCCCATGCCCAGCCGACAACGTCGGAAGTTCGCCATTAGACCGTTTAGATTTAGAGCACTTCCCGACCGGCCATAGGGGCATGTTTTGAGGTGGTCGGGACGGGGGAGCGGGCTGGCAAGTCGATTCAGGCTATGCCGGAATTGCTATATGTACTCCGGAAGTCAGCCCAACCAAGCTCAGTCCGAAGGCGGAACATTAGCGGCTGTGATCTGCGCATCGCAGATGCCCGTCACTTGTCGTCCATCTTCAGTGCGGCGATGAAGGCTTCCTGCGGGATCTCCACCTTGCCGAATTGGCGCATCTTCTTCTTGCCCGCCTTCTGCTTGTCCAGAAGTTTGCGTTTGCGCGAAATATCTCCACCATAACACTTGGCCAAAACGTCCTTGCGAAGTGCCCTGATCGTCTCGCGGGCAATAATCCGGCCGCCGATTGCCGCCTGAACCGGGATCTGGAACATGTGCTGGGGTATCAGCTCTTTCAGCTTTTCACACATCACCCGGCCCCGGCTTTCCGCCCGGCTGCGGTGCACAATCATCGACAAGGCATCGACCGGCTCGGCATTGACCAACAGCGACATCTTGACGAGATCGCCTTCTTCATACCCGATCATCTGATAGTCGAACGAAGCATAGCCCTTCGAAATGGATTTGAGCCGATCGTAGAAATCGAACACGACCTCATTGAGCGGCAATTCGTAGATCGCCATCGCGCGGCTGCCCGCATAGGTCAGGTCCTTTTGACGCCCGCGTCGCTCCTGGCACAGTTTCAAGACCGGTCCCAGGTAATTGTCGGGCACCATGATGGTGGCCTGGATCCATGGTTCCTCGATGCGGTCGATATGCACGACATCGGGCATGTCTGCGGGGTTATGCATCTCGATCATCGACCCGTCGGTCATGTGCAGATTGTAGACAACGGACGGCGCTGTCGTAATCAGGTCGAGATTGAATTCCCGCTCCAGGCGCTCGGTGATGATTTCCAAATGCAATAGCCCCAGGAAACCACAACGGAAACCGAACCCCAGCGCCGCCGAGCTTTCCGTTTCGAATGAGAAGCTGGCATCGTTCAGCCGCAATCGGCCCATCGCCTCGCGCAGATCCTCAAAGTCGGCCGCATCGACGGGGAACAGCCCGCAAAAAACGACGGGCTGGGCTGGCCGGAAGCCCGGCAAGGCTTCTTCGCACGGTTTCTTGTCGTGGGTGATGGTGTCCCCCACCCGCGTATCGGCCACTTCCTTGATCGCCGCGGTAAAGAACCCAATTTCGCCGGGCCCCAGTTGATCGAGCATCTCTTGTTTGGGCCTGAAAATGCCAACCCTTTCAACCGGGTGCACCGCGCCCGTCGACAAGAGCTTGACCTTGTCGCCCTTCTTCATGACGCCTTCGATGACTCGCACAAGCACGATAACGCCCAGATAGGCGTCATACCAGCTATCCACCAGCATGGCTTTGAGCGGCTTGTTTTCATCGCCCTTGGGCGGCGGTAGACGCTCAACGATCGCGTCAAGGACGGCTTCAACATTGACGCCCGTCTTGGCCGAGATCGGCACGGCATCGGAGGCATCAAGCCCGATCACGTCCTCGATCTGTTCCTTCACCCGGTCAACGTCGGCTGCGGGAAGGTCGACCTTGTTGAGGACCGGAAGGATCTCCAGATCGTTGTCGATTGCCGTGTAGACGTTGGCCAAGGTCTGCGCTTCAACCCCCTGCGAGGCGTCCACCACGAGGATAGCCCCCTCACACGCGGCAAGAGAGCGCGAGACCTCATAGGCGAAGTCAACGTGTCCTGGCGTATCCATCAGGTTCAGTTGGTAGGTCTTGCCATCGGAATGCTTATAGTCGAGCCGTACCGTTTGCGCTTTGATGGTGATGCCACGCTCGCGCTCGATGTCCATTGAATCGAGCATTTGCTCCTTCATCTCGCGCTGCGTTGCCCCGCCGGTAAGCTGGATCAACCTGTCGGAAAGGGTCGACTTTCCATGGTCGATGTGGGCGATGATGGAAAAGTTTCTGATGTGCGATGTGTCGGTCATAGCGTGATCGTTTACACCACACCGCCCATCGCGCAAAGCGCCATGTCAGCGTCTTTAGATCTCATTCAGCCACCACCTGGGCACCATCGGGCGGCAATTTTCTCAATGGCCGGAACGCTCGCTCTGTTTGGAGGTTGCAAAAGTTCGCCGGCGCGTGGAACACAGACTTGGCTGCGGCGTTGTAAATAGAGCCTTGCCAGCCTCTGTTGAGCCAATAACAGCGATTTCGTGCGGACGTGACTTAATCCAGCAAACGGCTCCTACAACGGCCGCCAATGCCGTACTTATCCATCAGTTTGCATTGCGATAGGTGCGGTATTTTGCAACAGTCGTGGTATGTCACGGCCGACGATGAGTCGTATCAGCAGAGAATTTGACGATAGTGACGGCAGCTGGATGATCCAGGGCCGGTGCTCAAGGCTTCGGTGAAGCGCACTCATGTTGAAGTGCGCCGACCTGAAAAAATCATACCAGCGCAAGGAGCGACACGAATGGCCAAGTCCAACTTTTCAAACCCGACGGAGATGACTGAAGAGGCCCGCAAAGCAGCTTCGGAAGCCTTCCAGGCCCTGTCCCAGTGGCGCGATGAGATGGCCAGGGCAAACGAAAACTATTCAAACGTTGTCTTCGAGCAGATGGCGCAGGCCTCCAAAGCCATGGGCTGGCCCGATTCGATGATCGATGCCGCCCGCAAGCAGGTCCAGGAATCGTCCCGCATGCAGCTCCAGATGATGGATCAGCTCATGGATACCTGGTCCAAGCAGCTCAATGCGCCCAACATGTCGATGGCCTCGCCCACCGACTTTATGGAGCAGATGAAGAAGTTCCAGGAAGCCGGCATGGGCGGAATGTCCAGTATGCCAGGCATGAGCAACATGCCCGGAGCCGGCGGCATGCCCGGTATGGCCATGGCACCGTTCCAGATGTGGATGCAGGCCGCCGAGATGTGGCAGAAGAACATGGCATCCGCCATGTCCATGTGGTCAGACAATCTGCCCGGCGGAAAGAAGTAATCAAGCCCGCTTTGGTGTCTGGAAATTAAAAAAGCGCGCCGGTGGGTCCGGCGCGCTTTTTTTCATTTGGACGGGCTCTTTGAGGTAAGCCTTATGCGACCGGAGTCTGCGGTTCGTTGCCCGTCCCGCCAAGCTTGTCCCGGCCAAGCCGCGCCTTGACCATTTCAAACGAGCGCGCAAAGGGCCGGAAGTAGATCACGCCTAGCTTGCGGAATTCAGTGGTCTCCTCACCGATTCCGAATTGATCAACTTCGCGCCCCTTGGGAATGTAGTGGGTGCCAAACATGCGGTCCCAGATCGCCAGCGATCCGCCCATATTCTTGTCGAAGTGCTCGACCTTGTCGGAATGGTGGATCTGATGCATCGCCGGGCTGATCAGGTAGCGCTCCAGCGTCGGGCCGAACGACAGCCACACCGGACTGTGGCGCAACACTCCGCCAAAGATATTGAAGGCGACCAGGAAGACGTTGGCCCCGAACACAGTCTCAACCGTCAACGTATCGCCAAACAACGCGATGAAGACGCCATTCACCAGACCGATGGAAAGCGCGCCCAGGAACGATGTGAAAATGACCTCGGCGGGATGAATGCGCTCAGCGGTGGCAAAGTTGAGGTGTTCGGCGGAGTGATGGACCTTGTGGAACTCCCAGAACTCCGGAACGGCGTGCATCAGCCAGTGACCGAAGAACTTGATGAAGTCGTCGACGACGAACAGCGTCACCGTCAGCGCAAGGCCCATGATGACGGCCCAGCTATCGTTGACTTCGCCATGCACCCCGATGCCGCGAAGTACAGAGGCCACCCAGATCGCGATCGTGTTGTAGTTGAGAAATGCCCATGACAGAACGGTCAGCCGCAACATGGCCGAGACCAGCACAATCAGATAATCGTTCTGCGCGCTGACGCTCATCCAGTTGTCACGATTGAACAGCATGCGAGCGGTGGGAGCTGCCTCCCGGTCCCGCCAATACAATAACCCTGTCAAAACGAGGCCGGTAAGGATGTAGACCCAGAAAAATCTGGTATTCCCGTCATTCATTGCCTTCCACACCGGGTAAAGCGGTGATGCGACAAGTAGAGTAAGCTGGTGCTGTAGCCATTCGAACATGATGCTCGTCCCGTTTCGTGATAAATCTCGCCGCAATAATAGTATTTCGTCATGAAAGACCGATTAAGAGGCGTTTGACCTACGTCATGTCGGGTTCAAGCAATGAAAAAATCTCCCAAAGGTCTTGGGGTTGAGTGTCGAATATTTAGCTGCAGTTATTATTTGTTCTGTCTTGGGACGGGCAAAAAATGCGCCCTTGGTCCCCCAGCCCCCAAAACCTCACAACTTGACGCCTTGACGAGAACAAGTCTTCTCGCTCATCTGCGCGCGTTGGATTGCTGATGGCAGCAAATGCCTGGCAGGTCCTGAAATCTCAAACGGGAGGCTGCATGCCCAGACCGATACCCCGCGCAATAACGCTCGGCCTGATTACGCTGATAATCTCCACCGTGTTGCCGCTGTCAGCATCTGCGGAATGCACGAATTCCGGCAAATTCTCCACCTGGCTGCGGGACTTTAAGAAAAGCGCCCGCGCCCAAGGCGTATCCGAGCGCACGATTTCAAGCGCGCTTGGCGGCATTCGCCTTGATCCCAAGATCATCAGGCGCGACCGGCGTCAGGGCTTCTTTGCTCAAAGCTTCGCAACCTTCTCCAAGCGGCTTGCAACGAACCACCGCATTAAAGCCGGCCGCAAAAAGATCAAGAAGCGCCAGGCGGAATTCAACCGTGCCGAAAAAGAATTCGGCGTCCCCCCGCAGGTTATTACGGCATTCTGGGCGCTGGAAAGCGACTTCGGCGTCGGCATGGGCAAGTATTCGATCCTGCGCGCACTCGCCACATTGGCCTATGACTGCCGGCGCAAGGAGCTGTTCACCGGCGAGTTAATGTATGCGCTGAAAATCCTCGACAAGGGCTGGGTCAAGCCAAGCGATATGATCGGCTCATGGGCTGGTGAAATGGGCCAGACCCAGTTTCTGCCCAAGCATTATCTCGAGCACGCTATCGATTTCGATGGCAACGGCACCCGCAATCTGTTTGCCAGCGAACCCGACATCATCGGAACCACGGCTGCCTTCATCAAGCATCTGGGCTGGCGGCGCGGCGAACCATGGCTTGAGGAAGTGCGCGTTCCTTCAAAACTGCCCTGGGAGAAAGCCGACCTGGAGGTGAAGCTGCCGCGCTCGCAGTGGGCCCAATGGGGTGTCACCGATGCCAAGGGCCGACCGCTCAAAGCCGATGACCTCAAAGCCTCCCTTGTCCTGCCGATGGGGCGTAAGGGACCAGCCTTCCTGGCCTACCCGAATTTCGATATCTACACCCAGTGGAACCATTCCCTGACCTATTGCATCACGGCCGCATACCTTGCCAACCGCATCGCAGGCGCCCCGTCAATGCAGGGCCGTGAACGCGATATCCCTTTCCTGGAGTTGCCAAAAGCCAAGGAATTGCAGCGCCTGTTAGTCCGCAAGGGTTTCGATGTCGGCAAGATCGATGGGATAATCGGGGCCAAGACGCGCAAGGCGGTACGCACCATGCAGATCAAGTTCGGGCTTCCAGCCGACAGCTACCCCACTCCAGAACTTTTGAGGCGCCTGCGCCGATAAACACCCATGACCCTGTCGATCACATTCGCGCTTCTGCTGTCGATCGCGATGGTCGTTGTTGCCGTACTGACCTGGTTTTATCACGACGCCAAGCACCGTGATCTCGATAGCTGGGCGCAGTACGGCTTCAGCGTCGAGACCTTGCGTCACACGGTCCTCTACTACCGCTCCATGGGCATTTCGATGCTCGTGTTCTACGTACTGTTCACCGTCAACTGCCTGATGTTGCAGTCCGATGGTTTTCAGCTATTCACGTACAGGAACGGTGAGGAGGTCGTTGCCGGTCCGGTCGGCGCGGCGATGTTCACCTTCGACCTGGTTGCCCGCGGTGGCTTTTTCGACGTAATGGAGCATTTCGAACTGTCGACTTCGCCCCTGGTGATGAACCGCGCCAACTTTTGGTTCGTCCTCTATTGCTTCGTGTTCCGGATCTACTATGCCTTGACGCTGATCCGCATCGTGGTGTCGTTCGTGTGGATCTGGGTCCGCATCAAGAAGGCGAGCGAGGCCTACGGTGTCAGTACGCCAGGCTCGGGGTCGAAGCGACGCGGGTTGCGGGTGCGCCTCAGGTCGAAGCGCCCGGGACGATCGAAGAATGCCTGACACGTCGCTTAACAGCGCGTGATTGCCATTTACAACCACGGTGACGGCGCGCGCCAACTTCTAATATCTGAAGGTCCGAACGATGAAATTCACGCTGTCCTGGCTGAAAGATCACCTTGAAACACAGGCCACGCTGGATGAGCTGACAACCACATTGTCGGCTATCGGCCTGGAGGTGGACGGGCTTGAAAACCCGGCTGAAAAGCTGGGCGCATTTCGCATCGCCCGCGTCCTGGAAGCCAAAAAACACCCCGATGCCGACAAGCTGCAAGTACTTTCAGTTGAAGTCGCCCCCGGCCAGAAACCCGTTGAAGTCGTCTGCGGCGCTCCCAATGCGCGCGCAGGAATGCTTGCCGTGTTCGCTCCAATCGGAACCTATGTTCCCGGCCTCGACCTGACCTTGGTTGAGCGGCCCGTGCGCGGCGTCGTTTCCAACGGCATGATGTGTTCGGCTGGCGAACTCGAACTGGCCGGCGACAACGAGGGCATTATCGACGTTGACGAAAGCCTGGCCGATCACGTCGGTGAGACCTACGTTTCCGCAGCCGGTCTCGACGACGTTGTCATCGAAGTTGGCCTGACCCCCAACCGACCTGATTGCACCGGCGTTCGCGGCATTGCCCGCGACCTGGCCGCAGCCGGAATGGGAACGCTGAAGTCTGAGCCTGAGTTGGCCAACGTCGAGGGCGGCTACGATTGCCCGGTGGCAATCGAATTGGAATTCTCAAAGGACACCGCTGATGCCTGCCCGGTGTTCGCCGGCCGCTATGTCAAAGGCGTCAGGAATGGCGCTTCGCCGGCTTGGCTGCGCCAAAGGCTGGAGGCCGTCGGCCTTCGTCCCATCAACGCGCTGGTCGATATCACCAACTACATTTCTTATGACCGCGGCCGCCCGCTGCACGTCTATGACGCCGATAAGCTGCAAGGCGCGGTGCACGCCCGGCTGGGCAAGAAAGGCGAGTCCTTCCTCGGCCTCGACGGCAAGTCCTATGACGTCGATGAAACCATGTGCGTGATCGCCGACGATAGCGGACCTCTGGGCTTAGGCGGCGTACTGGGCGGTGAAGAAACCGGTTGCACGGAAACGACTACCAACGTGCTGATCGAAAGCGCCTGGTTCGATCCGCTTCGTACAGCAGCAACCGGTCGCAAGACCGGCCTGGTGACCGATGCGCGCTACCGCTTCGAGCGGGGCGTCGATCCAGCCTCTGTCAGGCCGGGCCTCGATCAGGCAACCGACATGATTTTGAAGCTGGCAGGCGGCAAGCCCTCGCGCGCACGTGTTGCAGGCAACGAGCCAAAGCCCGACCTCAAGATCGACTTCGACACCGGCCTGGTCAAACGCCTCACCGGCCTGGAAATCGCGGCCTCGGAAATCAGAAAGACGCTCGAAGCGCTCGGCTGCAAAATCTCGGGCAAAGGGGCCAAGCTCAAGGTGGCGGTTCCAAGCTGGCGTCCCGACATCCATGGCCCCGCCGACCTGGTCGAGGAAGTCACCCGCATTGCCGGTATCGATACCGTCCCATCGACACCGTTACCGCGCTTATCAGGCGTCGCCCGCCCGGTGCTTACCGCCGGCCAGCGCCGCGCCTCCCGCGCCAGGCGCACGCTCGCCGCCCGCGGTCTGGTTGAGGCGGTCACGTGGTCATTCATCCCTGAACAAGAAGCCCGCCCGTTTGGCGGTGGTGCTGCCGAACTCGTACTGTCGAATCCAATCTCGACCGAATTATCCAACATGCGCCCCAGCCTCCTGCCCGGCCTGATGACCGCCGTGCAACGAAATCGCAACCGCGGATTTGCCGATGTCGGGTTGTTCGAATTGGGCCAGGCTTATGCCGGCAATCAACCGGGCGATCAATTGCAATGCGTATCCGGAGTCCGCGCAGGCACGGCACGAATGACAGGCAGCGGCCGCCATTGGAATGAAACCGCCAAACAGGCCGACCTATTCGACGCCAAGGCCGATGTCGCAGCAGTGCTTGCGGCATTGGGCTTGGAGCCGGGCAAGCTGATGATTACGCGCGATGCACCCAACTGGTTCCACCCTGGCCGCTCGGGCACATTCCGGCTCGGCCCCAAAGTGGCGCTTGCCCACTTTGGCGAATTCCACCCTGCCACGCTTGCGGGGCTGGATGTCGAGGGCCCGCTCGTCGGCTTCGAGATCTTCCTCAATGCCATGCCCGGCGAAAAGAAGAAGAAAAAGCAACTGGGCCGCGCGCGTCCGCCCCTGGGTTCAACGGACCTGATGCCTGTGCGCCGTGACTTCGCCTTCGTCCTCGATGCAGCCATTCCTGCCGGCGACGTGCTGCGGGCTGCCCAGAACGCCGACAAGAAGCTGATCTCAGGCGTCAGCGTCTTTGATGTGTTCGAGGGCGGCAAGCTGGCTGCAGAGGGCAAGAAATCTCTGGCCATCGAAGTGTCCCTGCAACCCACATCAGCGACGCTCACCGACAAGGACATCGAGGAATTGAGCGCCAAGGTGATTGCTGCTGTTGCAAAGGCCACAGGCGGTGAAATCCGGGGCTGAACGGAGCTCAGCCAAGTTCGATGCCGTTCGCAACGCCAACTTTTGCTTTTAATGAGAAAAAATCATTCCCCCAAGAAGGGATGATTTGTCGTGCGATCTTCGTCGATGCCTGCTAACTGATGCCTGACGAATACAGACTTTCGACGTAGCAACGACTCAAGGGACGGGACAACGACAATGATGGATCTCCTTCTTCCTCTTTTAACCGGCGCCGGTGGCGGTCTTGTTGGCGGTAACCTGATCGGCTCGATGATGAAGGGCGGCAGCCGTGGCTCGAACTCGATGGTCGGCATGATCGCCGGAGCCATCGCCAGCTATTTCTTCGGTCCCACCCTCGGCCCGATAATCGGCAGCATGGTCGGAACTGGTTTGATCGAACAGATCCTCGCCGGATTGTTATCGGGTGCTGGCGGCGGTGCTGGCGGCTCTGTCCTGTGGAGCATCATCCGCTCCATGATGGGCAGCCGCTGATAGGCGAACACAGCACCACGAAGTCGTAAAAGGGCCGGCTGGAGTTTTTGCTCCAGGCGGCCCTTACCGTTGTGTGGATGGGATTTGTCGGAGTGGTGGCGGCAATCGCATCGCCAAGCCAGGGGCACGATTCTCAAAGCCGAAAGCTACATGCCCGAACAACTCCGCAAATCGCTGGATGAAACCCACCCCGACGATCCCTGCAGAACCTCAAATTAGAGCACTTTCCGACCAAATCGGATCAATTCTGTTTCTCAAGCGGCGAGTCGATCCAGCAGGAGAGTGGCGCGG
>JAHZKP010000094.1 GCA_022600345.1 Alphaproteobacteria bacterium | reverse complement strand
TAGAGCAACATCCGATCTAACGGAATCGCATTCAGCGATTCATAGATCGGATAAAGTTGCTCTAGAATCATAGGTGTAGAGCATCTTTATCCGACCATTCGATCACGAAGTGTGACCGCGTATGGTCGGATGATGCTCTAGTCCATACGGATCGGCACATGGCTGCGGTTTGAGGGGACCTCTTGTCGGAACAAGGCGAAAAACAGCAATTTACGGCTCTTGTCAGGAAGTCGTTGCTGGAATTGCCGCGCTATTACAAGCGGGCAGTTCTTGTGCTGTCAGACTTTGTGCTGCTATTTGCGGTTGCCTGGTCGGCGATGTCCTTGCGCTATCAAGCGCTTTACTGGCCGCAAACCACCCCTGAGCTAATTTTATTTGCCGCTGCGCCTGTCATTACTGTGGCAACCTTTGCCTGGTTCGGGCTCTACAGGCTCGTGACCCGCTTCATCGGATACCGCGGAACGCTGCGCATCTTTGCGTGCGTGGGGCTTAGCGTGCTGATCTGGGCCTTGATGGTCTTCATGTTCGGCCAGCACGGCATCCCGCGAACCGTCATCGTTACATACGGCTTCATCGGCGCCATTCTGGTGACGGCTTCGCGCCAGCTTGCCGGGTTGTTGTTGAAAAGCGTCGGCATTCAGATCCCCAAGCTGCCTCTCGATATCGAACGCAAGCCGGTGTTGATTTTTGGCGCCGGCCAACTTGGATCGGAGTTGCTCGAATCCTTGCGGCGGGTGTCGGACTGCGAACCGGTCGGCTTCATAGACAATGAGCCATCGATGTGGGGCCAGTACGTTGGCGGGGTGAAGGTCTACCGGCCGCAGAAGATCGGTCATGTCATCGAGCGGGCCGAAGTCCGCGAAGTCCTGCTGGCCGTGCCCGAGACGCATCGCCGCGAGCGCCGGCAGATCCTGGCGGAGCTGGAAAGCTATCCGGTTCAGGTAAAGGTGATGCCGTCGATGGAGGAGATTGCCACTGGAAAGGTTGGCATCACCGACGTGCGACCGCTCGAAGTCGAGGACCTTTTGGGACGCGACCCGGTGCCGCCGAATATGGAGCTATTGACCCGCTCGATCCTGGGCAAATCTATCCTGGTTTCGGGAGCCGGCGGGTCGGTAGGCTCCGAATTGGTCCGCCAAATCCTGAAACAGCACCCCACCCGGTTGGTATTGCTGGATATTTCCGAGGTGGCGCTTTACGAAATCGAAATGGAGATCAGCGAGCTGATCGAACGTAACTTCCCAGAGGGCGGAGGGCCGGAACTGGTCGGCGTTCTGGGTTCGGTTCTGGACGACCTGGTGGTGCGCGATACGATCAAGCGCTATGCAATCGAAACGATCTACCATGCGGCTGCCTACAAGCATGTGCCGATCGTGGAAAACAACGCCGCTGTCGGCCTGCTCAACAACACGTTTGGTTGCGCGGTCATTGCCGAGGCGGCGCGAGATCTTGGCGTCGAGCGCTTCGTCCTGATTTCGACCGACAAGGCGGTTCGCCCGACCAACATCATGGGGGCCAGCAAGCGGTTGGCCGAACTTGTGCTGCAGGCCCATGCCGACGAAGAAAACGCATCGACAGTCTTTACGATGGTGCGGTTCGGCAATGTCCTGGATAGCTCAGGCTCGGTGGTGCGGCGGTTCCGCAATCAAATCAAGCAGGGCGGACCGGTGACGGTCACGCACCCGGAGATCATCCGCTATTTCATGTCGATCCCGGAAGCCGCCGAGTTGGTCATCCAGGCTGGAACCATGGCAACTGGCGGCGATGTGTTCGTTCTCGATATGGGCGATCCGATCAAGATCGACGATCTTGCCCGCCTGATGATCCGGCTGGCCGGTTCGGAATTGCGCACCGAGGACACGCCCAACGGCGATATCGAGATCGTCTATACCGGGCTGAGACCCGGCGAAAAGCTCTATGAAGAACTGCTGTTGGGCGCCAACACGACTGGCACCGAACATCCGCGCATCCTGCGCTCTGGCGAACCGTTCCTGCCTGCTGACGACTTGTGGCGCGAGCTGGAAACGCTGAGCGACGCCATGAAACGGCGCGATATCGACGCCATCCACAACGTTCTGAAGACGACGGTGGAGGGCTATTGCTGCGGCGGTGCGGTCGAAAACGAGGACGAAGAAGCCCAGATGGAAACGGTGGAGGCCAACAAGGAAGCCAGTAAGGAAGCAACGGTCTTTGCGCCTGCCTCGCGGACGCTGCACTGATCGTTTCCACCGTAGGCGGAATGGCACCGCCGGCCCGCACCGCCAATTTCTGTGAGACACGAATCCCAGGCTGGATCAATCCAACACAAGTTAAACCGGACGCTATACCACGATGCAGACTCTGGCTGAGCCGGTGACGGCAGGGGCACATGACAAATGCCGTATCGCGCTTGCGGGGCTCAATGGAGCGAACCTGGCTGTCGATCAACTCGCGCTGATTCAGCGGCTCCTGGAAAGCGGCCATAAAGTTTTGTGCCTGGCTCGATCGATGGCTGAGGAGGATGCGCTGGCCCTGACGCACCTGGGCGCGGAAGTTGAGGAAATCGATCTGGTTGCCGACCGCTTCGCGCTGATGCCTGGCCGGCAGGTGAAAAACCGGATTGCCAAGACGCTGCAGAAATGGGGCGCGGAAATCGTCATCGCCAGCGGGCCGACCGTCATGACGGCAGTGGTACCTGCAGCACGCAAGGCAGGGGCTGCGAAGATCATCGCATTGGCGGAAAGACCGCGCCTGGATACAGATGAGAAGGGCGACAAAGACGCCAAGCCGGGTAAGGCTGAGGACGTCGAACATGATACAGACGCGCAATTGATGGCGGCGTTCGATGCGGCAACAGACATCTTGTGTTCGAACTACGATGATGCCACCGAATTGGAGTTGAGCGGTCTGCTGCCGGAGGGACTTAGGCCGCACGTGTTGCCGGGCCTGGGCGTTGACTTGCAGGAATTCGAAGTTGCCGAACTTCCCCGGATCGACAAGGGGCTGACATTCCTCATGGTCTCACCGATGGCCGTCTCGCGCGGCGTACTCGATTTCTGTCAGGCCGCACAAATCGTAAAAGAGCATGCGCCGCAAGCCGAGTTCCTGTTGGCGGGGCCAGCCAGCCGAACGCCCGATGCGATATCGCTGGCCGACATCGGCCCGTACCGCGAAACCGTCAGCTATCTGGGCGACGGTTCAAACAGCGCCGAATTGATTTCGCAATGTCACGTTTTTGCCTATCCTTCGCATGGCGATGCCCACCCGGGCTATGTTCTGGAAGCGATGGCGATGGGCCGACCTGTGATCACGTGCGATGCACCTGGTTGCCGGGAAACGGTCGACGAGCGGGTCAACGGTTGTCTTGCGGCTCCGGGCAATCCGCAAGCTGTGGCAGCGGCGATGGAAAGCTATCTGAAGCGGCCTGACCTGATACCTGCGATGTCGCGGGCCAGCCGACAAAAAGCTGAGCGCAGGTACGACCGGCGGTTGGTTCTGGCGGCATACTTCGATTTGATGGGACTGACGCGGGCGGCTGCCTGAAAAACCTGCCGCGGCCAGCGACACCGATGATCCACCGCAGGCCACCGTTCTAAGCAGGTGAGCACAGTGAACAACTGCCCTACTGGAGCCCATTGATGAGCAAAGCTGTTGCAACCATCCTTGTAACCGGCGCTTCGGGATTTATCGGCCGATCATTGGTGCCGCAGCTCGTGGATCTGGGATTTGAAGTCCGCGCGGCAGTGCGCGATCCTCATTCGTTGGCCAGCGAACCAGGCGTCGTGCAGGTCGAAATGCCCGACCTTGCTTCCAGCCAACCAGACTGGGGGGCACTGCTCGATGGCGTCGACTTCATCATCCATCTTGCTGGCATTGCGCACGCCAGTTCGGACATTCCAGATGCCCACTACCAGTCGGTCAACGGTGACGCTGTCGGAATATTAGCCACCGCTGCAAAGGCTGCCGGTGTCAAGCGGGTCGTCTATTTGTCTTCGGTACGGGCGCAAAGCGGACCGGTTGCGACAGGTGTTCTGGATGAAGAATCGCCTGCGAAGCCGACGGATGCCTACGGCCGCGCGAAACTGGCCGGGGAGGCAACTCTGGCGGCAGCCTTGAAAGCTGGCGATACCGACTGGACAACGTTGCGACCGGTCCTGGTTTATGGGCCGGGGGTCAAGGGCAACATGGCCAAGCTTCTGGGACTCGCGCGCTCCAAAATGCCGCTGCCGTTGAATACGTTGAGCGGGCGGCGCTCAATCCTGAGTGTCGACAATCTCATCAGTGCGGTTGTGTATTGCCTGACAAGTCCGCAGACCAGCCGGCGCGTGTTTCTTGTTGCCGATCTGGCACCCATGCGCGTTTGCGAGATCGTTGAAGCCATGCGGCGGGGGCTGAAACGTGGACCGGGGCTGTTCGGGCTGCCGGCAGCTCCGCTGGCAATCGCTGCCCGGCTGATCGGCAAGGGTGACGCATGGGCGCGGCTCGATGGGGATCTGATCGTTGCAACAGACAGACTGCGCGAGGCGGGCTGGAAGCCGGTGGTCGGATCGCAAAAGGCGCTGGCTGACATGGCGCGGCCGGCATCGAAGAACTGCGGTTGCGGGAAGAGCGATCCGAGCTGCGGCCACTGAGTGCGGCGGCGGTTGAGAGCCTCTTTGAGTTTGATGGAAGCAGTTCTGTTTCTCACCTGGCGTGTTGAAACAGTAGGCGGGCAGTGCAGCGTCGCGTTGGAACCGCGCTTCACAGCGAGAGGGGCTAAGCGATTTTATTGTGGTCCACACTTTCTAAAGTCGTGTGGAGCTGGCGGCATCCGGCGGCGTTCGGTTCTCCGCCTCAACCGCAAGCCAAGCAACGGACACCCCCGCCTGGGAATGTCACGATCACTTGGTCCCTGGCGTTTCAGGTGCGGTGCTGCTGTCGATTGCAAACCGGGCCCAAGAGATGACATTCCGTCCTCCCCCGTCAAAGGGGGAGGAGCCGCTGGGCGCTCGGTGCGGCGGGCCAAAGCTTGAACAGTCCGGAATGCTCACGGTCTGTTTGCCCCCCCTGGATTGCACCAACTCACAGCCACTGATCTCACAAGGGGAGGGCTCCGTCGGCTCCTCTCCCATCGCGCTGAAAGCGCGTCTTCGACACGACGGGGAGAGGACGGGCTGCCATGACTTGCAAGCGACCTGGCGACCGATACCGACCATGCGAATGTCAACGGCAGCGTCTTGGCGTTTGCAAGTCATC
>JAHZKP010000005.1 GCA_022600345.1 Alphaproteobacteria bacterium | reverse complement strand
GCGATTCCCCCATCCCCCTCACCTAGCGCTGCCACGATGACTTGCAAACGCCAAGACGCTGCCGTTGGCATTCGCATGGTCGGTATCGTTCGCCAGGGCGCTTGCAAGTCATGGCAGCCCGTCCTCTCCCTCCAGGGGAGAGGAGCCGACGGAGTCCTCCTCTTGTGAGGATCAGTGGCTGTGAGTTGGTGCAATCCAGGGGGGCAAACAGACCGTGAGCATTCCGGACTGTTCAAGCTTTAGCCCACCACACCGAGCGCCCAGCGGCTCCTCCCCCTTTGACGGGGGAGGACGGAATGTCATCTCTTGGGCCCGGTTTGCAATCGACAGCAGCACCGCACCCGCAACGCCCGGGACCAAGTGATCGTGACATTCCCAGGTGAGGGTGTCCGTTGCTTGCGCTGCTCACCGCTCCAGCTAACCCAGAACCGGACTAATGGCGCTTGCCGTGACAGTGCTTGTACTTCTTGCCTGATCCACACGGGCAGGGCTTGTTGCGCGAAATCTTGCCCCACGTCGACGGATCGTTGGGGTCCAGTTCACCGACCGCCTTACGCGTTTTGACCGGCGCCCGGCGCTGCTCTTGTCCGTCGTCGTAATGAGAACCGCCGTCGACATCGATGTCGGCGAATTCGAACTCATCCAAACCGGTCGTTGCATCAATGTGATGGGCTTCCATCGGCGGCAGTTCCTCGGGCTGCAGGAACTCTTCCTGCTGTTCGGGCGCGAGCTCGATGTGCATCAACTGCCCGGTCACCGCCTCGCGCAACTGCGTCAACAGCGTCTCAAACAACACAAACGCTTCCGACTTGTATTCGTTCAGCGGATCTCGCTGGCCGTAGGCGCGGAAGCCGATTACCTGGCGCAAATGCTCAAGCGTAACCAGATGCTCCCGCCACAGGTGATCGAGCGTCTGCAACAGCACCATTTTCTCAATCTGGCGGAACAGTTCCGGCCCGATATCCGCAACCTTGGCGGCCGCTTTCTCGTCAGCAGCCTTCAGCAGTCGCTCCTCGATCTCTTCGTCCGCGATACCCTCTTCGTCGGCCCATTCGGGAATCGGCAGATCGAGATCGAACACCTCCTGCACTGCTTCTTTTAGGCCTGCCGTGTCCCACTGCTCAGCATATGCCTTTTCCGGAATATGCTTGCTCACAAGTTCGGAGATGACCTGCTGGCGAAGATCGGCAACGGTTTCGGAGACGTCCTCGCTGCCCATTATTTCCAGGCGCTGTTCGAAGATCACTTTGCGCTGATCGTTCATAACGTCGTCGTACTTGAGGACGTATTTGCGCGAATCGTAGTTGCGCGCTTCGACCTTCTTTTGCGCCATCTCCAGCGACTTGTTCATCCAGCGGTGCGTAATCGCCTCGCCTTCCTGCATACCGAGTTTTTGCAGGATGCCGTCCATCTTGTCCGACCCAAAGATACGCATCAGATCATCGTCAAGCGCCAGATAGAATTTCGAGCGGCCCGGATCGCCCTGACGGCCCGAGCGGCCGCGAAGCTGGTTGTCGATGCGGCGGCTTTCGTGCCGTTCGGTTGCCACGACGTACAGCCCGCCCGCTTCCAACGCCTTGCGCTTTTGTTCGGCGACCTCGTCCTCGATCGCCCGGGTCCGGGCTTCAATCTCTTTCTCGCTCGGCTCCTTGCCCTGTTTGGCCTGTTCGTCCAGCCAATCGCGCAATTGAAACTCAACGTTGCCACCAAGCTGGATGTCGGTACCGCGACCGGCCATGTTGGTTGCAATCGTCACCGCGCCGGGAGCCCCGGCCTGGGCGATAATATTGGCTTCCTGCTCGTGATAGCGCGCATTCAGCACCTTGTGGGGAATGAGCGGCTGACCGGCCTTGGCAGTGCGCGCCAACTCGCTCAGGTGGCTGGCGACATCCTCCAGGTGCTGGCGATACTCTGCCTCTTTGTCCGATTTCAAGGTCTCAGCCTGCGCCTGAAGCTTTTTGACAAGATCCAGTACGTATTTCTTATCCTTCAGCAGTTCCGACAGGTATTCCGACTTTTCAATCGATGCCGTACCCACCAGAACCGGCTGCCCACGACGAACTGCGTCGGAGAGTTCCATAATCAGAGCGCGGTATTTTTCGTCCTGTGAACGATAAACTTCGTCGTCGTCATCGATGCGCGAGATCGGCCGGTTGGTTGGAATCTCGATCACATCGAGACCGTAGATATCCATGAATTCGGATGCTTCGGTCGAAGCCGTGCCCGTCATCCCGCCAAGCTTGTCGTAGAGGCGGAAGTAGTTCTGGAAGGTGATCGAAGCCAGCGTCTGGTTTTCCGGCTGGATTTCTGCGCCTTCCTTGGCTTCAAGCGCCTGATGAAGCCCTTCCGAATAACGCCTTCCCGGCATCATGCGCCCGGTGAATTCATCGATGATGACGACTTCGGAATTCTTGACGATGTAATCTTTGTCCCGCTGGAACAGCTTGTGCGCCCGCAGCGCCTGATTGACGTGGTGCACCACCGAAACGTTTTCGACGTCATAAAGCGTCTCACCCTTGAGCAGACCGGCTTCGCGCAGGACCTCTTCGATGAATTCGTTACCCTCGTCACTGAGCGCAACCTGCTTTTGCTTCTCATCGATCTCATAGTGTTCAGGAGCAAGGCCCGGGATTAGTTTGTCGACGGCGACATATAGATCGGCCTTATCCTCGACCGGGCCGGAAATGATCAGCGGCGTGCGCGCTTCGTCGACCAGGATCGAGTCGACCTCGTCAACGATGGCATAGGAATGCCCACGCTGAACCATCTCCTCGCCGCTCATCTTCATGTTGTCGCGCAGGTAATCGAAGCCCAGTTCGTTATTGGTTGCATAGGTCACATCACAGGCATATTCAGCCTGGCGCTGCTCATCATCCATGTCGTGAATAATGCAGCCCACGGTAAGCCCGAGGAACCGGTACACCTGCCCCATCCATTCGGCGTCTCGACTGGCCAGGTAATCGTTGACCGTCACCACATGCACGCCGTTCCCGGCAAGCGCATTGAGGTAGACCGGCAGCGTCGCCACCAGCGTCTTACCCTCACCCGTCTTCATTTCGGCGATGTCGCCATTATGCAGCACCATGCCGCCGATAAGCTGCACATCGAAGTGGCGCTGGCCTAAGGTCCGCTTGCCAGCCTCTCGAACAGTGGCGAATGCGGGAACCAGCAGGTCGTCGAGCTTTGCGCCTTCTTCCAACTGCTTGCGGAACATCACTGTCCGCTCCCGCAGCTCATCATCAGTTAGCTTCTCTATCTCCTCCTCAAGGGCGTTGATCGCTGCAACTTTGGGGCGAAATTTCTTCACCATACGCTCGTTGGAGGAGCCGAAAATCTTGGTAGCGAGTGAGCCGAAAGAGAGCATCAAAGTCCTCGAGATGCAGGAACGGGCGGGCCATGCGGCCAGACAATGCGGAAATTGTCTGGCAGGCCCAAAAAACTCCGCCGCAGTAGCCGCGGCAGCCGACGAATTCGTTGACGAGTTCGGTCCACCTTGGAAAATAGCCTTCGCGCCCCTTTGAGTTCGTGCAGACACACGAAGCAAAAAGGGCACGGGCGGACGCGATTCATCATGGCGCGGCACCTGGGTCAAGCACCGCAACTGTCATGCAATAAGGAACGCTGACAACAATTGTCAACGCGTTGCAGTGTCCTGATGGCCTGGTCAGATCACTCAGGATGGCGAATTCTTCACTTGGCAGCACGCTCCTCCTCTGGTCTAAAACCCGCGATGGCCTCCGCAATGGTGGCGCACATGGCGGCTCTGACCGCCATCTGGCCCGTCATTGCAGGAACTGATGCCGTCTTAGTGTTACGAGACAAGCGCTTGAAATCCACAGTAGAACCCTTCGGGCACTTGAACCTCGACAACGCTGTAGTGAGTTAGAAACCGCAGGTACCTACCGGCCGTCCCAAAGCGCGCCGGCAGATTGAAACCGCCAGGAAAACCGAGTTGAACAAAGCCATGAGCAGGAATTCCAAACTTTTTGCCGCAATTGCCCTGGCCGCGATGTTCGCGCACCCCTCCGCGCAACCAGCAGCCGCTCAGGATGCAGCAGCAAATCAGGTAATCGCAGTTGTTAACGGCCACCAGATCACCGAACACGACGTCGCGCTTGCAGAGACCGAAATCGGCTCGGATCTTGGACAGCTTGGCAAGGAAGCCCGCCGCCGCGTACTCGTCGAGTATGTCATCGAGACCCAGCTGATGGCCGATGCCCTCGACAAGGAGAAAGCTGCCAGCAAGGCTGGCCTTGACCAGAATCTTGCGTACTTCAAACGCCGCGCCAAGCGCGAAACCTATTTTGAAAGCAAGGTCAAATCCGGCGTCAGCGAATCGGCTGCCAAGACGTTCTTCACCGATCGCGTCAAGGGCATGAAGCCTGAAGAGGAGGTCAAGGCCCGCCACATCCTGGTCGGTACGGAAGCTGAAGCCCGCGATATCAAGGAAAAGCTGGCGCGCGGCGGAGACTTCGCCGAATTGGCAAAGGAATCCTCAAAGGACCCCGGCACCAAGAACAATGGTGGCCTGTTAGGGTTTTTCTCACGCGGCCAGATGGTGCCCGCCTTCGAACAGGCCGCATTTTCAATCGAACCCAACGAAGTCTCTGAACCCGTCCAAAGCCGCTTTGGCTGGCACCTCATCCTGGTTGAAGAAAAGCGCCAGAAACCGCTACCGAAATTCGAGGACGTCAAGGACCGCATCCTCAACGGCATGATCCACCAGAAAGCCCAGGCGGTCGCCAAACAGCTCCGCGATGCAGCCAAGATCGAATACCTCGATGCCGATATCAAGAAACAGGTCGCCGAGGAAAAGAAACAGGCCGCAACCCAGCAGCAGCAGTTCGTCAAGCAGCTTAAAGAAATGAAAAAGGCGCAAGACGCCAAGGCCAATGAGGCAAAGGCCAAGGAAGCTGCCAAACCTGCCGATCCTGCCGCCAAGCCGGCCGATAAAAAGCAGTAATAACAACGATTGGACGGGACCCCAATGGGATCCAAACTTGAGGTTTCGCCGTTTGCACCCGCGAAGCTCCCAACAATGCCTGAAATCCCCGGCGTCAAGTTGGCCACCGCCGAGGCCGGCATAAAATATCAAGGACGGCGGGACCTGCTTCTCGCCGTCTTTGAACCAGGGACCATTGCCGCGGGCGTTCTAACGCGGTCGAAGACCCGCTCGGCTGCGGTCGACTGGTGCGCCCAACAGCTCCAGCATGGCCGCGCCCGCGCTCTGGTGGTCAATTCGGGCAACGCCAATGCCTTTACCGGCAAACGCGGCGTCGAAGCCGTCCGCCTCACCGCCCAGGCAGCAGCCCGTGCCGTCGGCTGCGAACCCGAAGAGGTCTTTATCGCTTCGACCGGCGTTATCGGTGAGCCGCTCGAATCCGAAAAGTTCGCCCACTTGCTCGACGGCCTCGCCAAGACAGCTTCCCCTGACGGCTGGCACGATGCCGCGCGCGCAATCATGACCACCGACACCTATCCCAAGCTCGCCACCAGCCCTGTCGCTGAAATCAACGAGGGCGCCGCGGGCACCTCAACAGTCATTTCGGGCATTGCCAAGGGAGCGGGCATGATCGCCCCGGACATGGCCACGATGCTCTCCTTCCTCGTCACCGATGCAGCGATCGACCGCGACCTGCTTCAACGTTCGCTGACCGATGCCGCAACCGTTACATTCAACTGCATCACCGTCGACGGCGACACCTCCACTTCAGACACGGTCCTGGTCTTTGCCACCGGCAAGTCAGGTGAGCGCGGCGTACCGAAGATCACCTCTGCCGCCCCCTCTCGGGTAAAGGCGTTCAACGACGCCCTGGGAAGCGTTACGCACGACCTTGCCCAGGCCATCGTGCGCGATGGCGAAGGCATCACCAAGCACGTCACCATTGCCCTGACAGGCGCCCAGAACGACAAAGCCGCCCGCAACATCGCCATGTCGATTGCCAACTCACCGCTGGTCAAGACAGCCTTCGCTGGCGAAGATCCAAACTGGGGCCGTATCGTCATGGCCGTCGGCAAATCAGGTGAATTGGCCGACCGCGATAAACTCGACATCTGGTTTGGCCCGCATCAGATGGCCACATCAGGCGAGCGCGCGCCCGATCACGACGAAGATAAAGCCGCGGCTTACATGAAAAACTCCGAACTAGAAGTCCGCGTCGATGTCGGAATTGGATCGGGAACGGCAACCGTCTGGACCTGCGACCTCACCCACGGCTACATCACCATCAACGCCGATTATCGCAGTTGATTTTATCGGCCGGTACGACAGGAAACTCCAGGCTATGGATCCCGAATTCTGGCACGAACGCTGGCAAAACAATCAGATCGGCTTCCATCAGGACGACACAAACAAGCTTCTGATGAAACACTGGCCGAGACTGAGCCCCGATGACACTGCTCAGGGCGAAGTTTTCCTGCCACTGTGCGGCAAAACCAACGATATCGACTGGCTTTGTTACCAAGGCGGCGAACACCACGTTATCGGTGTCGAACTGAGCCCTCTGGCCATCAGACAATTTTTCGAATGGCGCGGACATAACCTTCCCTCGCCTGAACGGCGTGGCAACTTCGACGTTTATCTTCACGGCCGATGGGAATTCTGGTGCGGCGACTTCTTTGAATTCCCCAAGGAGCGCCTGAAGAATACAAAACTCTGCTACGACCGCGCAGCCCTCATCGCACTACCCACCCAAATGCGCCAACGTTATGCGCAAAAAATGTGCGAGATCCTGCCTGAGGATGCCCAGACCCTGCTGTTGACCATCACCTACAATCCCGGCGAGATGGATGGCCCTCCGTTTTCAGTTCCTGATCATGAGGTGCAGGCATTGTTTGGCCCCCATCGCAGCGTCGAACACCTGGAATCCCGCGACGGCCTCAAAGGCGCTGAAAAGCTGCGCGAGCGCGGCCTCACGGCGCTGACGACAAGCGTCTTTCAAATCGGCACAGCGCGTTCATGAAAAAACCCATCACACTCGTTGCCGCCGCCGCTCTGGTCGATGCCGATGATCGCATCTTGATCTGCAAGAGGCCGGAAGGAAAGTCGCTGGCGGGCTTGTGGGAATTCCCCGGCGGAAAAGTCGAGGCCGGCGAAACCCCCGAAGCCGCACTGGTCCGCGAATTGGAGGAAGAACTGGCCATCGAGGTCTGCGAAAGCTGCCTCAGCCCGTTCACCTTCGCCAGCCACACCTATGAGACCTTCCACCTCCTCATGCCGCTGTTCCTGTGCCGCAAATGGGAGGGCGACATCACAGCCAGCGTGCACGCCGAAATCGCCTGGGTGCGCGCCAACCGCCTCAACAGTTACCCAATGCCGCCAGCCGACGTGCCGATGATCCCTTATTTGCGCGACCTTCTGGGCTAACCAAACGAAATACGCCCGCCAACAATCGCCAATATTGATTTTCTGCATCAATTCCTGCGGCTTCACGCCCACCAGCCCGGCCCAGTGCTAACCCTTGTTGTTTCCATCTTTGCCACCGCCGTCGTCGGCTTTCGAACCCAGCACCTTCGCCAAACTGACCTGCGCCGAACCCGGCTTTAGCGGTTTAGGCTGGCTTTCATCAGGAACCCAGGCCGTCAGCGTCAAGATCTCAAATGTCGCCGGAACCCGGCCATCTGGCATGCCGTATATGTCCGCGTAGACCTCACACGCGCGCATCAACAGCCCTCGCGTTACCGGAACCCGCCGCCGCCCGCTCAACACATTGCCCGCCGCCATACAGCGCAACTCATTCATTAGCGCCAATGGCGACTGGTACGTCACCTGCACGACATCTGCATCGGCAACCGGCAGCGCAAATCCGGCCCGCTGCGCCAACCCGCCCAATTGCCGGACGTCAACGAATGGCAAAACCCTGGGCGACGCACCGCCTGTAACTTCCTCTTCCGCGACAAGCCAGGCATGCCGCAACTCCTTCAACGTCTCCCCGCCCATCAACGCGGCAAGCAACAAGCCATCGGGTTTCAGCGCCCGGCGGATCTGTACCAGCGTTCCTGGCAGGTCGTTGACGAACTGCAACGCGAGCCCCGACACCGCAAGATCGAAATCCCCTTCGCCGAACGGCAACGCCTCTTCGTCGCCAAGCACGCGCGGACCATCGCACTCTTGCAACAACCCACCGGCAGGCTCCAGATCGACAACGATCCCGACATTCGGCAACTCCCGGATGGCGCGGCTGACCAGGCCGTGATGTGCGCCCACATTCACTGCCCTGGCAAAGTCACGCTGCACGATCGCCAACCGCTCGAAGATGTCTTCAGCCACCCTCTGCAACAAAAAATCGTGGTCAGCCGCACGCGCGGCAAACCTGTCGCGTCGCTTCAACAACACGCTTCTATCGATGGGCTTGGCAATTTCCGAATTCATCTGTGCGCTTCACAAGGATCTTATGACATATTGAAGGCGAGCAACGCCGCCTGCCCACCAACGGGGCAAACCCATCAACGGCACGCGCCCGCCGGGATGCCAGCAATGCCCCAACAAGCCGACAATTCCAACCCCGAACCCGTCAGCCGGCTTGTGCCCTCCCGCACCACCGAACTGCTTCGCAGCGCGGCCACCTGGCTGACCGATCTGCTGACACCGCCGGTTTGCCTGGCCTGTTCCGAACCGATCCAGTCCCGTGACGCGCTGTGCCCGGGCTGCTGGAGTGAAGTCGACTTCATCCGCCCGCCGTTGTGCGACAAGCTGGGCATCAGACTGCCCTACGCCACCGGCGACACCATGATTTCAGCCGCCGCAGCAGCCCGCCCCCCGGCCTATTCCCGCGCCCGCGCCGTCGCCCATTACGAAGGGACCATGCGCAAGCTGATCCACGATCTGAAGTTTCACGACCGTCATGACGTCCGTCGCCTGATGGGTGCATGGCTTGCAACCTCAGGCTGCGAATTGATCGCAGATGCCGACGTTTTGGTCCCCGTTCCACTCAGTCGAACCCGCCTTCTCAGCCGCCGCTTCAATCAATCGGCAATCCTTGCGCTGGAGGTCTCAGGCCTGACCGGCCTGAAGGTCAGAACCCAGGGTCTCACCAGAACCCGCCGAACGCCAACGCAGGTCGGCCTGACCCGCGACCAGCGCCGCGAAAATGTCAGAGGCGCGTTCCAGGTTCCGCCAAAAGAGCGGCCTCAGATTGCTGGCAAACGCGTCCTACTCATCGACGACATCATCACAACGGGCGCCACTGCGGAGGCCTGCACAAAGGCCCTTTATTCCGCCGATGCTGCCAACGTCGACATTGTTGCCCTGGCCATCCTGGCTGACCCAATGCGCATCACCACCTGAAACAATACTCGCCAACTGGCATGGAGCGCCCTTTTCTCACGCCGAACCGCAACTTATATTGAGGCTCAACAAGTGTATTGCTCCACAAATCCGAACGTTCCATGATCGCTCGCCCACCAATCCATGACGGTGACCAGCCGGTGAAAATCACGATCTACACGACGGCAATCTGTCCGTTCTGCATCATGGCCAAGAGGTTACTCAACAGTAAGGGCGTCCAGTACGAGGAAATAGACGTGACCTTCAATCCCAAAGAGCGCGCCCGGATGTGCGAACGCTCCGCTGGCCGCCGCACCGTCCCACAGATATTTATCGGCGAGCGCCACATCGGCGGTTGCGACGAACTCCACGACCTTGAACGGCAAAACCGACTTGATGCTATTCTCGCAGGTCAGGCTTAGCAGGCTGTTGATACGACCTCGCATACCCCAGGACACGGGCACCGCAATGACGCCGACCAACAGAACAACTGAACGATTGCGCACCGGCCTCATTCAAATGTGCTCGGGCCGCAATCCTGAAAAGAATATCGATGACGCCTGCCAACTGATCGGTCAGGCAGCCGGACTTGGCGCTCAATACGTGCTGACCCCGGAAGTGACCAATGTCATGGACCAGGATCGCCAGACGCTGTTCAACGTCACCCAGCCCGAGCAAGGCAACCAAGCCCTGGCTCAGTTGCGGCAGGCTGCCAAGACCCATGCGATCTGGCTGCATATCGGCTCGCTGGCAATTCGCAACTCTGACGACAAGCTTTCTAATCGCTCGTACCTGATCTCACCACAAGGAGATATCGCAGCCCGCTACGACAAGATCCATATGTTCGACGTGGAGCTGGCAAATGGCGAAACCTATGCCGAAAGCGACAATTACAATCCCGGCAATGAGGCGGTCATCGCCCAGACGCCGTGGGGCGGGCTTGGTATGACGATCTGCTATGACTTGCGCTTTCCCTATCTGTTCCGCGCACTCGCACAAGGCGGCGCAAAAATGATTTCGGTCCCAGCAGCGTTCACCCAGCCAACCGGGGAAGCGCATTGGCATGTCCTGCTGCGTGCCCGCGCAATCGAAACGCAATGCTTCATATTCGCCGCAGCCCAGGGCGGGCTACACGAACACGGCCGCAAGACCTACGGCCACAGCCTGATCGTCTCGCCATGGGGCAGGATCCTGGCTGAAGGCGGTGTCGATCCCGGCGTCATCACCGCCGACATCGATTTGGCCGAGGTCGACCAAGTCCGCTCCCGCGTCCCTTCGACCCGCGCCAACGCTGAGTTTTCGCTTTCAGCGCCCCTAACCGCCGCCAATTCACGGACCGGCGGATGATCAAGTATTCGCTTCGTTGCAAACCCAACGACCACCATTTCGACGCCTGGTTCAACAACAGTGCCGCTTTCGAAAAGCAGCGCGCAGCCAACCTGCTCTCCTGTCCGGCTTGTGCCTCAAGCGAGGTGGAAAAAGCACTGATGGCCCCCAACGTGGTCACCACGAAAGGCCGCGAGACAACCACTATCGCTTCTATTGCAGACAGCACGGCGCCTGAAACATCACCCACCCCCTCGCCCCCCGCTCCTGACACAACACCATCGGACAGCAACGCTTCCCTCGCCATCAACCCTGCAGTCCGAAACGAGATCGTCCAGTTGGCCCGCAAGGTCCGCGACCACATCGAATCCACAACCGAAGACGTCGGCAAGGACTTTGCCCAAGAGGCCCGCAAAATCCACTACGAGGAGTCTGAAGCCCGCGGCATCAGGGGCAGCGCCACACCCGGCGAGGTCGAGGAATTGCAGGAAGAAGGAATTCCCGTCTCCCCGGTGCCCAGCCTTCCCGACGACCACAACTAGATGTGAAGCTTCAATAGGTTGTTCTCGGTCAGGCCGAGACGGCTGATCGGTGGTTTCTTGTCAAGGCTAGCGTGTGGGCGATGCCAGTTGTAGCGGTGTAGCCACCCAGGCAGGTCTGCCTTGCGCTCATTCGATG
>JAHZKP010000093.1 GCA_022600345.1 Alphaproteobacteria bacterium | reverse complement strand
GAAACAACGCGATACGATTCTCCACAGGACAGCTCTCCCTGAAAGGCATCGCCCGAACCTCCATTTGTGATTCGGACAAAGCTTGAACTGTCAGGAATGCTCCCGGTCTATTCTGTCAGGGATGTCCCCGGTTTGTACCGCCAGAGGATCTTCCCCGTGATGGTTGAAAATCGCTGGGCAGAACTAGATAACTTCGAAGAAACTAGGGGTTTGTCTCGGATTCAGGGCATAAAACTTTACAACATGCGGACCGTAGGTCTCCCGATGGAGCGTGAAGAAATGCTTTTGCGGCTGGTTCATGCCCTTGAGCCACCAGACAGGGACAGAAAGCATATAATCTACATTTCGTACTTTTCAGACAACGCGAATTTCGCAACACGCATCGCAGACCAACTCAACGACGAGAATTGTCCCGTATGGATTGCGTCTCGAAATTCTACTGTCGGAGAGGACTGGAGGAATGAGCAAGCAAGGGCAATGCTTGCAAGTCGATGCCATCTAGTTGCTCTAAGACCGGGAATAACTTGCAACGAATTTCTTAAGACCGAGGTCATGCTTTCCGAGGCAATTGGGATTCCAGCGTTTACCATACTCGAGCCAGAACACTGTAATCCCGAATCAATCGAGAAAATAAACAATGAACTACGACACGCGGAGCTGACCTTTCGGCGGCTCTTTGACAGACATGCATTTCGCGTCAACGAAGACGACAAACTTCTCAATCAGAAAGACGTCGCATTCTTGCGTGGCGAGGCGCGGAGCAAGGTGGGTCTCTGGCAACGATTATCACTAAGTCGCTGACCACCGATCAATAGCATCGTCATTTCGCTTTGTGGCCCATCTCGACAGCACCTCCACTTCCGGAATTAGGCAAGGGCTGACCTCCTCGGTCAAGGCTTTCTGTGCCAGAGCGTTGCAGATACCCCAAATGGCAAAAGAAATCCGGCGCCGAGGGGAGCGGCGCCGGATCGCGGGAAAGGGTGGTTGTGGACCGCTACTTCGGCCCGTTTGCCTCCATGGCCTTGGCGCGGCGGCTCATCACCTGTTCGGGCGTTGCGCTTGAAAGAAGGGCACCTGCCGTCGTCTCGATGCGGGAGCGGAAGGTCTGGTTGAGCGTATAGCCCTTGTCGCCTGCGAGCTTTTCGGCGTCGTCCTTGGTGAAGGGACTGGCCTCCTTGATGTTGCTGGCGACCACGTGCCGGTCGGACCCGATGTTGACGAGACCGATCCCCTGCCCGCGCACTTCGTCGAGGGAGTCGACGGCAAGCTTGGTCGACTTGTCGGCGAACTGGATCGAGATCTTGAAACCGGCGGCATCATCGCCGTAGCGCTCGACGAGGCGGGTGCGTTCTTCGGCGTCGATGGGACGGATGAAACGGATGGTGTCGGCCGGAATAAGACTTCCAGAGTTTATTTTTAAAGTTTTTGTCATTGCAATTCTCCAATCAATTAATTATAGAAATGGAATTATTTAATTTATTACGACTCAATATGTCAATCATTTTATTTATTCGGCTTATTTCAATTCAATTCGCAAAACAAAAATGAAATTCAAAACCCAGGGCACATTCAATTCCGAAACGCTGATAGATATCGTGCAGCGCGCGGTTGCGTGTCTGCAGGATGCGGGAGCTGAGCGGGTCGCCGGTGTTCTCTAATCGCCGACCTAACGTCAACCCACCGAACCACAATTCTTTTGTTCGGCCGGAAAACCATTCTTCCGTCCCGGCCATGCAGCATCCCGGGGCATGGCGCGCAGGCCGAAGTCAAGGACGGCGCATCGCGCCGCCCATCGGGCTTGTCCTTGACTGGCCGAGCACCATGCTACGCTGAACGTCGCCGGGTGCATTCAACAGTCCATCTGTCGGTTCATGGTTCTCTTCGAGGTTTCGGTTTAGTACCGCTTGAACGAGCACAAGACCGGCCCGCAGAAATGCCCGCGCCCGATCGTCACCCGCATGGGCCGAGACCGGTCAGACGTGGCGGGGCTCGGTGCGGACACTCACCGATGAGAGGCCACATAGAGCGGGTTCGGCCCCGCAGGCAGCGGGGACGCGCGCCAACGCAATCGCTGACACCAGAACCGGGTCATGAGAAAAACGGGAATTCAAGCAATCATGTTTCTGTCGGCGGCAGCTTCAGCCAATCCTCGCGGCCATGGCGAATACGAACGATCAGAACGTCACGTGTATCGGTCACGAGATAGAAGATGACGTGGACACCGCAGGAATGCACACGCACGGGAGGAGACAGCTCCTTGCGCTCGCGCGCCAACTCGGGAAACTCGGCCAGCAAGGCAAAGGCCCCTTGCAACCTGGCGGCATAGGCTTCGGCCTGGACTTCACCGAAGCGGCGATAGCCTTCGACATAGAAATCGATCAGATCCTGCTCGGCACTGCGGGTGAGAGAAAAGGCCATTACTTCGGCGCACGGGCTGCCTGCCGGGCCCGAACAAGGATCTCTTCAACACCAGCCTCCGAAACGCCCGACGCCAACCCCTCATCGATCAGGCGCTGCAGCTGGCGCACTTTCTCGGCGCGCTCCTGATCCTGCCGGATGAGATCGCGCACGTAATCGCTGGCGTTGGAATAACGGCCGGTTTCGGTCTGGGCATTGACCCAGTCCTTCATCGGATCGGGCAGTGAAATGTTCATCGTGGCCATGGGCACCTCCTCACCCCATAATGACAAATATTGGCAATCCTTGTCAAATATCAACGCAACCGCCGCCCGTCTTCGGCCAGCTCATCGGTCTCAACGCGGTAGCCCGCGTCCGCCAACGCCGACAGCACGAGATACCGAGCCGTGACGGCCTCGGTGGCCGCCTTCACTTTCAATTCGCGCGCCAGATAATCGGGCACTTCGAGGCTCAGCGGGCGCCGCCGCGCAGCTTCCTTCATCACCACTTCAGGGCGGTGGGCGGGCTCAGGAACCGAAAGCCCATCTGTTCTCTCAGGAATAGCATGCGCATGCGCCGCCGGTGTTTGGGATACAGGCAGGTCCAGCTTCAGGTGAGGGATACGTTTGCGCAGTGCCGTATCAGTGAGCTTGTCATCGAGCGCATCGATTTCGATCAATTGGAAGTCATCACGCCGCGCCGTCACGCCGCCCTCCCCGCCGAAGTCTTGTCGGAAACGATGGCTTCGATCTCATCGCAGAGCGCTATGATTTCGCGGGCGGCCTTGCCGTTGGGTTCGGCAAGCGTCGGCGCCTTGCCGGTGAGGAACATCTCGCGGTATTGCGCGCGCTCGACAAGACCGGTGGCAAACCGCAGCATCTTGTGGCGGGCGATTTCGCGGTGGGCGAACATGGTAACGCGGGTTGGCAGCGGAAACAGCTTGGTGAGCAACAAGCGGTATTGAACACCCTTGGCACCGGCTTCAACCACGTCGCGGATATCGTCGATGATGACGAGGGCTTCGCACAAATCGGGTTCGGACGCCTGCGCCGGGATGATGACGAGATCGGATCGCGCCATGGCTTTCAGCAGCGTCGCTTCGCGGGTGCCGGCCAGATCGATCAGAACATGATCGAAGCCCCCCACTTTCTCACGGAACACCCTGGTGAAGTCCTCGGGCGCCAACGCAAGAGCTTCGAGGCCCGGCAGGTTGGCCTTCTTGGCCCACCGCGCGACCGTTTGGTTGAGATCGAGATCGAGGACCAGGACGCGCTCGCCATTCTGGGTAAGTTTGGCGGCGATAGCGGCACATGTGGTGGATTTTCCGACGCCGCCTTTGGAAGATGCAAAAGAAACAATCAACTCAAACTCCGAAATAATTAAATCAACAAAACAAGGATTGCACAAAACGAAAAGAACGCAAGTCAAACATTCCGCATTTGCAAAGTTATTCAATTAAGCAAGCCTTCCTACAAGCAAATACCCGAACCCATATCTGCAGACTTACCCAAATCCGCATTCAAGCAAATCCACATTTGCATGAGACGCAATTAGGCAACATACTGTTTTTCAGACTTGAGCAAGTCGACAAACCCGCAAACACATATTTGCCTCTTTGCCTGAGGACCCCCATGATTGTTTTCCAGAATACAAATCGCGCCAATCGCTCTCAAATGGCTCGTGAAGCGTCCTGTGGCTCGGGGCAGTCGGCACGCGCGACAACTCGACCATCGCTCTCAGCAACCCGCATTTGCCTGTTAAGACACCATCCACACGCACCCAGGCCTGTCGGGCGCTCGTAATCAGCCATTTGCGTTCTCGCAAAGCAATTTTTCGATCCATCAACGGTCTCAATCGCTGCCGTCTGGCACCCTCGCTGCCACCGCAACCGATCAGGTGCGGCGACCGCGCGCGTGAGCGCAAGGGAAGGGTGAGGACATCGATACACCGCGGATCGGCGTCAGCCGGCCGCGTCAAATGTCGCGCCGCAGGCGCGCATAAAAGGGAGCGGGATTTTCTCTCAAATCCTCGTCGACACAAGTCGTCTCACCTTTCAAGGATTCTTAATTGATTCCATAGGTTCAGATTCCGCGAGGCGAAGCGCTTGAATTTCTGCGGCTGACAGCGCGCCTAGGTGAGAAAACGGGCGGACAAGGTGAGAAACCGGGCTGAGTCGTGTGAGAAAGCGGGCGGAGTCGGGTGAGGAATTGGGCGGACAGAGATTGCCGCCTGTGGGTAAGTGAGGCGCATACGGAATAAACTCACCCGGACCAGATCGACTCTGGCATACTGAAAATGTGAATGCCGTTGTTCAAGAGTACCGAACCGAACCTGTCCCGACGCTTGCCTTGAGAGTAGTCGGGGATCCGCTCGACCCCAACGATCGCGCCGTTTTCATCAAGCCGACTGAACTCGTCGATGCCGTCGAAATCACGCCGCTCAACCGATCCGAACTGATCCTCTACAATCAGCTGATCGCGAATGCCTGGAACACGATCGAGCCCGGCAAGGTCTATACCGTTGCCAAATCGCGCCTGCGTGGCAGCCACGAGAGCAACGACCGCCTGTACGAAGCCTTCGACCGGCTGATGTCGGCGTTTGCCAAGGTCAAGGTGCGTGATCCGAAAACGGGGCTCACCAAGACGGTGCGGATCAACCTTCTGGGTCCCAACGCGGAAGAGGAGGGGGACGAGGGCTTCTTCCACTACACCCTGCATCCGAGCCTGATCGACGTCCTGAAAACGAGCCGCAGCTGGGCGCGGCTCAGATCCGAGATGCAGTATCTCTTGCGTTCCAAGTACTCGATCCGGCTCTACGAAATGATCGAACAGCGCATCAACCTGCGCAAACAGATGGACACCTTCTCGATCGACGACCTTAGGGGCCTGCTCGGGGTTCCCAAGGGCAAGCTCTCCCGGTTTGCCGACTTCAACACGCAGTGCCTGAAGGTGGCGGTCGGCGAGGTCAACCAGCTCACCGATTTCGAGGTCGCCATCGGCCTCAAGAAGCGCGGCCGCATCGTCGAAGCGATCACACTCACCTGGCTGAAAAAATGTCCCGAAGCCTGCAAGGAAGCCGCCAATGAGCGGCAACGCTCGCGGCTCGGCCGCATCGCCCGGCGCAAGGCCACGGTGGAGGTCATAATCTAAAGCCCGCCCAATTTCTCACCCAGCTGGTCGGGCGCAAAGGCTTCAGAGATGTCGCCCTTCACCAACAGCGGAAAATGTACAAAATTGGCCAACGGTGGAGGTTGGCCCACCGCCGAAGTTTAGCATTGCCTGACATTTCTGACGCTGATGACCGCTGCTGGTGAAAGCAGACATGCATCGCCATCGCGAGTGCGGATCAGTGCTTCGTCGACACATAGACGGGCTCACTCGCCACACGGTCGCAATGATCATGAGCGGACAATCGGTGCTCCCGATCTGCGAGAGATGGATAGCGTGCTCGAACAATTTATTTTAGTGATGCTCCGTCCCCCACTCGATGATTCTGCCCCCTCCTCGATCTGACAAAGCTGCAAGCAACTCAACTGAAGCCACATCGACATCAACATATTCCAGTCCGGACCGTACGGTTGAAATTTGTTGCAAACG
>JAHZKP010000092.1 GCA_022600345.1 Alphaproteobacteria bacterium | reverse complement strand
TGGGACACCGCACTTTTTCGCCTCGGCGGCGTCGCGGCACTGGCACGATAAACCATATCGCGCTGCGCGCCGCTTCTGGCCGAATGCGAAAAAGTGACTGGTGTCGCGAGCCACATGAGTTTTTCAACAGCCTGCTAGAGAGTTCGACTTTAGAGAGAATGCCAATCGACCCCGCTTCAAAGCACACGGTGCAGCTTGAGTGGGTACGCGCCAAACACTGGACTGCATCTGACACCAGCTTGCGAGCGTCATGCAGCCTCAGCGTTGGAATAAGCGAATAAAGGATCGAGCGTCCAAAAATGTGGGCACGTTCGAAGACTGGGCTTCCACACGAGCTTGCATCTGACACGAGCCATAAAAGTGTCAAGCAAACTGAGTGTGGAGCAAACCAAAAGAGGAGGATCGCATGGAAAATCTCGACCTTACCAAAGGCCAGGACCACGGCGACCGCCAGCGCTTCGCTCCATTGCCGAAGCCTGATTTGAAATTCACACCCGAACTCGAAGCGGAAATGCGCCCGCTCTACGAGAAGGTCAAGCACGTCGTCACCCCGATGGAATGGCCGCATTATGCCCCCCTCATCAAGGCCATCAACGACCTCAAGAAACAGCGCAACGCCGTCATCCTGGCGCACAACTACATGACGCCGGAAATCTTCCACTGCGTTGGCGATTTCCAGGGCGACAGCCTGCAGCTTGCAAAAGAAGCCGGACGCGTCGAACAAGACGTCATCATCCAGGCCGGCGTTCACTTCATGGCCGAAACCTCCAAGCTGATGAACCCGGATAAAACCGTGCTCATCCCCGACATGGAGGCTGGCTGTTCGCTGGCTGAATCGATCACGGCCGATGACGTCAAGCGCCTGCGTAAAGCTTATCCAGGCGTCCCCATCGTCACCTATGTCAATACGTCGGCCGCCGTCAAAGCCGAGTGCGATATCTGCTGCACCTCCTCGAACGCCGTGAAGATCGTCGAAAGCCTGGGCGCACCTCGCGTGCTCGTCATCCCCGATGAGTATCTGGCAAAATACGTCGCCACCCAGACCGATGTCGAAATCATCGCCTGGAAAGGCCGTTGCGAAGTCCACGAGCTGTTTACAGCAGACGAAATCGAAACGATGCGCGAAGCCGAACCCGGCCTCAAGGTCATCGCACACCCCGAGTGCCCGCCCGAAGTCATCGACGTTGCCGACTTCACCGGCTCGACCTCGGGCATGATCAACTGGGTCAAGGACAATCACCCCGAAAAGGTGATGCTGGTCACCGAGTGTTCGATGTCATCCAACGTCGCCGTCGAAGTGCCCGAAACGCAGTTCATCCGGCCCTGCAATCTGTGCCCGCACATGAAGCGGATCTCGCTCGAAAAGATCCTCGATTCGCTGCTCTACATGCAAAACGAGGTGCATGTTGATCCAGAAGTCGCCAAGCGCGCCAAACAGGCCGTCGAACGCATGGTCAACCTGACGAACTGATCGAAGAACTATTCACCCCGCGCCAAAACAACTTCGGCGCGGGGCCGCACGACCGTTATAGCCATAAGCCACCAGCGGGGCCGACAATGAGGCAGAACCTTTATAGCGAGAACATGATCCAAGGGTTCTCCCGGTCGCCGGAAAGCCAATTCGGCCCCGGCGATATTGTCGTCGTTGGCGCGGGCCTGGCTGGCCTGTTCACCGCCCTTAAACTCGCCCCGCTCCCCGTCACTGTCATCTCTGCCGCCCCGCTGGGTGAAGGCGCTTCCAGTGTTTGGGCCCAGGGCGGAATAGCAGCCGCCGTCGGTCAAGGCGATACGCCTGAAAAACACGCCGCCGATACCATTGCAGCAGGTGCCGGCCTCGTCGATGAAACCGTCGCCCGCACCATCGCCAATGAGGCGCCCGAACGCATCCGCGACCTGCTCTCCTATGGCGTCCCATTCGACCGATCGCTGGAAGGCAACTTCGTCTTGTCGCGCGAGGCCGCCCATTCCGAAAAGCGGGTTGTTCGCGTCTCCGGAGACCGCGCCGGTGCCGCCATCATGCAGGCGCTCATCGCAACGGTTCGCAAGACACCTTCCATTCGCGTGCTCGAAGGCTATGAAGCCGAAGACCTGATCGTCGAGGACAAACGGGTTGCAGGCATCCGCATGATCCGGAGCCAGGAGCGAGGTCAGGGCAAATACGAACTGATGCCGGCCGCCGCCGTCGTTTTCGCGACCGGTGGTATCGGCGGGCTTTACGCCGTCACCACCAACCCCGCCTATGCGCGCGGTGAAGCACTGGCCATGGCAGCGCGCGCCGGCGCCACCATTGCCGATGCCGAATTCGTGCAATTCCACCCAACCGCACTCGACGTGGATCGTGATCCCGCACCGCTGGCAAGTGAAGCCCTACGTGGCGAAGGTGCCCACCTCGTCAACGGCAGGGGCAAGCGCTTCATGGTCGACCTGCATGCAGATGCCGAACTGGCCCCTCGCGATGTCGTCGCCCGCGGAGTATTTGCCGAAATCGCAGCCGCTCGCGGAGCCTATCTGGATTGCCGTGAAGCCATCGGAAGTGAGTTCGCCGCGAAGTTCCCAACCGTCCATGGCTATTGCGTAGAATCCGGCATCGACCCCGCTCAAGATCTCATTCCGGTCGCTCCCGCCGCCCACTATCATATGGGCGGTATCGCAACCAACCTTAACGGGCGCACCGATGTCGAAGGACTGTGGGCCGTCGGCGAAGTCGCCTGCACCGGCCTTCATGGCGCCAACCGCCTGGCCTCCAACTCGCTGCTCGAAGCCGTCGTAATCGCCGCACGCGCGGCCACCGATATTTCGATGCTCGCAAAAAACGCGACCGCCCTTGGACCTGTAGAACCCCGCCGCATCGACGATGGCCAGATTGCCAACCGCGCAATTCGCGACGAGCTGTTTGAAGATATCCGCCACGCCATGAGCGCTTATGTCGGAGTCATCCGTGATCGCGCCGGCCTGCGCCGCGCCTTCAACAGATTCGCAGCCGTTGAGAAATCAGCCGGCGGAGATCTGGTTTTGGCCAACATCGCGCTTGCCGCCCGGTTCGTTGCGGGGGCTGCAATGATGCGCCGGGAAAGCCGCGGTGCCCATTGCCGTAGCGACCATCCAAACGAAAAGCCCTTTGTCCGCCATTCGCTATTCAAGCTGAAGGACCTGGATGAACTGGCCGAACGTTCCCGCGATTCCGGCCACGACCATGCAATCGCAAAAGCAACGCGAGACCGTGCAACCAGATGACCTTAAATCAACCCGCTAGAAACAATCTGCCCCGCCTGCCGATCGGATTGATTGAAACGGCTATCGCTTCAGCACTTGCCGAAGACCTCGGCTTGGCCGGTGACATCACCACCGATGCAACCGTACCAGCGAATGCTCAAGTTACCGCTGTTATAGCCGCCCGGGAAGCCGGCGTAGTCTGCGGGCTTGAACTGGCAAGAGCGGCATTCTCAGCCCTCGATCCTGCAATTGAGTTCGTTGCCAACACTGTGGACGGCTCAACCCTGACGCCCGGCCAAACCGTTGCGACCATATCGGGAAACGCCCGCGCCATCCTCACCGCCGAACGCGTCGCACTCAACTTCATGGGCCGCTTGAGCGGCATCGCCACGCTGACCAGACGCTTTCTTGACGAAGTCGCAGGCACATCGGCAACCATTGTCGATACCCGCAAAACCACTCCCGGCCTGCGCGCATTCGAAAAATACGCCGTGCGCTGTGGTGGCGGCCAAAATCACCGCACAGGACTGTTCGATGCCATCCTGATCAAGGACAACCACATCGCCGCTGCCGGAGGAGCCAAAGAGGCCATTAAGGCCGCCCGCGACCACGCCGGTCACATGGTCAAGGTCGAAATCGAAGTCGATACCATCGACCAGCTCCGCGACGTGTTACCCTTCCGCCCCGACGCCGTCCTGCTCGACAACATGACCACCAAACAATTGCAACAAGCCGTCATGATCACCGACAAGAGCACACTGCTTGAAGCCTCCGGCGGGGTCAACCTCGACACAGTCCGCGCCATCGCCGAAACAGGCGTCGACCTGATTTCTGTGGGCGCACTGACCCACTCAGCCAGCGTCCTCGACCTCGGCCTGGATTTCAAACAAAGCGGAGTTTGACATCCTCGATTAATGCTGGTGCGACCAAAACGCTTGCCTTCGCCACAATTGAAGACCATTTCAATAGAGACGATGACTTTTGAACCCCCTTGCGCAACTATCATTGCCCAAGCCAGACATTTGAGAAACGGCAGGACCGCTAAGCCATGGACAGCGCTGTAACCTGGATCGTTGTATGGGGTGTGACCGCCACCCTGGCCGCCGCTATTGCCGGAGGCCTAGCGGGCTATAAGAACCGCGACTACTCATTCTGGATGGGATGGACGTTCGTCTTCCCACCACTGCTTATTGTCCTGTTTCTATTGCCCCATCTGACAGGCCAGCGCCCTAAGCGCCCAAGCCTGGATGAGGAAGATAAGAACTGGTACTGAGACCACAAGACCCGTTTAAACTGCTGCGAATTATGAGAAATAGATTATCCCGCAGCACCGAAATGGGCCCAGATTTGCGCGGCAAACAGGCCCAGCCCCCGGCGCCTTAGCCCTACCGCGCAAAGACTGATTTTCAAAACCGGCTGATTGTCCGAAATCGTTTCTACAGCGATTATTCGCTGCACGAGCGAAATGAGGGCATCACTCTGTCTATGAACTCAACACGGCACACCAAGACAGTCGATATCGGGGATCACGCTTTCACCATTTCCGGCGAACGCGAAGAGGGCGGGCTCTTGCGCTTTACTGTCGACGATCTGGATTGTGCGCTTCCCGGCCCCAACGACGCGATCGCCGACCACTTCCAGGCGGCCGTGAAACGCCGCCTTAGAAAAATCCGCCAGCAGAGGCAATCAGCCTAACCGATCCCCTTCTCCCGCAACGCGGCCTGTGCTGCCGCCAGACGCGCCACCGGCACGCGGAAGGGCGAGCACGACACATAATCCAGTTTCGACTTGTGGCAGAAGGCAACTGAGTCGGGATCCCCGCCATGCTCACCGCAAATGCCGATCTTCAAGCCCGGCTTCACCTTGCGGCCCCGCTCGGTTCCAATCTCCACCAACTCACCGACACCAGCCACATCAATGGACACGAATGGATCGACCTCGAAAATCTTCTTTTCGATATAGGTCTGCAAAATCGGACCGGCATCATCGCGTGACAAACCCAGACACGTCTGCGTGAGATCGTTGGTACCGAACGAAAAGAACTCTGCGCCCAAGTCACCAGCCGCAATCTCATCGGCCTTCAGCGCACATCTGGGCAACTCAACCATCGTTCCAATATCGTAATCGAGTGTCTTCCCGGTTTCCTTCTCAACGTCGGCTGCCGCCTTCCTGATGACGCCTGCCAGGATGTCGAACTCCTCACGATAAATCACCAGCGGGATCATGACTTCGGGCTTCACCGCTTCGCCGGACTTTTCGGCTGCGTTGATCGCCGCTTCAAAGATTGCCCGCGCCTGCATTTCGGTAATCTCGGGATAGCGCACCGCCAGCCGGCATCCCCTGAAACCCAGCATCGGATTGAACTCAGCAAGCTCGGAAACGCGCGCCTTCAGCTTTCCTGTGTCCATCCCCAGGGCTTCGGCCACCAGACCGATCTCTTTATCTTCATGCGGCAAGAATTCGTGCAGCGGCGGATCAAGCAGCCGGATCGTGACCGGCAGTCCAGCCATGGTCTCAAACAGCTCCTCGAAATCCGACCTCTGCATCGGGAGGATCTTGGCCAGCGCCGCCCGGCGTCCATCTTCGGTTTCCGCACAGATCATTTCACGCATCGCAAGAATGCGGTCTTCATCGAAGAACATGTGCTCGGTCCGGCAAAGCCCAATGCCCTCAGCACCAAATTCGCGCGACTGTCTGGCGTCGCGGCCGCTATCGGCGTTGGCCCTGACCCCCAGACTGCGAAATGAGTCCGCCCATCCCATAAGCTGCCCGAACGCCCCGGAAAGTTCCGGTTGCCGCATCTTTGCCCGGCCCGCCAGGATCTGGCCCGTCGACCCATCGATGGTGATCACGTCGCCCTTGTTATAGACCTTCCCGCCAGCCAACATCGTTCCCGCCTTGGCGTCGATCCGCAGACTTCCCGCACCTGAAACGCACGGACGCCCCATTCCTCGTGCCACAACAGCAGCATGGCTCGTCATGCCTCCGCGCGCGGTCAGAATTCCGGTCGCCGCGTGCATGCCATGAATGTCTTCCGGACTGGTCTCGACGCGCACCAGGATCACCTCATGCCCACGCGCCTTCATTGCTTCGGCTTCATCGGCGTAAAACACGATCTCACCCGCCGCTGCCCCCGGCGACGCCGGCAACCCGGCAGCGATGACGACCTTTTCGGCATCCTCATCGATACGCGGGTGTAGCAGCTGATCGAGCCCAGCCGGATCGACCCGCAACACGGCTTCTTCCTTGCTGATCAGTCCCTCATCAGCCATCTCGATAGCAATCTTCAGACCGGCTTCCGTGGTTCGCTTCCCCGACCGGGTTTGCAGCATATAAAGCTTGCCATCCTGGATCGTGAATTCGATATCCTGCATATCGCGGTAGTGGGTTTCGAGCTGGTTGAAGATCGCAACCAACTGTCCGAAGGCTTCTGGCATTAACGCTTCGAGCGATGGCAGGGTTTCTCCCGCCTCGATGCGCGCCTGCTCGGTTAACGGCTGCGGTGTCCTGATCCCGGCAACGACATCCTCGCCTTGCGCATTGACCAGATACTCTCCGTAAATCTCTTTTTCGCCTGTCGACGGGTTACGCGTAAACGCAACCCCCGTCGCGCTGGTGTCGCCCATGTTGCCAAACACCATGGCTTGCACGTTGACAGCCGTTCCCCAGCTATCGGGGATATGGTGCAGGTGGCGATAGATTTGCGCGCGGTGCGTCTGCCAGGAGCTGAATACGGCCCCGATCGCCCCCCAAAGCTGCTCGGCGGTATCCTGAGGAAACGGCTTCTTCAACTCCGTCTGCACCGCTTCCTTGTACTGCGCGATGATGTCCTTCCAATCCTCGACTTCCAGCTCGGTGTCCATAGAGACGGCGTTCAGGTTCTTGTGGTTTTCCAGAATGTCCTCGAACACGCCGTGGCTCACGCCCAAAACCACATCCGAATACATCTGGATGAAACGCCGGTAGCTATCGAATGCAAAGCGCGCATCCCCCGACCGCGCCGCCAGTCCTTCAACCGTCTCGTCGTTCAGGCCCAGGTTGAGAATGGTGTCCATCATTCCCGGCATCGAGGCCCGCGAGCCGGAGCGAACCGAGACGAGCAGGGGATTGTCCTTATCGCCAAATGTCAGCCCCACCGATTCACCGACCCGAGCCATTGCCTGTTCGACTTCCGCCCTCAATCCATCCGGAAGCTCTTCGCCATTTTCGTAGAACGCAGTGCAGACCTCGGTCGTAATCGTGAAGCCGCCCGGCACCGGCAAGCCCATATTGGCCATTTCCGCCAGATTGGCGCCCTTGCCGCCGAGTAGCTCGCGCATGTCGGCATCACCATCAGTCTGACCGGCGGCAAATAAATAGACCTGCTTGCCAGGTTCTCCGCCCTTGGTTTTTGCCATTATGCCCTGCTCCATTTTTCTCCCGACCGACAAACGGGCCAGCGATAAGAATCCTTCAGCGCCCCCTTTAACAGCCAAGCGCAAGCCGCAACAGACCGTAATTCGATCCACCCCGACCGATATCTCACGCAGAACCCAACCCTCCGTGGCCGTACCGCGTGACTTGGCAGCCCTGAGTGCTCTATTGTCCCGATCGAAAACCGTCCATCATTCCTGGGGTCCCCAGGCTTATCCCGGTAAATTGCCTCCCTTCCCCCAAACAGCCCGCCTCCACCCAGTCCGAAATCCATAAACAAACAGAGCCCCTCTCCGCTAATGACCAACCTCGCAAAAGTCCTCAAATCAATCGACAAAGCCCACCCCGAAAGCCTGACCCGGCTGTTCGAACTGTTGGCAATCCCTTCGATCTCAACTGATCCAGCCTTCGCCGCCGACTGCCAACGCGCCGCCGATTGGTGCGCAGCCACTTTGACCGGCATCGGTTTTTCAGCCGACGTAATCTCAACCGCAGGCCACCCGATGGTGGTTGCCAACGACCGCCCCAAGCCTGATCCAGACAAGCCCCACGTTCTGTTCTACGGTCACTATGACGTGCAGCCGCCCGATCCATTGGACTTGTGGAAGTCGCCCCCCTTCGAGCCGCGCATCGCCACCGAAAAGGGCAACGGCAAAGTCATCGTCGCCCGTGGTGCCGAAGACAACAAGGGCCAGTTGATGACCTTCCTGGAAGCCGCCCGCGCCTGGAAATCGGTCGCCGGAGAATTACCCGTCAACGTTTCCGTCATGCTCGAAGGCGAGGAAGAATGTGGCTCGCCCTCGCTACCCGGCTTCCTGAAAAAGCATGCCCGGAAGGTGACGGCGGATTACGTCCTGGTCTGCGACACCGGCCAATGGGATCGCGATACGCCTGCTATCACCACCATGTTGCGCGGGCTGGCCGGAATAGAAGTTATCATCGACGGTCCCAACCGGGATCTCCACTCCGGGCTCTATGGCGGCCTGGCTGCCAATCCGATCCGCACCCTGACCGCGATTTGCGGATCGATGCACAACGCAAAAGGAAAGGTCACAATCCCCGGCTTCTACGATGGCGTAAAGAAGCCATCGGCAAAGCAGTTGAGACAATGGAACGAGATCGGTTTCGATGCCGCTGAAGTCTTAGGCGCTGTTGGCTTGTCGCTCCCGGCCGGCGAGGAAAAACACGGCCCCCTTGAACAGCTCTGGTCCCGCCCCACCTTGGAGTTCAACGGTATCACGGGCGGCTATCAGGGAGCGGGCACCAAGACCATCATTCCCGCCCAGGCGAGTGCCAAAATCACCTGCCGCCTTGTCCCCGGCCAGGACCCCGATGCCGTGCTTTCAGCCATCCGATCCTATGTCGAAGAACGCATTCCCGACGACTGCACGGTTTCCTTCAAGGGCGGCCACGGCTCGGCGGCCATTGGCTTTGACACCAACACGCCTGTGATGAAAGCCGCCGCAAAGGCGCTCGAAGACGAATGGGGCAAGCCAGCCGTGATGATGGGCTGTGGTGCTTCAATTCCCATCGTCACCGACTTCAAGGCCCGGCTTGGCATGGACTCCGTGCTGATCGGATTCGGCCTTGAAGATGATCGCATCCACTCGCCAAACGAAAAGTACAACTTGAAAAGCTTCAAAAAGGGCACCCGCAGTTGGGCCCGCATCCTTGAGGCATTAGCCACCCCTTGATCAGGCAGCGGCAACGATAGAGCCAGCGGCGACAGCAACCCCGCCGCTCCGCCTCCACTGCAACACCCTTGCCCGGGCAGCGAAGCTGTTTTGCAGTTTCGCCATGAACGTCGCCAATTGCATCGCCTTATCAAGTCTTTATGCTGCGGCCCCGACGATATGCCTAGAGCGTTTCAGATTTAGTTAGAAAGGCCCACTCCACCGTCCCGACCGCCCTTAGAGGTATTTTTGGGGTGGTCGGGACGGGGGTGTGGGCTGGCAAGGTGAATCCGGCGAAGCCGGAAATGCAACAAGAACGATCCGGAGACCGAAATTCCATGCCCAAGCGCATCCTGACGAGCCTGCTCCTAATTCTGGTGGCCGCATTCACGACGCTCCCCTCTGAGGCCGACGCCCAACGCTATAGCCGCGACAGCTACAAGAAGGATAAGCGCACCCATAAGCCCGGAGAATTCGACTACTACACGTTGGTGATGTCGTGGTCCCCGACCCACTGCGCCTCCCAGCCCAAGAGAAGACGCGACCCCCAGTGCAACCCGCGCAAAGGCACGCGCCCCTATTCATTCATTCTGCATGGGCTCTGGCCTCAATACACCAAGGGATATCCCGAACGCTGCTGGACTGATTTCAAGCCCTTCGTGCCCAAGCGCGTTATCAACGGCATGCTCGACATCATGCCCAGTACCGGTTTGATCATCCACGAATACAAAAAACACGGCACCTGTTCGGGGTTAAGGCCGGAAGGCTACTACCGCCTGTCCTCGCGCATCTTCCGCAAGATCAAGATCCCCCAGCGCTACGTCGCCCCCGAGAAGCCCCAGATGGTCGCGCCCGAAACGCTTATCTCCGAATTCATCGCCGCCAATCCCACCCTCAAGATGCGCCCAGACATGATCGCGGTATCGTGCGGCGGTGCTGGAAACCGGTTGCGGGAAGTTCGCATCTGTACCGACAAGAACGGCGATCTGCGCCCCTGCGGCAAAAACGAAAACCAGCGGCGCCTGTGCAATGCCCGCCGCATGTTCGTACCACCAGTCCGCATCGCCCGCTAATTTGGGCGCAATGCAAGCGCCGTGTTCGGCCGCTCCACCCACCGCCCGTGGCGCAAATGTGCCGCGGGTGCCGGTATTAATACGCTATCCGAGCAATAGCCTGTGGATAGCCGCCGCAGCGCTGATTCGCTCAGCCCGCGCAATGCTTGTTCCGCTTATCGGCCCCGCGCCAAGCTGTTCATCGAATTTTTGAGGATTCGGGCCTGGATTTGATCGGCCCCATCCGGTCGATCGCCAAAGCGCCATCGTCGGGGCGGGATTCCGTTTTGACCGGGCCAGCGAACCAAACACCGGCATCCCGGATCCTCTTGCCCGACTTGAAGCACGGAGCCGACCCGGAAATGTCAGATCACTCGCCAACCGCAAACCGACCTCGCCAACCGGCTGTAAATAGCGATAGCCGCACGAATTCTGGCGGCGTCACCGCACCCGGCTCTCAGCGCTTCGGCAAACGCTCCGTCCTGCCGTCCGTTCCACCACCTCTCCCCGGTTCACTGGGTAGTCCCGCACCTGACGCGCAGTCCGACGCCGATGGGCATCCTCGACGTCAGCCTTGGCCGCTGCAACAATCCTCCGCCTCGAACGACCGGGCGCCGGCAACAGCCGAAAGCCCAGCACCCAACCGCCCAGAAAACATTCCAGACATGGCTCCAGACAGTTCGCGCCAACCGAACTCCAGACGTACTTCGTCCCGTTTTGCCGGCATCGGCTATGCCGCAACGGGCTTCGTTGCGGGCGCAGCATTTTGGCATGCGGTCGGCTTCTGGACACTGGTCCACGACGCCGTGTTTTCCGGACCGCGCCTGGAGGCCCAACAATCCCAATCCCAGTATGCCAACTCGCCGCCCGTGGTTCGCGCCTTCGATGAAGAAGTTCTGCGCTACGCCAACGACCCGGCAAACAAGTTGAGCCCAGCGCGCATTACCACCGGCTCCGTCAACCGGTCCAAACCTAACGTCCACACCAAAGCCACCGCCCCCAACGACAGGCCCGCGCTCGCACAACCGCCTCCGGCAAACTCCTGGCAACCCGCGGTCAACAAAACGCCAGGCCAGTAACTTGCCGGACGCTGCTCGTTATCCCGCCACCCTCCCGACGTGATCGAGGCGGTCCATAAGTCAGCAGTGAGCTGACAAGACGAGTGGTGCCAGGCAATTGAACGGTATATCTTTCCCCACATCATCGACTGAGTTGCAGGAATTTCGCGTCATGAAGTTTGCCGCAAGCCAGCAGTGGACCTACCGCACCCCCATCGGACACGAACAATCGCGGATTGTCATCGGTGCCATCGCCACAACGGCTGACAACAGCCATATCGTTTGCTTCAGCGTGCTGAACGCACCTGGCGGCGACACCGAAAATCCTGGTGAAACCGTCACGATCCCCTTCATTCCCATGCACGAAACCGCCTTCGCCCAAACGGTCATCGACTTGATCGATCGTCCTTGCGACCCACCAGCCGATTTCTCGCCCGCGCTGCAAGCCTGGAGCGAGGACCAACGCGGTCTAAGCATCTTCACAGTCCCCTTTGAAGGCTCGCTCGACCGTATGATTGCCCTGCAAATGGCCGCCATCGTCAGCCCGCCGTCAACCGATTGAAGTGGCGGACATGCTTTGCCCCGCTGCAGCCGGGCGACCATGGCAATCTTTCGATACTGAATTCGTAAACGAATGATTGAGCAACAAAATTTGGCGGGACGGCACCGAATCAAGACATGAATTCAGCGCCCATTAACCAGTCAAGGGCATTATTCCCAGAGTGAAAGTGTCCGGGGTGGGACACTGAAATTGTGGGGTAAACGAAACATGTCGAATAAGTCGCGTACATTAAGTGACTGGTTGCTGATGCCGTTCCTGGCAGTACTGACCATCGGTTTGGCCAAGCCTTCCGCGGCCACGGCAGGTCAACCAGAGGCAACAACGCAGCAGCCGAAAACCGAACATGCCGCTGCCGCTGAAACCGCAGAATTCAACGCAGAAACAAACGACTCCGAAACGATTGAAGTAGCCGCAAGCCCAATTCCGGTCGCAGCCCATTTGGCGCCAGACTCGGCCCACGTCATCGACCCGGATCGCTCACGCGCATTCCATCTGGCAGCACGCCTATCGGCCACAGCCCAGCTTAACAGGCCCAAACCTGTTGCAAAGCGTGCAAAGAAAGTCAGCCCGGCAGCAAACTCGCCGCGTTGGACTCGCCCAATCAAGGTCGCCAAGCAGACCAAGACGAAACAGTCCGGCTCGGCAAAAATCATTGCCTTCCCAAAGCCGAACCAGAGAACGGAAATCGACTATTCAGCCGCTGCCTGACCTGCCGCAAAAGCTGCAGAACTGAACCGCCAAAAGAATTGGGGCCCGATCGATTACGGATCGCGGCCCCTGTTCGCCTGATCTACAGCAACGATACCCGATCACGCCGCACGTTTACGGCTTCGTTGCGAACACCAATCCGAGGGTGCGCGAAAGACCATGCCCCGGCCATCGGCAGAGCTGAGTTTTTCCAATTGGGTCGGGTTGACGCTCCACCCACCAGCAATCTGCAATACGTGATCCTCGGTGGGATAAAGAACCAGTTCGCCTCCCGCATCCCCTTGGCGCTCACGAACATCTCGGATTTCGAACAACCGCAAACCCAGCGCCCGTTCCTCTTGTGAGATACGGCCCTTGTTCCAGACAATCCCCTCGTCGTTGACAGCAAATGCCCGTGACAATCGCCCGTCTTTCACGCGGGCCCACGCAAAGAAATCGACCAGCGGGTAAGTGAAGAAATACTGCACTTCGGGAAATCGCGTCCCCAACGACAGCAGCACCGGCGTCAGCTTGTCGACGAACGCGTGCCCAACCGGATGTGGCAGCGATAGCCCGACGACGAACGTCCAGCCGTTGACTGGCGGTGTCAGGTAGACGTGAGACGCCCCCAACCCGTCATCATAGACAGTGCCAATACCCGAATTCCAATTCGACGCAACGCCGCCCTGCAGCCCCAACGACTGCGCGACCGCCTCCGCATCCTCGGTCCGGATTGCCAGCCAGGCCATCTTGTAGCCAAACGGTTTCGGCAAATCGGGATCGTCATCAAGTGCATAGCCCGCTCCCCCGGTCCGGCGTCGAGCCAGTTCGGCAGACAAGTATAAGGAAAGCAAAATAGCAGCAGCCACGCCGATAAGCATCGTCATGATCGGTCCCCGTTATCCCACGAACCACAGTAAGTTACGTCACGAGAATAAGAGCAACCGCCATCGCACCAGATCCGGGGGATAAACACCAGGCAACGGCAGTCCCCAGCCATTCTGGCACCAAGGTGTGGCCGTGAAGCGCATTTTATGCGTCGCAGCACAGCCGGAATGCAATATTAAATCCGCCATCAGCCGAGCCAGACAGCATCACCGGGATGACCAAACGAATCGCGAGCGGCCCCGCAAAAAGAAATGAGACCAGCCGCCACACCAAATCGGCAGCGGGGATGCACCGATTTGAGTGGCAAGACTGGCCTCGTTCAGGTGGCGCCGTACAGAGGGCAAAGTCGGCCGGACCACCGTTAACTCCTGGATGGCTGAGAATAAATATGCTCCCAACCGTTCCAGCGCCTTGACATCTAGCACCAACACGTAACGATTCTACGACACCCTCTTAAGTCACTGATAAGCTGACACAAACCCCAACAGGCATCGAAAATACAGCAACCAAACAGTCAAAAGGCGAAACGTCATGTCGACATCCGGATCTGTTCCTTCCTTCGGCGCCCGTGTTCACCATCGCCGGCCCGACGTCGCCGACGATATCGACTTCGAGATCAAAGGCCAGGAAATGCAGTTCGTCGAAATCGAACTCGATCCAGGCGAAAGCACCATCGCCGAAGCAGGATCGATGATGTTCAAGGACGTACCGGTCGACATGGACACCATCTTCGGTGACGGCAGTGCGCAACAAACCGGAATCCTGGGTTCGATCATGGGCGCTGGCAAACGCCTCCTCACAGGCGAGAGCCTGTTCATGACCGTCTTTACCCACCACGGGCAAGGCAAAGCCCGCGTTGCCTTCGCCGCCCCCTATCCTGGCACCGTCATTCCGTTTCACCTGGCTGACATCGGCGGTCAGCTCATCTGCCAGAAAGACGCCTTCCTTTGCGCCGCCAAGGGCGTTTCCGTCGGCATGCATTTCCAAAAGCGCATCATGACCGGGCTGTTCGGCGGCGAGGGTTTCATCATGCAGAAATTGGAGGGCGACGGTTTCGCCTTCATTCACGTTGGCGGAACCATCATCGAACGTGAGCTGGCTCCCGGCGAGGAACTGCATGTTGACACCGGTTGCGTTGCCGCCATGACCTCGACGGTGGAATTCGACGTTGTCCGCGCCGGCTCAGTAAAGTCGATGATCTTTGGCGGCGAGGGCGTTTTCTTCGCCCATCTTCGCGGGCCCGGAAAGATCTGGCTGCAGTCGCTGCCATTCTCACGGCTTGCCGGACGCGTCCTTGCCAACATGGGACCGACCGGCGGAACTGGCGAAGGCTCGGTGCTTGGCCCGTTGGGCGATATGTTCGACGGCGACAATTGATCGAGCAGCACCCCTTTGATCCAGCGGCGACAACTGATCGATCTCCCCCCTCTTAAAGCCACGGCACTTCACTCCCACCACAGCAACCAACGCCCGCGCAACGCCCACCCAACTCCTCCTTCCGATAAATCCGCAACGAAAAAACCGGAACCCAAAGAGCTCCGGTTTTCATTTTTCTATTCGTTGTCGTCTACACCGCACGCTGCGTCACAATAATACCGCTGCGTGTCAACTGTCAGCTTATGGCAGCGCTACAGTCGCGGTGAAAACGAAGCGCTCGTCGGCAAGGTTCTTGCCATTGAGTCCTGCACCGTCGTTGTTGATGTCCGTGTCCCAGTAACGGAAGTCGAACGTCAGCTTTTCAACTGCAAGGCTCAAACCGGCATTCCAGTAGGTGTAGTCACCCAACTGATCGACATCGTTGTAACCAATGGTGCCGTCGATCGACGGATCGAAAACCCAGATCTTGGGCAGCGAATAGCCAAGCGAACCTTCGATGGTGTGCGATTCACCCGTCTCAAACGTGTAGTCTGGTGAATAGTAGTAGGTCGCACCGATGGAGAACTTGTTGAACTCGGTGCTCGCACCGCCCTTGAATTCCCAGTAGTCGACATCGACGGTCGCGGTCTGGTTGGCATAACCATAGTAGATCACGCCGAAATCGAACTCGACCGGACCGAGCTTCGGCTTAACGCCGCCGTAAACATCGATCTCTGCATCCGAAGCTGTGAAGAACTGGTCAACCTGCGCCGCCCAAACACCGGCGTAGACGATGCCGTAGGAAACGTCGGCTCCTACAAACCAGGCTGGATCTTCGTCGTTCTGCGAGAAGCCGCGGAACACGTAGTCCGTCATCAGGCCGCCATTGACGGACCATTCGAACTTGCGACCGGTATCTTCCATCGGCGCGTCTTTCATGCTGACGGCAGGTTCCCGCTTGAACCAGTCGCCGGCCGCTGCCGGTGTCGCTGCGATGGAACCTGCAACGGCCAAGGCCGCCACCGAACCCAATAGTCCCAGTTTGTTTGTCATAATCTGCTCAGAACCCCCAATAGTAAACAACACGTGCGGTTTGCCGAAACGCGACTTCGGCTCCGCGAGACGTTTTTTGTGCGCCCCAGATGCCTTCGCACCGTTGCAACCATAAAGAGCCGAAGCCCCACGGATTCTCAATCTCATTCCGCCCTGCAAACCCCCAACCGGCGGGGCTTGTAATCAATCTGCAACAAACTGAAGAAATTGAACATTTATTGCGCAAACTGCCCTGTCACGAGACGGTGGAAACTTTTGAAATTTGTCCCTTAATTGAGCGGATTGCCCAATTTTTTAGCTGCCCTGTATCGGGCCTGTGGAAACTCGCATCATATTTCCTATAGCCGTTTGGCGAGCACCGTGCGTTAACTCACGCAGAATGCGCAAACTCACCCCTGGTTCCTGATGAATACCAGCCCCAAAACCACCACTAAAGTCGCGATCATTACCGGTGCCGCCCGTCGCATCGGCCGCGCAATCGCGCTCCAGATGGCCGCTGAGGGTTGGGCCATCGCCATCCATCACAACACCTCCAGTGAAGAAGCAAATGCGCTTGTCGATCAGATTGAAGGATCAGGCGGCCGCGCCGCCGCCGTGGCATGCGACCTCTCCTCCATCGAAGCCCTTGATGAGCTGATACCGCAATGTAGCGAACTGCTTGGGGCGCCAACCTGCCTCGTCAACAACGCTTCAGCCTTCCTTGATGACTCCCCAGAGATCGTCTGCCGCGATGTCTGGGATACGCACATGGACACCAACCTGCGCGCGCCCGTGTTCCTGTCGAAGTCCTTCGCCGCCCAACTCCCCGACGGCGCAAACGGCAACATCATCAACATCATCGACCAACGCGTTCTCAGACCGACACCGGAATTCTTCTCCTACACCTTGTCGAAAGCAGCACTGTGGACCGCCACCAAGACGCTCGCCCAGGCTCTCGCTCCCAGTATCCGCGTCAACGCTGTCGGCCCCGGCCCGGTCCTGAAAAGCATTCATCAATCCGACCAGGACTTTGCAGATGAGGTTTCTGGCACACTGCTGGCGCGCGCCTGTTCACCAGAGGAAATCGCCTCTGCGGTTAGCTTCATCCTCGCTACCCCCGCGATCACCGGCCAGATGATCACACTCGACAGCGGCCAGCATTTGGCGTGAAGATTCGCCACCAAACGTCAAATAAGTGACTGAAAACGCATGTTTGTTTTAGGCCGCCTGCGACGCCCCCGGTAGTTCTCCGCCAGCGGATCGTTCACCTGCTGGCATGGCTTTCGCCACAATTACTCCCAAGCCTCCCCCAAATGCCGCCCAATTGCTCCGGCATTCCTTGGTTTGCAAGCGCGTGCGGGGGATTCGCTCGCCCACCGTGTAAACTCAACGTTAATCTTAACGAATTATGACAATTGCAGGCGTTGTATTGCCTCCCCGCCCGTAGTGTCAGTTCTCGTCCAAAGGTGCCCTATGCTGAACCGATCCGCAGCCTTCATCCTTGCTGCTGCCATCGCAGTTCTATCCGCTCCTGCTGTTGCAGCCTCCCTGCCTGCCATCAAAACGACGAGTTCTAACCAGGTGCCCGCCTGTATTACTCCAGGCCGCCTGACGGCTTTCCTCAAGTCGCGCTATTCATCGCTACCTTCGAAATTCGACAAAATCGGCATGTATTACATGCGCCACGGCGAAGACCTGGGCGTCCGTTGGGACATGGCGTTTTATCAGATGGTCGTTGAGACCAACTCGCTGAAATACACCGGTGATGTCTTGGCCCGCCAGAACAACTTTGCCGGGCTGGGCGCGACCGGTGGCGGCGTCAAGGGCGAATACTTCAAAACCGTTGAAGACGGCGTTCGCGCGCATCTCGAACACGTCCTGATGTATACCGGCACCCACATCGATAATCCCGTCGCCGAGCGCACCCGCAAAGTCCAGGAATGGAAAGTCATCGTCCCCTATCGCCGCTCGATTCGCGGACCGATGACCTTTACCCATCTTGGCCGCAAATGGGCGCCCAGCGATCGCGGATACTCTGACGACATTCAAGCCATCTCCAATGAGTTCGACCGAAACTTCTGCAATGCGCCGGACCCTCGCCCCGAGCTGGTCGCCATGGCGCGCGGCAACAAAGCCGCCTCGACACAGACAGCGACCAACACGTTGGCGCCTCCGAGCACAAACAAAACCAAGGTTGCCGCAAGCACCAACACACCCGCCAAAACCACAACCAGCAACCGTTCCGCTCTGGGCGCAGGATCGCTGATCGGATTGTCCCAGTCCGCCCAGACCGCCAAGGACATGGCTGCCAAAAAGACACCCGACCTGATCAACCCATCGGCCAAGAAATCCGAGCCGACCAAGACGGCGATGGCCCCCAGCGGCATCTCGAATGCCGATCTGAAACCGGCCACTGGAAAATGCCGCGTCTGGACGGCCAGCTATGGTGGCGCCAAGGCGATCATCATCAAGGCGCCCGGCAACGGCATGACCAACTTCACCGTCCTCGATGTCCACGCCGGCAAGGAAAAACGCGAAGCTGACGCCTACATCGCAGCTTATGCCAAGGGCGGCAAAACCATCGGTGAATTCCCCAGCCCGACCGCTGCTCTCGACAAGGCCTTCGAGCTCTGCCCGGAAAAATAACGGCTCGGCTTGCAGGGGCCTCTTCTCAACTCAGGCCCCCGCCGAAGCAAGGCAAGGACAGCCAGATAAATGTTTACTCAGACGGGGTGACGGTCGACCTAATCAGTCGCAAATCACCCCGATTGTCGGCCATAGTTGTCAATAATTCTCATCAAAACAATCTGCGCTTCACCGCAGCGGCTGCGTGCGGTCGGGTCCGAGCAACTTCACAGCCGCCGTCGATAAAGCACCACCCACCACGCACGGAATTCCAAGCTGCACCTGGCCCAGCGCGCTGGCGACAACACACCCCACCGCCAAAGCCGTCGTTCCGTAGTTGCCCCACTTATTCCAGTCGCGAGCCTTTTGCGGTCCGCCTGCGCGCAACGCATCAATGCGCTTAAGAGCATCATCACGAAGCCGACCGATTTCATACAGTTCGGCCGCCTGAATGACCTCACGCAATTCGCGGCGCACACCCGCTTCCTGGTGGTTCATCTGCACCTTGGCCAGATCGAGCAGGTTCTTGTCTCGCGCAGCATTACTGGCCAGCGTCCACTTGGCCATCGAACCGATCGTCAATTTCTCGACATCGTTTTTCTCAAACGCCCACTGAAGCGCAGAGATGATGCGGATCGCCGGCTCCCAAGCACCTGTCGCAAAGTAGTACCCCCAGTGCGCATCGATCACCAACGGATCGTCCATCGACAACTCAGAAAGCGTCTTGCCATCTCCGAACAGATATTTCCGGATCAGAACCTTGCGCGCCGGCATCCGCTCAACAAACTGCCCCAGCAGTTCCTTCCAATCGGGCAAACCCGAATAGGCAATCGCCTTGATCAACACCACCTGTTGCACCGGCGGCAACGGAAACATTTCGGCAATGAGTTCGGCTGCCTTGACCTGGTTTTCACCCAGCACGCCGGCAATAAAACCAATATAAACACCCGACTTCTCCGGGTCCTTGATCACCCCGGTGCGAACCATCGCACCGACCAGTTCAGGCAACGCGTCAGGCTGCTTTTGTTCGCGGTACTCGCTAATGAAAAGCAGTACGTCCTGATCGGTGGCAAATCGAACCTCTGCTTTATCCCCCTTTCCCACAGCAGCCGTGCGCTGGATGTCATTGGGCTCAGCTGCCCCAGTAGAATCGATTGCCAGGGCCAAGGCAAACGTTGCAAGCAACATGGTCGCCGCATGGCGCAAACATACCCAATACATCGAAATCACTCATGAAAGTTGATCCGCAGATACTTCAAAAACGCCCATAATCCGGCCCTTTTGCGGCTCCCAGCACTACGTGCCTTCACGATGGCTTGACGCCGCGCCGCCGCCAGCCAATCTTCCCCCTATGCCCAAGCGCCCAACAACGACGAGAGATCCCGAACCCGAGGTCGTGCCCGTCGGCACGCCAAAGGACGAATCCGCCGAGCGCCCCACAGGCCCCAGCGTCATTGCCGCCTACCTGAAAACGCTTTCCCCGACGCCCGGCGTCTACCGGATGCTCAACACCGACGGCGACGTGATCTATGTCGGCAAGGCCCGCTCGCTGAAAAACCGCGTTTCCAACTACGCCCGCTTCGGTGGCCACACCAATCGCATCGCCCGCATGATCGCCGCCACTGCCTCGATGGAATTCGTCACCGTAAAAACCGAGGCCGAGGCGCTGCTTCTCGAAGCCAATCTGATCAAACGCTTCCGTCCTCGCTTCAACGTCCTGATGCGTGACGACAAGTCGTTTCCCTATATCCTCGTCGCCCGCGATCACGACGCCCCCCGCATCCTCAAGCATCGCGGTGCGCGCAACCGCAAGGGCGACTACTTCGGCCCGTTTGCATCCGCAGGCGCAGTCAATCGAACCATCACCATGCTGCAGCGCGTGTTCCTTTTGCGCACTTGTTCCGACAGCGATTATGAAAGCCGCACGCGCCCTTGCATGCTGTGGCAGATCAAACGCTGCTCAGGCCCCTGCACTGGCGAAATCAGCACCGAGGACTACGCCAGGCTGGTCGACGAAGCAGTGCGCTTCCTGAGCGGCGAAAGCCAAAGCGTGCGCGAAAAATACCAGCAATTGATGACTGAGGCAGCCGAGCAATTGGAATTCGAGCGTGCCGCCAAATACAGAAACCGCCTGTGGGCGCTGGCCCATGTCACTGCCGATCAATCGATCAACGCCGCAGGCATCGAAGAGGCCGACGTGTTTGCAGCCCACCAGGAAGGCGGCCAGACCTGCATCCAGGTGTTCTTTTTCCGCACCGGCCAGAACTGGGGCAATCGCGCCTACTTCCCAAAGGCCGACCGCTCACTGGAGCCTGAGGAAATTCTCAGTTCCTTCATCGCACAATTCTATGACGACAAGCCTGTGCCCCGGCTTATCCTCACCTCTCATGAACTCGCCGAACAGGATCTGATCGCCGAAGCGCTGACCACAAAAGCCTCCCGCAAGGTCGAACTGCTCAACCCCAAACGCGGCCCCAAGACCGATCTGGTGACGCATGCCCGCGACAACGCCCGCGAAGCCCTGCAACGCAAGGTCGCCGAAAACGCGTCTCAACTGCAGTTGATGAAAGGCTTTGCCGAACGCTTCGACCTGCCGTCTCCGCCCCGGCGCATCGAAGTCTTCGACAACTCTCACATTTCCGGCACCGATGCCGTCGGCGCCATGATCGTTGCCGGCCCAGAAGGCTTTGCCAAGAACCAGTACCGCAAGTTCAACATCAAGTCCGACAAGGTCACGCCGGGCGATGATTACGCCATGATGCGCGAAGTCCTGACCCGCCGCTTCAAGAGGCTTGCTGCGGAGAATTCACCTGCTTCGTCGTCCCCCCCCCTCACCCCAACCCTCTCCCCAGGGGGAGAGGTCGGCGCACAGCGCCCGGTGGGGGCGAAAGAGGAAACTGAAACGCCTCAAACCCGCGACGCCCCATCCAACGAGCCCGAACCGGCCTCTCCCGACACGGTCCCAACGCGCCCTGACGTCGTCCTCGTCGACGGCGGTGCCGGCCAGTTGTCGGTTGCTCGCGAGGTGATGGCCGAACTGGGCATCGACGACATTACACTCATAGGTGTCGCCAAGGGGCCTGATCGCGATGCCGGCCGTGAGCACTTTCATATCCCCGGCCAGCAACGCCCGCGCATGTTGGAATCCCGCGATCCCGTCTTGTTTTTCATCCAACGCCTGCGCGACGAAGCCCACCGGTTCGCCATTGGAACCCACCGGGCAAAACGCGCCAAGGGCCTAAGCGCCAACCCGCTTGACGAAATCCCCGGCATCGGCCCGACCCGCAGACGCTCCCTTTTAAGACACTTCGGCTCCGCCAAGGCGGTCTCGCGAGCCGGCATTGAAGACCTTAAATCCGTCGCTGGAATTTCCGCCGAAATGGCCCAGAAGATCTACGACTTCTTCAACGATAAACGCACTTGAAACCGATCCGCTTCGCGGCCACCAGTTCCACACCGGTTTACCGAGTGTGGACCAAACAAGCCTTCCCCCACCTCCGTCATCCCGGCGGCGTGCCGAAGGCGCGCAAATGCAATGGTCCGGGATCCATGCAAGCCTCAAGGAACCGCGATAGCCCTCCTTGACGACTCCAGACCCGGCGTCGCTTTCAACCGGTGAGAACAATAAAATCGTCAGCTACTCCCGCACCTTGCGTGATTGGCCACCTGCGTGGCCATGACGGCGGTGGGGGTGGATACGTAGTCGCTCATTGCCGCCCCACGCCGTACTTTGTCACCGCTTCAACACGCGCTTGCGCAGTGTTGGGCCAAAAACAGAGCCTTACCGGCCCAGGCTGGCTGCGCGGCGGCGAACTTCCGATTTGGAAACGTAACCGGCTTTAACCAGTGCCTTGACGCAGGTGCGGGACAACTTCGAACCGTTGCGGCGCATGCAGCGCTTGACGCCTGAAGAACCAGGAGCGTGCGAGGAGCAGTAGGAAAGGTAGTCGCCCATGCAGGCGTACTTGACGGATGAAGAAACGGCGGAAGCCTGAGTGGTGGAAACTGCGAGAACTGCGAAGGTCAGAGCCGTTGCGATTGCTTTGGTGTTGAAGCCGGTCATTTGTCTTCTCCCTGGTGTCTTGGTTCTGGCTGGCGGTTGGTGTCTCGCCGTCTGTTGAAACCAATATGCCGCTACGCGGCATCGCCCGCTGTTCCAAGCGGGACAGGGATCTGAGATTCTTGATGTTTCCTTTCGAAAATCCGCCTGAACCCCGGCTTCACGGGCCTTAACGGCGGAACCTTTTTTGCCCCAACATCTCTTTTACCAGCCCCGGCACCGCTTCGCGGCCACCAACACTTTCATAACAACCAACGTCATCCCGTCGTTCGGACGGGATCCATGCAAGCCTCAGGGAACCGCTACCAGCCCTCCTTGATGTCTCCAGACCGGGCGTCTCATTCAAGCTTCAAGAACGAAGAAAACGGCTGCGAATACAGCATTTTGACTAGATCCCGTCCTTCGACGGGATGACGTTAGTGGGTGTAGGCAAGCAATCGCCAAATGCCGCCCCACGCCGTATCTTGTCACCGCTTCAACACGCGCTTGCGCAGTGTTGAGCCAATAATAGCGCCAACACCGGTTTGCATCTGACACAAGCCTGCGCAGTGTCAAGGGACCGAGTGTTGGGCCGAAAGAGAATGCGCCAGCGCCGGATTCCATCCCAAACCGCCGTTCATCTACCGTTCAACTACGCCCGCGGTATTATTCAACAGAGTTAAGTCATGGAGTCCGCTGCATATTGCGGCCCTGCCAATATCGGGGTACTGATCGAGAAGGTTAGATTGGAGATCACTAGATGAAGAAACTGGGTGCACTACTGGCGGCATTGATCGTCTCTTTGGGATTTGCCGCGAATTCGCCTGCTCAAGCCGGCGTCGCTGCTTCTAACGGGCTGCTGCCCTCAGGCGTCTCTTCGACCGCAGGAGCGAGCGGACTTGTTCATAAAACGCACGGCTGGCACTGCCGCGCTCGTCGCGGCTATGTTCCAAGCCTGGGCTACCGCGCATTGCATCGCCACCGGGCAGCCTGCCGCCGCCGCGGTCGCTGCCACCGTCGGCATCGGGTATGCCGCAATCGCTGGGGCTATGGCTGGCGCTTCCGCCGCTGCCTGCGCCGCGCCGGTTGCTGATCGCGTAAGCCAAAATAGATGATCGAACGCCCCGGAACACCTTTGCGTATCCGGGGCGTTTTTTATTTCAACAGCAACGGATAGAAGCATTCGGAAGGAGTGGTTGACGGCGACGCCACCCTTCGACGAATTTGAGAAAACTCTTCGAGCTCAGCTTGGCCACGACGCCCTGGGTGCCTCCACCACGGACCCGACAGCGGGAAATCAAAGTTCTTGTCCATGCTGCAAACACCCAAGAAATCGGCAACGCTGATCAATCTACCCAACGCGCTGACCCTTGGCCGCATCGCAGCCGTTCCCCTGTTCGTTGCCATCCTCTACTTTCTGCCCGGCGATCTCGCACGCTGGCTTGCGCTGGCCGTTTTCGCCCTTGCCTCCTTCACCGATTGGCTCGACGGTCATCTGGCCCGCAGATGGGAGCAGCACTCGCAATTCGGCGCCATGCTCGATCCCATTGCCGACAAACTTCTCGTCGCCGCCGCCCTGATCATGCTGGTCGCCGACCAAACCATCTCAGGTGTTCACGTCTTTGCCGCCTTGATTATCCTGGCTCGCGAGATCCTTGTCTCCGGACTCCGAGAATACTTAGCTTCGTTGTCTGTAAAGATCCGGGTCACACAGCTTGCCAAGTGGAAAACGGCCATTCAAATGGTGGCCATCGCATTGTTGATTGCAGGACCGGCAGCCCAGGCCCATATCTCCGTTTCAATGGACGCCGGCCTGGCCTTGCTCTGGATAGCATCCCTGCTTACGCTCTGGACCGGCGCCGACTACCTTGCTGCCGCCATCCGCCATGCCGTCGACAGCGATCGATCAGACGGCGCCTGACGACCCGGCATCAAGCGGTGGCGAATGTCTGAAACGGAACACTGGCACAGCAAGTAATGTGCACAAACAACAACGGGTTGAAGCCTGGAAATGACGAACACCAACGCAACCGCAACCACAACAGGCAACACCGTAACCTTGCGCTATTTCGCCTGGGTGCGTGAAAAGATCGGCCATGCCGAGGAAACCATCGCCATTCCCGCAGGCGTCGTTACCGTCGCGGAACTGATTGAGTGGCTGAAGACCCGCAACCAAGTATACGCCGCAGCCTTCGACAAGCCCGATGTCATCCGCACAGCCCTCGATCAAACCCACGCCCGCGCCGAGACAAAAATCGGTTCGGCCCGTGAGATCGCGTTCTTCCCCCCCGTCACCGGAGGCTGAACAAATGGCCATCCGCGTAGACACTGCAGACTTCGACATCTCGGCGGAAATTAAAAGCCTGACGCAGGGCCGCACCGACATCGGCGCCATCGTCACGTTTACCGGCACCGTGCGCGGCAAGGCAGGCGACAGCCCCATCACGTCCATGACGCTGGAACATTACCCCGGCATGACGGAAGCCGAACTAGCAAAGGTGGAAGCCGAGGCCCTCGCGCGCTGGCCGCTTTCCGCCAGCCTCATCGTCCACCGCATCGGCGAACTCCACCCCGGCGACAACATTGTCCTGGTAATCACGGCATCAGCCCACCGCCATGCAGCCTTCGAGGCTGCCGAATTCCTTATGGACTACCTCAAGTCGCGTGCACCGTTTTGGAAGAAGGAAGCCCGGCCCGACGGCACCAGCGACTGGGTCGACGCCCGCGAAAGCGATAGTGCGGCACTTAACAGGTGGCAAAACAACGCAGGTAAACCGTCACGTTGATTCGGAAATCCACCCAAAACTATTTGTTATCAGAACGTTAAGCTTAACCAATTGTTTACCCCCGACCGGCAAAATCACAACAGTGCCTGACCGTGTCCTGGAAATTGCCATCTTCTGAGCTGACTGTGTCCTTCTACAACCAGTGCAAGCCAAATCGCGTAGACGGGGGTCAACCGAAATGGGTCATTACACTGAGCGTGCGGATTACCGCGCGTTCTTAAGCCTGTTGTTTGCCGTTTCAAGTGTCGTTGCAATCGCCATTGTCGGTATTCAGCCCGCGTTCAGCGCGGGCACCAGCGGATCTGTTAAAAATTCGAAACTGACCCGCTTCATCGTTGGTCTCGACCGAAAAGCAAAATTCAAGATTATTGCTCTCTCGAAACCCAACCGTGTCGTGGTTGAGTTGGAAGATACCAAGCTGCGCCTTCCTGCCCAGCCTAAGTCCGGGCCCGTCGGCCTTGTCTCCGGCTTCCTAGGCGGCCGCGCAGGCCCCGGTCGATCACGCATCGTAATCCACGTCACCGAGCCGGTCGTTGTAGCAAAATCCAGCCTTGAGCAGGCCGATGGCGGCTACCATCTCAGCCTCGAAATCGCACCTCTGCTTGGCCCCAGCCCGCGCCCGCCGCGCCGCCTGGCCAACGCCCCCTTTGCCAAGCCCAGCGGTCTTGGCGCCGGCAACATTCAGCCGCCAATGCCTCAGGCAGCCCTGTCCCGTGCATCATTGAACAAGCGCCACGCCAAGCCGATTATCGTCCTCGATCCCGGTCACGGCGGTCACGATAGCGGCGCCAAGAAGAACGGGGCGGTTGAAAAACAAGTCGTACTCGCCTTTGCCAAGACCTTGCGCACCCAGCTCGAAGCCTCCGGCCGCTACAAGATCCTGATGACCCGCGACACCGACAAGTTCGTGCCCTTGAAAGAGCGCCGCGACTTTGCAGAGCGCCACAACGCCAGTCTGTTCATCGCCATTCACGCCGACTATGCCCGCGCCGCAGCCAGCGGAGCCACGATCTATTCACTTCGCAATTCGGTTGCAAAACGCCTCAAGAAGTCAGCCGTCCGCAAAGCGGGCAAAACGGATATCGCCGCTGCGAACGTTGCATCGATCGGCAAGAACGACCGTAGCGTCGTCTCCAATTGGCTCTCCGACCTCGCCCGCCAGGATGCCAAGGTCACCAAGGTGCGCTCAGACCTGTTCTCTCGCTCGGTCATCCGCCACATGGGCGCCAAAACGGCTTTCCGCTCGAAACCTCACCGCACCGCCGCCTTCAAGGTCCTCAAGACCCATCTGGTGCCATCAGTGCTGATCGAGCTGGCCTTCGTCACCAACAAGGCTGACGCCAAACGCCTCAAATCAGAGAGCTGGCGCAAGAAAGTATCGAGCGGAATCGCCTCTGCAATTGATAACTACTTCAGCCAGCACGCAGCCCGCCTTCCCGTCATGGCCGGCATGAACTAAGCGCACCGTTGACGCGAACCAGTAAGACATCAAAAAAGGCCGATCCTCACCGCAGGATCGGCCTTTTCATATTGGATGTGGCCGGCGCCACTGTCACACTCAGCCGCCGGCAGGATCCTGGTTAGGTGGGACTTGGAGGGTGATGAAGTCTGAGGCGCCAGAGCAGTAAGTACTCTCGGTCAGCCTCATGATCAGGGCAACGCCGCTGCGACAACTGAATTGGAACCGTTCTTGGAAGGAAACGCTTTAGCATTTGCCGCTCCATCTTCTTTAAAGAGTGCTCAATATCGGCTTTGACGCGACATCGCTTGATCAGGCAAAGGTAAGCCCGGCCCTGCGTCATCGATGAGATGAGGCAAGCGAGCCACTTCAGCCGGTTCGGCGAGCGATAATGAGTTTGTCCAGGATGGCTCACGTAAGAAAGAAACATCTCTGTTGCTGATGAAGCAGCACCCAAACGATTCCATCCAAAATCGTTCGAACCTCATCAGGCATTCGCTGGCACCCTGTCGGCCAGGCATCAAAGACGTTGAGGGCATCCGAGCCCCTTTCGGTCTAACGCGCACGAAGCGGCAACAGCTTGCTCTAAATCGCCGTTGCCTCACGAGAAGACCAACTCCTCTCACGGCTCAAAAGCTAAGTGATTCTTGCGACAAGATTGTTATCCAGTGACATCTCCCGAATGCCAACGACGTCCGCCCGTTGCCCTTTTGCAATACTTTGGTTGAACTGCCGCATTCAGAAGCAACATGCACGACCCGCTGCCAAATTGTTCCCCATGCGAGGTTCACCTGACAACGACTCTTGCCCGCTCGATATGATCGATAGGCCCGCCAGCTCAACAGAACGGTCGACGACGACGTGCCGACGACAGCAAGATCACGCCCCAGCGCCTGCCTCGCTACGGCGGGCTTCGCTTTGGACCACCTTCTGCACCTTCTCAAACGCCCGAACTTCGATTTGCCGGATGCGTTCACGCGACACGCCGAACTCGGTCGACAGGTCTTCCAGCGTCAATGGATCTTCCGATAGACGGCGGGCTTCGAAAATTCGGCGCTCGCGGTCGTTCAGAGTGTCGAGGGCCGATGAAAGGTAATTGCGCCGCATCGAAAGCTCTTCACTTTCGGCAAGCCGTTCTTCCTGATCAGGCTCTTCGTCAACCAGCCAATCCTGCCATTCTCCGCCGGCTTCCGCGTCTGCCCGCAAGGGCGCATTCAGCGACGAATCGCCACCCAGCCGCCGGTTCATCGAAACGACGTCCGTTTCGTTGACACCCAGCTTGGTTGCGATCGCCTTGACGTGCTCTGGCTTCAGATCGCCATCTTCCAGTGCCTCCAACTGCGACTTGGCCCGCCGCAGATTGAAGAACAGCTTCTTTTGCGCAGCCGTCGTACCCATTTTTACAAGCGACCACGAACGCAGGATGTATTCCTGGATCGAGGCCCTGATCCACCACATGGCATAAGTCGCCAAACGGAATCCCTTTTCAGGGTCGAACCGCTTGACCG
>JAHZKP010000091.1 GCA_022600345.1 Alphaproteobacteria bacterium | reverse complement strand
TCCCCACTGCTGCCTCCCGTAGGAGTCTGGGCCGTGTCTCAGTCCCAGTGTGGCTGATCATCCTCTCAGACCAGCTACGGATCGTCGCCTTGGTGAGCCATTACCTCACCAACTAGCTAATCCGACGCGGGCCCATCTAATGGCGATAAATCTTTCCCCTTTCGGGCACATACGGTATTAGCACGGGTTTCCCCGAGTTATTCCGTACCACTAGGTAGGTTCCCACGCGTTACTCACCCGTCTGCCACTCACTCCGAAGAGTGCGTTCGACTTGCATGTGTTAGGCCTGCCGCCAGCGTTCGTTCTGAGCCAGGATCAAACTCTCATGTTGAAGAAGTTTGAACTGACTTTGGCTTGGAGGTTAATCCAAGGATCTTACTGCGTAACGGGCACCTTCACACTTGTTACGCCTGCATCCAGGTTGCCCTGAACACGAGAAATAACATGGTGATGGTTGAAACGCAGAGATCGTCAGAGTTCTGTCATGACACTGTCAAATCAAGTTGTTACCAACCCGACATGAACAGAGTCCGCCAGGACCCGCCGCCTGCGTTTCTCTTCCTTCAAATTCAATTGTCAAAGAGCGATTGAACGAGCAAATACTTCCTCGACCGGACCGTTAAACCCGGCGTTAGAGACTACGAAGTCGCTCTGCCGAAGCAGACCAACTTAGAAATCTGTATGAGAGAGCAGTGCCCGTTCAGGGCGGCGAAGCGTTAGCGCCTCGCAACGAGGATTGAATTAATACTAGCTTGCGCTGGATGTCAACACGGGATGCCCAAAAAAATCGCGCCCCGGCGGTGGATTCCTCCTATCCCCCTGGGAAGACTTGTTTTTTGCGCTGCAAAAAAGTTGGCACGAGATTGCGGCGCCATCAAGAAGTCCCGTGAATCGGCAGTATTTTGCGGCCATGGGACCCCGTTATCAGGTTTTGCACCAGTCAGGTGCTCAGTATCCGCTGGTAGGGATGGCGCAGTGCACCAGTAACGGGGCGCCGCAAATCGGTTGCGCGCAATGCATGGCCCCGTTGGTGCCCGGCGGGAGGAGTTGATAATCGCAAAAGCGTTCAAACAGGCCGGGATGCTCGCGAAAACGCCACACTTCGGGCATTCTTGTTTTCGAATCTCACCGCAGGCACATGAAGAATTCTTACCGGGGGCTCGAAGTTGGTCGACAGGCGGCGATTTCCACCAAGCGCGATCAAGGGTGCATTAGCGTTTGAACAGCGCTCGCGAGGTTTGACCCAGGTTTCGCGCGGGCGCGGGCGCAATGCCGGGCGGGACATGTTCGATGATGACCATGCGGTCGACACGCATGGCGGTCGATTTCGCTGGTTGGTCAGCACATGTATTGCCGGGGCGACGGGAGCGCTGGCGATCTTTGTCATCATCGCGGGGTCAACAGAAAACCGGGGCGGCGGCGGCGGATTCATGCCGGCGCTGGAAAGATTGCGCGACGGGGCGACGACACCGGAACTTATTCCGAGGATGAAGCGCTCTGCCGGGCTCAAGTGGGCGGTGCCCAAAACGTCCAGGCTTGAAATTTCCGCCGGGCTTACGTCAACGCGCTACGTTATTCACGAAACTGTTCGTCAACGGCGTGAAGGCCGATCCTACATCCACGCCCAGCCCTATATGAGAATTGTTGCCCGTCTGGCACCCGTGCCCGCCGAGAGCCAAGACGTGATCCCGCCATTCAATCCCTTTCAGCTTTATGCGGATAAAAACCCAATTGGTGCGAGAAAAGGCGGCAAGGGGAAAAAGCGCGAAGACGTACGCATCGACGTGGTGGAATTGATTGGCGGCGTATTACCACTTGAGGACAGGCAATCTCTGGACAAGCGCGAGGCGCTGGAATTGATCGAACAATTCCGCCTGGAAGAAACAATGGCTGCGGCGGAAAACGAAGAGGGAGCCGATGGAGCCGGTTCGGACTTGTTCGCGCCGGACGAAGATGAATCGGCCTTCACTTCGAAACTGCTAAAAAACGAATTCGAACCGGAATTGGAAACGCCTGATCTGCCAGGTGCGCAAACAACAGCCGTCAAGGTTGAAGCAGGCCAAAACCTGGCGGCGCTGCTAACTCAGCAGGGTGCGCAGAAGTGGCAACGCGAGCGGATGCTGGCATCAATGCGGAGGGTATTCCCGGCCTCCTCACTTCTTGTGGGGGACGAAGTTCGCTTTACGCTGGTGCCATCGCTGACCGACGCGGGCGAATTGGAGCCGGCCGCCTTCAGCATTTATTCCGACACGGGCGCTCACCGCGTAACGGTTTCGAGAAATGATGCTGGAGATTACCGGGCCTCTTTAATGGAGCCGAAATCAATTGCCGGCCTTCGCGGCAGCGTTGGCAACAAGACCTCGAAACCGAAGTCATCGAGCCTTTATGCCAGCGTTTATCACTCGGCTCTGCTACAGAATGTACCGCAGCAGACCATTTTAAAAATACTGCGTACGAATGCGTATCAAACGGACTTTGGCCGTCGGGTTCGGCCCGGGGATACGATTGAATTGTTTTTTGGTTTTCAAAACGAGAACTTTTCCGATGGCCCGCCGGACGAATTGCTTTTCACGGAAATCACTTCTGCAGGCGAGTCAGCAAGGTTTTATCGCTTCCGCACGTCCGATGGTGAGGTCGACTTCTATGACGAGCAGGGCAACAATTCAAAACGGTTCTTAACTCGAAAACCGGTTCGCGGCTCCAATGTACGGCTGTCGTCAGGCTACGGCATGCGCTACCACCCGCTGCTCAACCGGCGCCGGATGCATGCCGGAGTGGACTGGGCGGGGCCGACGGGCACGCCAATCCTGGCCGCCGGGCGCGGTGTTATCGAATTGGCGGGGCGCAAAGGCCAGTACGGAAACTATGTGCGGATCCGACATGCCAATGGTTATCAGACGGCTTACGCGCACATGCATCGCTTCGCGCGCGGTGTCCGTGCCGGGGCGAAGGTGCGTCAGGGCCAGATTATCGGTTATATCGGTTCAACCGGTCTATCGTCGGGTCCCCACCTGCATTACGAGGTGCTGGTCAACAATAGGCATGTCAACCCGATGAAAATCAAAGTGCCGAGGGAGCGTCAGCTCAAGGGGCGCGAGTTGATCGAATACCAGCGCGAACGTGCTCGGATCGACGAACTGATGCGACGCGCGCCGGTGATGACGATTAATAAGTAGCTGTCCTGCCGCTTTTCGCCTTGACGCAGCCAGAGCGATCCAATCCCGCAAGCAATCTGCGCAGTCTGAAGCTGGCGTTCTAAAGCCTGTTCAATTGAAATGAACTCTGTTTTCATGTGAGCTTTTAGGCTTGGAATGCCGGACGACGTGCGCGTTTGGAAGATGACGCCCGACCGCAGAATGAGACGGTTGCGCTTGGAACAGGGCGACAACTGGCGCATTCTTCGTTTAAGTGCTGATGGACCTTAGCAGGCTGTTGAAGAACTCAGTGAGGTCGCGATGCGAGACGAAATTGGCTGCCGGCAAGACGCGTCCGGTGCAGGCGTGGTGGACCCACGGCAAACCGGCGCAACGCAGTCCGGCAGTCAATTTCGCCGCATCCCCGTGGGACACCGCACTTTTTCGCCTCGGCGGCGTCGCGGCACTGGCCCGATGGACCCACATCGCGCTGCGCGCCGCTTCTGGCCGAATGCGAAAAAGTGACTGGTGTCGCGAGCCACATGAGTTTTTCAACAGCCTGCTAGGGGTGGCGCGTTAAATAAGGGGGGCGTAGTGGCCAATCGTAACGAGCAGATCAAACCCAGCTTCGAACTTCCGACCGTTGGCGAGATCGTCAATTATATCTTTGGGCGCAATGCGTTGATCGGATGGGCTTCGCTTATGCTGCTTGCCATCTCCGGTTACGCAACCTGGAGCGGGATGAACGATTTCATCGTCGGGGTGTCGCAATCGCCCACCCAGGGGCGTGAAATCGCCGGCGGCCTCTCAGTTACCAATGAAGCGCTGGTTATCGCCATCGTCGTCGCACTGACGTTCTTGATGTGGCTCGCTCTGCGCGAAACGTTCGGCGAGGGGCGGACTTTCAAACAGCGACTGATAACGTTCCCGCTCTACTTTTTCCTGGCGTTGTGGTCGATCGGGTTCGGCTATGGTTTCTGGTGGAGCCTGATTGCCGGTGAGGAAGCAACCCGCACCAGCCTTTCCAACCTTCAGGAAGATGCACGAGACGCAGGCACGGCGGTTTCGGCGCGACTGGAAGCCGTCAAGGCACAGCTCGATGGCGTGGTCAGTTGGTCGGAAACTCAGATGACCCGCGAGGAAACAAGCGGCGGCAGTTGCGGCATCTCGTCGGGGGCAGGTCAAGGGCCGCTTTATAATGCGCGGAAATCCGTGCGCGATGCAGTGGCCAATCTGCGAGACGGAATACAAGTGTCCTGGCTGCAGCCGGTCGAGAGAGACCTCGAACAATTGAAAGCAGCCGCACAAGGGCTTGAAGGTGCCACGTTTGAAGAGCGCCAGAAAGCATTTGAAGCGAAAGCCGCAACCGTTCGATCGGGTGCGCGCCGGATCGCTGCGCGATCAAACGAACTGGGAAGTTCGACTGCTGCCGAGATGCGTGCGTTGGCTCAAGTGGTATCGGTGGCGCCCGGAAAGCTGGGATTTTCCTGCTACGACCCGACACTGGCGCAGCGCCTCAATCAGGCGGCCGAACAAGCTGACCAACCTGTGACGCTAAACCTGCGTACAGCGGAGTTCACCGAGGGACCGGCTGGTGTCGCAAACGCTGTAAAGCGCCTTTGGGAGAACATTGGCGCCTATGCGGGCGGCCTCGTTTCCTTTGTCGCGAACGGCTTCAAGAGCACAGCCGAAGCAGGCGGGACTGAAGGGATCAGTGGCCGCGATTTGATCGCACTGCTCGCAACGCTTGGCATCGACCTTGGCCTGTTTGTTCTGGCTGCACTCAATCCTCCGCCGAAGCCCGCCCAGCGGATCCTGCTTAGCCCGGCGGTGAAGGCGCAGATCCGGGAGGCCATGGAAACGGCAATCGCTCGGGCGCCGAATGCCGACATGGAGTGGGTCCGCAGCCACTTCCTCTACCACAATCACGCTTCCTACTTCGTCATTCCGAACTTATTTAGCGCAGGTCTCGTCGAAGACGATAACACCAGCTCGGAAGCGAACGCAGGCGATAAGCCAAAGGAAGAGCAAAAGAGGGCGCTTGCGATGAATCAGCTCGCCGGCGTGTTCGACGACCTCGACCTCGTGCGCTGGCCGACCAAGAAGGAATTCATTGCTTTAAAGAAAGAAGAAGAACTGCAGAGCCTTACCGACCTGACCAAGATTCGAAAAAAGCGGTTGGCGGAGCTGGAAAAAATGCAGAGCGAAACCGAGATGAAGCTTGACCCGGAGAAGGCGGAGCGCATCCGATCTGCCGAGCCGGTGCGCAACCACGGACTCTTTTCGAAGGCCGAGCGCCTGCTTGAAATCAACGGATGGACCGAAAAAGCTCGAAATGACATTGAGATCTACCGGCTGGTCGATATCGAAGGGCTGACACCGATCCTGGATGTGCTGAACGAGAATACGTCCCCTTCGCCGGCGGAGACAGTAACGGATGAGGCCAAGCCGACTGCATAGACCGCCTTAACAACCGGGGCTCAATCCGGCCAAAGCGCGCCCAGCAAAAACGGAACGGCGGCGAAGGGGGGCAGGGCCACCTCTTCGTCGTTCTTGAGGGTCTTTAGGAGCACCCAGTTGCCGTCATGCAGTTCGAAGGCCTCAAGAAGGCGGTCGGTGGGGTCAACATGCCAAAGATGGTTGACACCTTCGCGGGCGTAGATCTCACGCTTTTCGCCGCGATCATACCGGGCGGTCGAGGGGGAGATGACTTCGCAAGCCCAGTCGGGGGCGAGGTCGATCCAGGCCGTCTCGGGGACTGAGGTCATGCGTTCGCGTCGCCAACCAGCAAGATCGGGGACAACGATGTCGTCGCCCAGGTGAAGTTCGGGCTCATCCAGAATGAGCCAGCCGCCAGGTCCGCCGTCGCCGAAATGAAAAGGAGGTGCAAGCTTGCCGCCCAGTCCCGAACTTGCAACGCTATGTTTCGGCGAGGGCCGTGGATGGGTTACCAGCCGGCCACCGATGATCTCGGCGACGACGTTGGACGGCGCGTCGAGGACGTCCTGGTAGGTGGCAATCTTTTCGGCGGCATCTGCCATCGGCGCGCACTTCCATTCATTCGGGGAGGTCGAGTTTAACGCACGTCGCCAGCAACGTCGAACCGTCGTTGGGTTTGCCTTAAACGGGCCTCAATCCGGCCAAAGCGCGCCGAGCGAAAACGGAACGGCGGCGAAGGGGGGCAGGGCCACCTCTTCGTCGTTTTTGAGGGTCTTCAGGAGCACCCAGTTGCCGTCTTGCAGTTCGAAGGCCTCAAGAAGGCGGTCGATTGGGTCAACATGCCAGAGGTGGGTGACGCCTTCGCGGGCGTAGATCTCGCGCTTTTCGCCGCGATCATACCGGGCGGTCGAGGGTGAGATGACTTCGCAAGCCCAGTCGGGGGCGAGGTCGATCCAGGCTGTGTCCGGGAATTCGGGCATACGCTCGCGGCGCCATCCTGCCAGGTCGGGGACAACGATGTCGCTTCCCAGGTGAAGTTCGGGCTCATCCAGAATCCACCAGCCCCCTGGCCCCCCTTCTCCCAGGTCGAAAGGACCGCCGATCTTGGTTCCGAGACGCGAACCGGACAGGGAATGCTTGGCCGCCGGTCGTGGATGGGTGACCAGCCGGCCACCGATGATCTCGGCGACGACGTTGGACGGCGCGTCGAGGACGTCCTGGTAGGTGGCAATCTTTTCGGCGGCATCTGCCATCAGCGCGCACTTCCATTCGTTCGGGGAGGTCGAGTTTAACGCACGTCGCCAGCTACGTCGAACCGTCGATGTCCACATTGCTGGCGGTTTGGATCAGCCAAGAGTGGCGGGCAGATCTTCTGATTGTCGCTGAACCTATTTGGCGACCATTCGGCCGGCATCGCTATTGGTTCCATTATTCAGGCACGCCGCTACCGACCTGTTTGCAAGACTACATTCTTGTTGACGCACGGCATCGTCGATTTCAGCCAGGCGTTGGGGCCAAAGCGTCGATTCGGGGGCTTCGTCGATCAATTTCCTATAGCGGTCGCGAGCCGCCTGCAGTCGCGAATGAGCCCGTTTCGGGTGGCCGGTTGCCAGGTCGAGGAGGCCGAATTCACGTTGGATAAATGCCATCTCGGCCCGGGCTATCGCGTAGGTGCCGATAAGTTCGACTGGCTTTAAAAGACCTTCTGCTTCCTTCAAGTCCTGACGGGCTTTTTCAAACTCGCCCGATTGGCGCCAGGCACTTGCGCGCTGCGACAACCAAAAGGCAAAGTTGCGTCGCTTCATGGGTTCGGAATCGTATTGTTCGTTGTCGGCCTGCGTCACCGATACGGCTCTATTTATATTTGCGATTGCCTTCTCGTACTCCCCGGCTCTCAACAGCGCGGTACCCAGGAATCCCCGGGCCCAGGCATAGTCCTTCTTGCGTTGCGTGTTTTGCGGATCGAAATCCAGGCCTTGCTTCTGGTAACCGACCGTCGTCTCAAAATCCGCGATGGCTTTTTCTACATCACCAGCTTCCATGTGGGCTTCGCCTCGAAAGAGGTGAGCCCAGGCAAAGAACCGTTTCAAACGACGGTTTTTCGGGTCGGCGCGTAAGAGTTGCGAACGCGTAGTCAGAGCTTCGTGCAGGAGCCTGAATTGTTCGTCGATGAGCCCGACGTTTCTGATCGCCTCGCTCAGCTCGACCTGGGCGCGCGTAACGTTCAAACGGGCCTTTGCAAGTTGGCGATTAATCTGCCCGTCCCTGGAAGGCACATGTTTTTCGGTCGCGTGTGCCACTGTTTGATAAAGTTGGAGCGCCTTGTTGAAATTATCGATCGAGCTGCGGGGCTGATTGTTGCGCTCCAATGCTTCTCCAAGTTGATAGTGCGCATCGGCCAGATTGCTCCAGGCCGTTCGCGCCGCGGCCTTCTCAAGGTGAGGGTTTCGTTGTGCCAGCGCGGCGAAATATTCTTGAGCCTCTTCCATCTCATCGACGGCATCTGCCAACTCTGCCTGATCGCGCTTGACGAGCCCCAGTGCAAGCGACGAGCGCGCCAGCCCGGTCAACACCTCATCGCTCCAGCCATCAGGCAGCATCAATGTTGCAAGCTGTCCGGGAATCGCTCCGGCAAACAGGGCTTCTTGGCGCAGATCTGCGAAGATGCGCTTCGCGCCGTGCGCCAGTTTCCCAGCTTCGTAGAGAGATCGAATACGTTTCTTGGCGGAGTGCAGGGAAAGCATCATCTTGGCTTTCGACATCCGGCGCGCATAAGTGTTCGGATTTCCAGCAGTCTCCAACTCGGTCAGCCGCGCATCGAGATCACTCAACAACCGGTCGGCCTGCGGCGCAGGTAGTTGATAGTCGCCAAATGACTTCTCCACCACGTCTGCAAAGTCGACCGTGATGCCGACCGAGCGGTCGAGATTTCTCTCTGCTCTATCATACTGCTGGAGCGCGTAAACGCCAAAACCGCCAGCGGCAACCGCCAGGGCGCTTGTCGACGCAGCGACACCGGTCCAGATGTACCGGCGGCGGCGCTCTGCAACTGCTTCGCGGCGTCTTAGCTGATTGAGGTCGAGACCCAGCAGGGCCGCAACCACTTTGAGTTTGGCCAAATGCCAGCCATCGGCTTCAATCCGAACATCGGCGGCAAAGACTTCAGCAATTCTGGACGGGATAAAGCGGCCGCTCGTTTCTGTGCGGTGGCACAACGCGGACGGAAAGGTTTCCTCTGCTCGCTGGCCTGGTTCGCCCGAAACGACAATTGCATAGATATTTCGCCCGCGGCCCAACGATTGAAAATATCGGATTTCCTCGTTGACGTACTCGCTTTCGGCGGCTTTGGGCGAACAGGCGACGATTAGGTTTTCAGACTGCCGGAGAGCTTCCTGCAACTGTTCGGACAATCGCCCTGCCGACAACCCGAAGCGATCCAAAAAGACGCTGCCAATGCGTCGTTCAATCCTGTCGACTTTATCTGTTTTCCCCCCAACAAGGGGCGAGATGGCAGATTATATCGCTCGAGAACGGAATGCAGCTTTTCAGCCGCGCGCTTGTCATGGTGACTGTAGGTTATAAATGCGCGGTACTTAAACTTTTGGGGATCCGGCATTTTCGCCCTCCCAATCAATATACTCAATACCGTTCTACTCAATCAGCTCTCACTCGTCATGTAAATCCAAATGCTCGACTAAAGTTACAAAAAAGGGTGAGCGGCCTAATCATCCGCTCACCCATTAAACTTCTCGTCTTCCCGCATCCCGTGAGGGAAAGCCGGCTCAAGCAGCGTCGCGGAATAGCTTGCCGTTGACGGTCAAGTGGCCGGCTTCGACGCCAACCGAGACTGTATCGCCGTCGTGGACGTCGCCGCTCAGGATCTGTTCGGCAAGCGGGTCTTGGACATTGCGCTGGATTACGCGCTTTAACGGGCGGGCACCGTAGGCTGGATCATAGCCGCGATTGGCAAGCCAGGTGCGGGCATCCTCGCTAAGTTCGATCGTAATCTTGCGATCCTCCAGCAATCTTCTGAGGCGCTGTAGCTGAATGTCGACAATCGCTCCCATATCTTCGCGCGCCAACCGGTGGAACAGGATGATGTCATCGAGCCGGTTCAAGAACTCCGGCCGGAAATGACCGCGCACGGCGGCCATGACAGCATCGCGGACCTCATCGACGTCCTCGCCTTCGGCCTGATTGACAAGGAACTCGGCTCCCATGTTGGAGGTCATGACGATCAGGGTATTGGTGAAGTCGACCGTGCGACCCTGACCGTCAGTCAGGCGACCGTCGTCAAGGACCTGAAGCAGCACATTGAAAACTTCTGAGTGCGCCTTCTCGATCTCGTCGAACAAGATGACCTGATAGGGCCGGCGGCGGACGGCTTCGGTCAGCGCTCCGCCTTCTTCGTAGCCGACGTATCCTGGAGGCGCTCCGATCAGCCGCGCGACCGAATGCTTTTCCATGTATTCGGACATGTCGATGCGGACCATTGCCTGCTCGTCGTCAAACAGGAAGGTTGCAAGCGACTTGGTCAGCTCGGTCTTGCCGACACCGGTTGGACCTAAGAACATGAATGAACCGATCGGCCGGTTTGGGTCCTGCAGTCCGGCCCGAGCGCGGCGCACGGCGGTTGATACGACCTTCACTGCTTCGGCCTGGCCGACAACGCGTTTGGCCAGTTCATCTTCCATGCGCAGGAGCTTGTCTTTTTCGCCTTCGAGCATTTTATCGACGGGGACACCGGTCCAGCGGGACACCACACCTGCGATGTGATCAGGCGAGACGGCTTCTTCCACCATCACGCCATCGTCACCCTCGCCATCGCCTTTGGCTTCCAGTTCTGCAACCTTGCGTTCCAGGTCGGGGATCAAGCCATACTGAAGCTCGCCGGCGCGGTTATAATCACCACGACGCTGGGCCTGCTCCAATTCGTTGCGGCGCTGGTCGAGTTCTTCCTTGATTTTTTGTGCCGAACCCAGCTTTTCGCGTTCGCCTTCCCAACGCTGGGTCAGGGCGTGGCTTTCTTCTTCCAGGTCGGCAATCTGCTTATCAAGATTTTCCAGCCGGTCCTGGGAGGCAGTGTCGGTCTCCTTGCGCAAGGCTTCGCGCTCGATCTTCATCTGCATCAGATCGCGGTCGATGCGGTCGAGCTCTTCTGGCTTGGAATCTATCTCCATCTTCAGGCGCGAGGCTGCTTCATCAACAAGGTCAATGGCCTTGTCGGGAAGGAAGCGATCGGTAATGTAGCGGTTCGACAAGGTCGCGGCGGATACCAGCGCGCTATCGGTGATACGCACACCGTGGTGGACTTCATAGCGCTCCTTCAGACCGCGCAGAATTGAGACCGTGTCGGCAACCGTCGGCTCGGAAATGAACACCGGCTGGAAGCGCCGTGCGAGGGCTGCGTCCTTTTCGATATGCTTGCGATACTCATCCAGTGTCGTGGCGCCGATGCAGTGCAATTCGCCGCGGGCAAGTGCGGGCTTCAACAGATTGGATGCATCCATCGCGCCGTCCGCCTTGCCGGCACCGACGATGGTGTGCAGTTCGTCGATGAACAAGATGATGCGGCCGGCTTCAGCGGTCACTTCTTCGAGGACGGCATTGAGGCGCTCTTCGAATTCGCCGCGGTACTTCGCGCCCGCGATCAGCGAACCCATATCGAGCGACAGGAGCTTTTTGTCTCGCAGGCTGTCTGGCACATCGCCCTTGATGATGCGCAGGGCGAGGCCCTCGGCGATGGCGGTCTTGCCAACGCCGGGTTCACCGATCAGGACCGGGTTATTCTTGGTGCGCCGGGAGAGCACCTGGATGGCGCGACGGATTTCCTCGTCGCGTCCGATCACCGGATCGAGCTTGCCGGAGCTTGCGTCTTCGGTGAGGTCGCGCGCGTAGCGCTTCAAGGCGTCATAGCCCTGCTCTGCGGAGGCCGTATCGGCGGTTCGACCCTTACGAACTTCATTGATGGCCTCGTTGAGCCCCTGGGGGGTGAGGCCGGCCTCCTTCAAGATCTTGGCCGCCTCTGAAGCGGTCTCCATGGTTAATGCCAACAGAAGCCGCTCGGCGGTGACGAACTTGTCTCCGGACTTTTCGGCGATCTTTTCTGCCTGGTCGAATACGCGCGCGGTCTCGGCCGCCATATAGAGCTGGCCCGAGCCGCCACCGGAAACCTTGGGGCGTCGGGATAACGTCTCCTCGACGGCCTGCAAAGCCTGGCGGGAATCGCCACCGGCACGCGAAATCAGATTGGCTGCAAGGCCTTCTGAATCATCAAGAAGGACTTTGAGGATGTGTTCGGGGGTGAATTGCTGGTGACCTTCACGCAGCGCCAGGCCCTGTGCCGACTGCACGAAACCCTTGGCCCGGTCGGTGTAACGTTCGATATCCATTTGTATTCTCTCCTGAGCGCAGCAAACCAGCCTCTAATCGCGAGCACTTTATTGCTGCCATAACACTTGCTTCATCCTAGCCCGGTGATGGTGGCGTGCACCAACGGGCCGAAGTCGCCATCCCTGTGATCCCTATCAGGCAATCAGTCGAAGGATGGTGTCTTTGTGGATATGGTAAGATCCGCCCGAGCTTAAAGGGGCGCGGTGGGAATTTCTGTCGCAATGCAGCAAGCCGGAAAGGATGTGAGCCGGAGCGGGAACCGGGTTTATGAGTGCACTTGTTTGCGGCTGGGTCAGATGTCGCGATAGGTTGCTTCAACTCTCAAATTTGACGGCGAAGGAACAATCGAACGATGAGCGAGAAAGCGCCAAGCATTAGCGCACTGTACCGTTATCCAGTGAAGGGGCTGAGCGCGCAACCGCTGGAACGCGTAGCGCTCAAAGCTGGAGCAACAATCCCGTTCGACAGGGCGTGGGCCATCGAGAACGGGCCGGGGCGGTTTGATCCTGATGCGCCTAAACATCTGCCCAAGATTGCCTTCTTGATGTTGATGCGAGATGAGCGCCTGGCAGCCCTGGAAACCGAGTTCGAAGAAGCCACCACGACACTGACGATCAAGCGGGATGGGCGCCAGGTGGCGAAAGGCAACCTTTCGACACGGATCGGATGTCAGATGCTTGAGCAGTTCATCTCGGCCTTTATGAAAGAGAGCCTGCGCGGCCCACCCAAACTCGTGTCGGCTGACGGGCACAGCTTCTCGGATGTCGCCGCCAAGTGCGTGCACATCGTCAATCTTGCTTCGATTAGAGAATTGGAACGCGTCGCCGGCAGGGCGATCGACCCGTTGCGCTTTCGCCCCAACGTTATCATCGACGGGGCGGAGCCGTGGGCGGAATTCGATTGGGTTGAAAAGCCGCTTAAAATGGGGGGCGCGCGGTTTGAAGTTCTGGACCGGACCCTGCGCTGCGCGGCGACAGGCGTGAACCCGCAAACCGCTGTGCGCGATGTCGCGGTTCCAGCCATCCTGGAGAGAAACTGGGGGCACTCCGACTTCGGAATTTACGCAACCGTCAGCGCGCCCGGCGAAATCGCCATCGGCGACACGCTGAGTGTCGAGCCGACTTAGGCGCAGATCTCGCCGCGCCGAGCTTTGCAGATCATTGAAGCCTTATCAGTCCTGCTGGCCGCCGTCGGCTGGTTCGGGAGCGGCGGGCGCATCACTGGCTGCGGGTTCGGAGGCCTTGCTTTCCGCACGAGTCCGCCGGACAGGCCGCTTGAGAAAGTCGGGCTGCTGATCGGAGTCACCAAAACTGTCGCGCTCACGCTCGCGGCGACGCGGCTCGCGAGGTTCTCTTGGTTCGCGCGGTTTGCGCCCTTCACCCCGGGGGCTTCTCTGGCCACCGGAGCGCGCACGCGGCTGGCGGCGGCCTTCTGTGCGTTCAGAACGATTACCGTCGCCGGTTGAATTGATGCTTGGCTGCGGGTCGCCGGGCTGGACGGCCGGCTGAGCGCCATCGGCTGCGGCGGCCTCGTCGGCGGACGCGGCTGGTTGATTGTCAGCATCGGGCTGGGCCTCGGCATTGCGCCCCCGTCCGGAGCCGTTCGACTGCTCGGCTGACTGTGACACCTGCTGTTCACGATATGCCAGGATGATCCGGTTATAGTGCTCGGCGTGCTGGAGGTAGTTTTCGGCCAGCACCGGGTCGCCGGAGGACAGCGCATCGCGGGCCAGCGACATGTATTTCTCGGCCACGTGGGCCGGCGTGCCACGGATTTTGACATCCGGACCGCTGCTCTCGAAATTGCGCGTCAGAGGATTTTGACCTTTGCGGTTGTTATTGTTGTTGTTATTGCGACTGCGACCGCGACGGTGCTGTTGTCCCTGCCTCATGGGCTTTCGTTCTCTCGATTGAATTCTTTTTGACGTACGGGAAGTGGGATTATTCGAATTGCTCATCAGATACTCCGCAGCAACCGATTTGCGGTGTGTGATAATTTACAGTTCATCGACCGTTTCTTTTCTAAATCGCTTCGTCATTTTGGAGCTGCAAACATCCCGTTTCGACAGCAGCACCGCACTCTTTCCGCAACCTCGAACTCGAAGCTCTCAAGCCAAACCAGTAAATCGCGCTTGGAATTACCGCGCCGTGGACATCGACTGGCCATCTCTCCCGATATCGGCATCAAGCGGCTGCAGAAACTTTTTCCGGCACAAGGCCTCAATTAATCCGCAGATGATTTTCGTGCGACTGGTTGCACGAAGACCTCCGCCCCTCTCATTTGGCGCGCAGTGACGGAATTACCGTTCGCAGCGCCCAACTCGAAGATTCGTTTGAAGTCCTGATCGGCTGCCAAACGGTCGTTTTGGCCTCACCCACCCTATGCCAATGCTATTTAGTCCTCGCAGACGCGGTACCGCCTGGGCGATGAGCCGACATCCTGTCGTCTCGAAAACTACGATTTGAAGACTGGCTGTCACCTAATAGGCTTGGCGTTCGGTCCTACCCCACTTCGAGACCGACAGCGGCGAAAACCCGTATCGATCAGTTGGACCAGTTACGCGAGGTTGCTCACCAATTGGCTGTTGCCGAGTGTGCAATTCGTCCCGCTCAAGATTGCCTTGGAGCCTACAGACATCAGCGCAAAATTCCAAGCTTTTTTGATTCCGGCCTTAACGGCGTGACCGTACGGCCACACACCGACTGTGGCCGGAAAGGTCCTTGTATAGGCGCGATTGAGAGAAACCGGCGTCACGGAAAATGGCAGTCACCGATTGCGCCTGACCTGCGCCGCACTCGAAAATTATCCAGCTTTCCTGGTCTATTGGCGAATTATCAGCGGCCAGGGCTGGCGCCAGTCGGCGATAGATGCAAAGGCCGTCGCTGCCGCCATCGAGGGCGCATTCGGGGTCGTAGGAGCGAACGTCCGGGTCCAACCGGGCGATGTCGCCGGTGGGGATGTAGGGCGGATTACTGACAACCAGGTTGTACTTGCCGGCTATATTTTCAAGCAAATCGGTCTGCTGAAACGATATCCGGTTCTCGACGCCAGTGCGGGCGGCGTTGCGCCTGGCGACTTCCAGCGCCTCAGGGCAGATGTCGACGGCCAGGGCTGTTGCGCCGGGAAGCTCGGCTATAAGGGTGATTGCAAGGCAACCGGTGCCTGTTCCGATATCCAGGATTTTGAGGCCGCCGGTCGCGGGGTCGCGGTTTGCCATCAGCTCAAGAGCAGCGTCGACAATCGTCTCGGAATCGGGCCTGGGGTCGAGAGTTGCCGGCGTGATTTCAAACGTGCGCCCGTAAAATTCGCGTTCGCCGATGATTCTGGACACCGGTTCATGGGCGGTGCGCCGTTGGACCATTTTTGCCAGGCGGATAGAGGCTTCGGCGCCTAACAGCGTTTCTGGTTCGGTTATGAGCGCCAACGATGAACAGCGCACAGCGGCGGCAACAAGCGCGCGGGCATCGCGCGAAGCACCGTTAATTCCGGCGTCAGCCAGCGCCTTGGACGCGAGGAGAATGGCCTGCGCGCGGGTCAATTCGCCGGTGAGTGGGATCTGTCTCCGTTTAGGAGCGGTTGATTTATCGTCAGGCACTGGCGTCGTTTTCCAGGCTGGCGAGTTGTTCTGCCTGATGGTGGGAAATCAGCGCTTCGATCATTTCATCCAGCCCATCGCCGGCAATGATCTCGCCCAACTTGTGGAGCGTCAGATTTATGCGGTGATCGGAGACGCGACCCTGCGGGAAGTTATAGGTTCGAATTCTCTGTGAGCGATCGCCTGATCCGACCTGGGTCTTGCGGGATTCAGCGCGTTCATCGGCGCGCCGGTCGGCTTCCTGGTCATAGATGCGCGAACGTAGGACTTTCATCGCCAGTCGCCGGTTCTGGTGCTGGGATTTCTCAGCCGAGATCACTGTAATGCCGGTGGGAATATGGACGATGCGCACGGCGCTGTCGGTTTTGTTGACGTGTTGTCCGCCAGCGCCGCTGGCGCGCATGGTGTCGATGCGGATATCCTCGGTCTTGATTTCAACGTCGACATCCTCGGCCTGGGGAAGGACCGCAACCGTGGCAGCCGACGTGTGTATGCGGCCGCTGGTTTCGGTTTCGGGCACACGCTGGACGCGGTGCACGCCTGATTCGTATTTCAAGCGCGCGAAAACGCCCTTGCCGGTGAACGACGCGATAATCTCACGGTAGCCGCCAAGGTCATTTTCCGACATCGAGATGATTTCGGTCTGCCAGCCGCGAAGATCGGCGTAGCGCTGGTACATGCGAAACAGATCGGCTGCGAAAAGGGCTGCTTCGTCGCCACCGGTTCCAGCACGGATTTCGACGATAGCGCTGCGCTCATCGGCGGCGTCCTTTGGCAAGAGCAGCAATTGCATCTGGGTTTGAAGAGCTGTGAGACGCGACTTCAATTCTCCCAATTCAGCAGCGGCCATCTCGCGCATTTCAGAATCGGTTTCAGGGTCCTTGGCCAGTTCTTCCAGGTCGCGCAATTCGGCTTCGGTGGTTCTTAACTCGCGGATGTTGGCGACCAGCGGGTCGAGTTCGGCAAACTCCCTGTTGAGTTGCGCATAGGCTTGCGGGTCGGGACCGGCGTTCAATTCGCTTTGCACGACTTCCCAACGCTCAACGAGCTTGTCTAATTTTTCCTGCGGCAGGGCTGGCATTCTATTTCTTTTCGATTTTCTTGCGGGCGGCAGCCTGTATAGCTCAAACCGGCCGCGCGACGGGGAAATTGTTGGCTGGGGCGGAGCGACACGCTTAGCTGAGAGTCGAGCGCGTCAAATCTCAACGTCATGGTCTGTTGCGAATTGGGTCAGCGCTGCACGCACATCGACGCTATCATCCTCGATCCAGCCGGGAAGTTCCCTTGCAAGAACGCCCGCGGGCAGGGAGCGCACCATTGCCTTGACGGGGCCGATGCTTGATGCGGCCATCGACAAAGAGCTGCATCCCAAACCGACAAGGGCCATCGCCTCGATCGGGGTGCCGGCCATTTCGCCGCAAACGGTCACCGGCACGTTGTTGCGACGGCCGGCTTCGAAAACTGAGATCAAGGCGCGAAGCGGGGCATGCGAGAGCACATCGTAGCGGCGCGCCACCTGGCCGCTGGTGCGGTCGGTCGCGAACAGGAATTGCAGAAGATCGTTGGAGCCGATCGATATGAAATCGGTCTTTTCCATTACCTTGTCGAGTTCAAACAACAGGCTGGGCACTTCCAGCATGGCACCTATGGACATGGATGCGGGCAGTGGATGGGCGTGCCTGCGGGCGTGCTCCATTTCCTTGTCGATCAGCTCGCGGATATCATCCATTTCGGATGCCGCGGTCAGCATCGGCACCATCAGAGAAAGCGGGCGACCGCAGTGGGCGCGGAGCAGTGCCCGGATCTGCGTTCTAAACAGCGCCGGTTGGTCGAGCGACATCCTTATCGCCCGCCAGCCCATGGCCGGATTTTCTTCCGGCATGCGGTGCAGGTAGGGCAGCACCTTGTCGCCGCCGACATCGAGTGTGCGGAAAATAACCCGATGTCCCTTGGCCTGCTCAATGACGGACTTGTAGGCCTGGATCTGCCGGTTCAGGCGTGGCAGCCGCTCGGCCAGCATGAATTGCAGCTCGGTACGGAACAGGCCGATACCCTCGGCCCCGGACTCTTCGAGATGTGGAATGTCGACCAGCATGCCGGCGTTCAGCATCAAGGAGACGCGCTTGCCGTCGCGTGTCACGCTAGGGAGATTGCGCAGGCTGTGGAAGCGTTCCTGGCGTTTTGCCCGGAAGCGGACCTTGTCCTGGAAGGCGGCGATGACGTCGCTGGTCGGGCGAAGATGAACGACGCCGGCTTCTGAGTCGACGATAACCGCTTCGCCATCGGAAACGTGCTCAACGATTCTGTGGGCCTGGCCAATCGCGGCAATGCCCAGCGCCTTGGCAACGATGGCGACGTGGCTTTGCGTGCTGCCATCTTCGACCACCAATCCGCGCAGCTTGGTGCGGTCGTAGTCGAGCAGTTCGGCAGGCCCCATGGTGCGGGCAATAAGAATGGTATCGTCGGGCAAATTTTCCAGATGGCCGTGCTGGTCGGCGCGTCCGGCCAATATCCGCAACAAGCGATCGGACAGATCGTCGAGGTCTCTTAGACGTTCAGCCCAATATGGATCGATCTGGCGCAGCATCTTGGCGCGCGTTGCGTTCTGCACCCGCTCAACTGCGGCATCTGCGGTCAGGCCGTCATGAACCGCGCCGCGCAGGCGGTGCTCCCAGCCGCGGTCGTGAGCGAACATGCGGTAGGCTTCGAGGACGTCGTGATGCTCGCCGGCAGCCGAAAGGCGTTCATTGGAAAGCATGTCGTCGATCCCCCGGCGCAAGCGACTGAGAGCGGCTTCGAGGCGGGCGAGTTCGACGGTAGAATCTTCGGCCAGCAAGTTCGTCACGACGATGCGCGGCTCGTGCAGGACCGCGTGCCCCAGCGCGATGCCATCCGCCAACTTCTGGGCCTTGATGACCGCGGAACCAGCACGTTGCAGCTCGATATCGGCTTCCGACCCGGCGACGCCGCCAGACGCAAGCAATTCAGCAACGACCATTGCCGTCGACTGGAGGACTTCGACGTCTTCTTCGGGATACTCCCGGCGGGTGTGGTTTTGGATCACCAACACGCCGACGACCTTGCTCGACCTCATTACAGGTACCGCAAGCATCGAGTGGTAAGCTTCTTCTCCGGTCTCAGGGCGATAAGAAAATGCCGGATGGGAGGAGGCGTCAGGCTCATTGATGGGAAGGGCCTGCTCGGCACAGCGGCCCACCAAGCCCTCGTTGCGGTTCAGGCGGGTCTTGTGAACAGCTTCGGGCTTGAGGCCTTCGGAAGCATAAAGTTCAAGCGAGCCGTCACGGCGCTTCAAATAAATCGAACAAACTTCGGCGACCATGACGCCGGCGATCTGATGGACGATACGATCGAGGCGTGATTGACCATCTGCCTTGTCGGACATGATTTCGCGCAAGCCGCGCATGATGATGCGCAGCGCCGGCTCAGGCGCCATGATCCGTGGCTTTTCCTCTGGTCGTTTCTGCATTCCGACTGCCGCCCTTTACAGTCAACGCCGTGGCGCCCGTAGCGCCACACCCTCGCCGGCGGCCCCTTTTACCAGAACCTTCAATCGGTGACCGGCCCTGAATTCGACCGGTCGATCCGTTCAATCAAGCGACATCCTATCGCAACAAAGGCCGCGAAAGAGGCCGCGCCCGCTCAAATTGTGGGTATCGCTGCCGCTTGCGGCAAAACCGAGACCCGTGCGTCATATTGATAAAGTGCTGACAGCTACTTTGCGTCAAGGCCGTAGACTTCGTGAAGTGCGCGGACCGCGAGTTCGGCATAGTCGGCATTAATCAGCACACTAACCTTGATCTCAGACGTCGAGATCGCAAGTATATTGATCCCCTTATCGGAAAGAGTTTGGAACATTTTTGCAGCAACACCTGCGTGAGATCGCATGCCAATCCCGATAATTGAAATTTTTACTACGTCGTCAGAACTTTTTACTTCGAAATTGCCTAGATCCTGCTTCACCTTGTCGATGACTTCAAGTGCCCGCGGCAGTTCGGCGGCCTGAACGGTGAAGGTCATGTCGGTATGGGCGCCATCGGGCGTCACGTTCTGCACGATCATGTCGACATTGATGGCGGCCTTCGACAACGGGCCGAAAATGCGTGCGGCGACGCCTGGCTTGTCTTCGAGTTTGAGGATCGTGACCTTGGCCTCGTCCTTTGCATAGGCAATGCCGCTGACGACCTGCGTCTCCACGATTTCATCCTCACTGCAAACGGTGGTTCCGATATTTTCCAAATTGCCGATCTCGACAGGGGGTAAGGAGTCGGGTTCGGCAAAACTTGATAAGACCCGCAGGCGCAGGCCATAGACCATTGCCAACTCGACCGAACGGGTCTGGAGAACTTTCGAGCCCAGGGACGCCATCTCCAACATCTCCTCATAAGAGATCTTGGGGATCCGCCGGGCGAGCGGGACGATGCGGGGGTCTGTTGTGTAGACCCCGTCAACGTCGGTATAGATATCGCACACATCGGCCTTGATGGCGACCGCCACGGCAGCAGCGCTGGTATCTGAGCCGCCGCGCCCCAGGGTTGCGATACGGCCGGTTTCAGGCTCGATGCCCTGGAAACCTGTGACGACGGCGACTTCCCCGGTGTCGATGCGCTCGCGCAAATGGCTGCCGTCGATTTCGGCAATGCGGGCGGCGCCGTGGGCGGCATCGGTCTCAATGGGGATCTGCCATCCCTGCCAGGACCGGGCCGGAATTCCTTCGGCCTGCAGCGCGATTGCCAGCAGGCCGGCAGTGACCTGCTCACCGGAGGCAACCACGGCGTCGTACTCTCGGGCGTCGTAGAGCGGCGAGATTTCGCGCACCCACTCGACCAGTTGATTGGTTGTACCGGCCATGGCCGACAGGACGACTGCGACCTTGTTGCCGGCTGCAAACTCGCGCTTGACATGGCGCGCCACATTCTTGATGCGGTCGACGTTGGCGACGGAAGTGCCGCCGAATTTCATAACGACTACGGCCATGGCGTCCTGTATGCTGAAGGGCATGGGTGGCCCAGATGCCCGGCGAAACGAGTGGCTCGGGCGGCTGATGGAGGATTAGCAGGCTGTTGTGCGCCCGGCTGCCTGCTTTAAGGGTGGCCCCTGAAAGTGGTCGTGGCGATGCTGCGGTCGGGTTAGCAACGACTTTCGGCGTTGTCATAGCCGCTGAAAGCGCGGACGGCAACTTCTCGCATCAATCTGTGGTAATCGGGCTCGGTCAGCATTGGGTCTGCATAAATTTCGAACAAGGACTTGGCCGATGCATACATCTGGAACCGAAGCGGACGCCGCCAACGGCAACGTAGATGGCAGAGGCAACCGCGTTGCCGAAGGCAACCGGGTTGCCGGAGGCAACGTAGACCCCAGGGAAGTGGATCGGTTTGCGGCATTGGCGTCAAAATGGTGGGACACCAATGGTGAGTTTCGGCCGCTGCATCAAATCGGCCCGGCCCGTCTATCCTTCATTCGCGATGCCGTGACGGGCCATTTCCGCATCGATTCCAGGACCGTTCGCGCTTTTAGCGGCCTCAAAATACTCGATGTCGGGTGCGGTGGCGGGCTGATCAGCGAACCGATGGCGCGGCTGGGCGGGAGCGTTACGGGCATAGACCCGGCGGCTGAAAACATTGCAGCCGCCAGCGCCCATGCCGGGGACCAGGGCTTGGCGATCGACTACCGGGCGGTCAGGGTTGAAGATCTGGCGGAAGCCGGCGAGCAATTCGACGTGGTTGTTTGCCTTGAGGTGGTCGAGCATGTCCCCGACCCGGCAGCATTCCTGGCGACATGCGCCAAGACGGTGCGCCCGGGCGGGCTGTTCATTACCTCGACGATCAACCGAACCGTCAAAGCTTATGGGCTGGCGATTTTTGCAGCCGAGCACGTGCTCAGGTGGTTGCCACGCGGGACACACCAGTGGGAGCGGTTCGTCACTCCCGATGAGCTCACAGAAGCGCTAACCGAATGCGGCCTGGAGAACATCCGGTTTTCGGGGCTCGGATTCGATCTATTGCAGGATCGCTGGCAGCTCGTCTCGGACACCGATGTCAATTACATCGCATCGGCTGAAAAGCCAGACTCCCGATAGGCGCGTTGTTGAGCGTTGCAGTTTGTCGCGAATGACCAAAGGTTGCGCGGCGTTGGCTTTGCCGCGCAATTTGGGTGGCATCAGCTTAAGCTTGGGCCGCGCATCATCAGCAAGGCTTTTTCGACCTGGCGCCAATCAGCGGCGTCGCGATCGCGCCCGGCCTTTTCCATTTCGGCGGCTTTCTGGGCGGCTTCGGCAACTGCCTTGGCGCCATGGACCTCGCGCAATTTGCGGGCATGTTCTTCGACATCGACTGCTTTCATGACTTTGACCTTCCGTCGATTACTCAAACAAGGACAACAGCACTATCGGGCGACATGCCCGGCAGCGTCTTGATGATAGTCAATCGAAAGTCGAAAGCGAGATCGGAGACTTGATTTTTTTTGCAGGCGGTCAGCCGTTATTTCGTGATGAGGTGCGGAACCGGGCAATGCTCCCGGCCAATTCCCGGTAGGCGTCGCAGTCGCGGCCACAGCCCTGTTCAACCCTTTGCAACTGCTCAGTCGCTGCGGGGAGGTCGCCGCGGGCAAGGTGGGCCTCGCCAAGATACGAACGGGCGACATAGTTGCCAGGATCTTTTGCCAAGGCTTGCGCGTAATAGCCCATCGCCTCTTCAATGCTTCCCAGTTTGCGGGTCGCGAATCCGATATAGGTCAGCACACGGGCGTTTTTCACCTTTGTCTGCCTCAGATAGCTGAGCGCTTCCTGGTAGCGGCCGTTTCGGGCGAGCCAATAGCCGGCATAAAAGAGCTGGGCGTCGACCTCGGCGGGGCCTGATTTGGCAGGGGCACGGGCCGCACAGTCGATCCAGCGCGCCGAGTTTTTGGGGAAGTTATCGCAACCAAGGCTCGTTGGTCCCAGATCTTTGGCCGTAGCTAGGTTTGTGGCCGGGCCTGTAGCGAGCGCCAGGCCAATCGCCAGATTTCTCGTGACAGCGAATAGCTTGAACGCTTGCATGGCGGCGCATCCCTTGTTTGAAAATCTTGTCGGAGTCCTCGGCGGCGAACCCTAGTGCGGAACACTAGCGCGGAACACTAGTGTAGCGTCTTCGACGTTTGCCTGCGTTCTGCTGCTTGGTTGGCGAGCAAACGTCAGAAACGGAACACTAGCGCAACTGTACTGCTGCAATCCAGCACTCGCACGATTTCAGCATCTGTTTTGCTTCGAGTTTTTCGTGGCCACTGCTCTGGCTTGCAACCTAATGCCTTGTTTTTGCCCCATCAAGGAAGCCTCGTTCGGTTGAATGAAGGTCTCGCGATTCCCGGCATCGCGATGTTCGAAGTATGCTGGACGCGAAGATTGGTGCTGCGCGAATACGCGCGGTGCGGCTGCAGCATTTGTGGAGACGGCGAAGACATGTTCGGCTGGCGCAGAAAACGCGACGGTTTCGAATGGCGCGGTTACGTCAGAACGACGATCCTGCTGAAGCGGAAAAAACGCCGCGAGAAGCTGGGCGATGCCAAACAGGCGGCCATCGACGGGATTGCGGAAGCAGGCCGGGCGGGGAAGGCTGCCGGGCACGCGGGTGTCGAAGCAGCCAAACAGGGATTGGGCCTCGCTGGCCGCGAAGCCAAGGTTGCCGGCGCGCATCTGGGCGAAAGGCTGGCCAAGGGGGCCAAGCGCTCGGGCGTCAAGGCCAGGTGGGCGGCCAAACTTGCGGGTGCGGCGGCCCGGAAAGGCGCGCTGAAAGCCGGGTCCGAGGTCTGGAGTTTCAGCAAATCGGCAGCCGGCCGCATTGGCGGAGCATCATCGCAGGGGCTTGGTGGATTACGGGCCGGTGTGACGGATGGCGTTTCCAAGGCTGGTGGATCAATCTCGCCGCGCGTCGGCCTGCCGCTGGTCGTTGCCGGACTGGCCGCAGCCATAGGCGCGGCCTCGCGAATCTATCAACTGGGTGCGGACCCAATCGGCCTTGCCGCCGGCGCCCTTGCCTTAATCCTGCTTGCCGTCGCGGTGCTGCCCGTTGCAGCCGGGCGGTCATCCATTGGCGCGCCTTTCAGCACGCGCCGGCACGATCCGGATGCTGTGCCCGCTGAGGCCGAAGCGCCCGGCTCGCCCAACCTGTTTGCCGCGTTTACTTCGATCGCCGCCGTTGTCATCGCGGTGTCGCTGATCGGCAGCCTGGTTTGGTATGGCGGTGCATCCGTAGGTGAACTGGCCAAGACTGCCCCGGCGACATTCTCTGCGCCCGAAAAAATCAGCGGTAAGGCTGTGTCGCTTACTGGCGACAGCATGCGGATCGGGGACGCGATCGTTTTATTGAAGGGTATCGAAGCACCTGAGGTCCGGCAGAGATGCAAGACTGAGCGCGGGCGTTCATGGCGATGCGGGCGCTCGGCTCTGAACGCGCTGCGGCGCATCACAGGCTACGAGACCATCGCGTGCACGGTATCGAGCACGACCGATGCGGGAAGCAAGGTTGCAAGTTGCAAGGTCGGTGAAAAAGACATCGCCGCCGAGTTGGTTCAGGCCGGGCATGTGTTCGCAAATGGCGGCATGTTGGCGACTTACGCTTCGCAGGAAGGAGCCGCCCGCGAGGCGAAACGGGGCATCTGGCAGGGCGAAGCCCAAAGGCCGGCCGACTATAGAACGAAGCTCTGGGAGAGCGCCAAGGCGAAAGCGCCCAACGGCTGCCCGATCAAGGGACGGGCCTTGTCTAAGGGCAAGGTCTACCTGTTGCCATGGTCGCCGGATTATGCGCGCTACCGCGTTTCGCAGCGGCGCGGCGATAAGTGGTTTTGTAGCGAATCCGAAGCGATCTCGGAGGGCTGGAAGTTGCACGATAGCTGATTGGCACGGGGCGATGTAGGGCTGACCGGATTCGCTGCGTTGGTGCCAACACTTCCTAAAGTCATGTTGGGCTGACCGAAGCGATCTCGGAGGGCTGGAAGCTAAACGATAGCTGATTGGCACGGGGCGATGTTGGGCTGGCCGGATTCGCTGCGTTGGTGCCAACACTTCCTAAAGTCGTGTTGGGCTGACCGAAGCGATCTCGGAGGGCTGGAAGTTGCACGATAGCTGATTGGCACGGGGCGATGTTGGGCTGGCCGGATTCGCTGCGTTGGTGCCAACACTTCCTAAAGTCAT
>JAHZKP010000090.1 GCA_022600345.1 Alphaproteobacteria bacterium | reverse complement strand
GGGGATGCGGCGAAATTGACTGCCGGACTGCGTTGCGCCGGTTTGCCGTGGGATCCACCACACCTGCACCGGACGCGTCTTGCCGGCAGCCAATTTCGTCTCGCATCGCGACCTCACTGAGTTCTTCAACAGCCTGCTAGCCACCCCGACCGGTAGCTTCGCCACCGACGGCCCCGCCACCAACAGCTCCGCCATCGTTGCTCCGGCCACCACCGCCCACAACCTTCTCGACCGAATACGTTTTCGCGCGTCGGCTCGACGAGAAGATCACGATTTCGCCAATCAGGCCAAGGGCGATGATCTGAATGCCCAACACCACCATCATGACACTGAATATGAGAAGCGGCCGGTCGGCAAGGGAGTCGCCCAACACGAGCCGGGCAAAAATCAGCCACGCCGTGATCAGCCCGCCAACCGCTGCCAACGTTAAGCCAATCGAACCGAAAAACCGCAATGGCCGCTGCAGGAATTTCAAGACAACGAATAACGACAGGACATCGAGTCCTGCAGCAATGTGGGCCAGGGGTTTGAAGCGGTACGCTGCCGCCTTCCCGCTCTGGGCTTCGGCGCGCAGGTCGACTTCGACAACGCCATACCCGCTGGACACCGCAAGCAGCGGCAGAAAGTGCTGACGAACCCCGTAGTCGGAAATCTGCCGGAACATTTCTGCCCGGCCCAATCGCGTGCGTGAAAACACATCGTTGAAAGAATGCCCGAACAGTATTCGGATCAACCCCTGGAACACGCTCATGCGCAGCTTCTGCCACCATGACTTATCCCCACCGACGCGACGGCCGACAGCCATGTCCGAATGGCCAAGGTTATCGATCAGCTTGTTGATGTCCTCTGGGGCAAATTCGAACCAGCCCGGCAGCGTCATGATAAAATTGCCCGCCGCGCGGTTGATGCCTTGCGCCACCGCGCCATCTTCTCCCCGCCACGGGCGCTGGGCCAGGGGTTTCAATTGCGGCCAGGATCCAGCAACGTCCTCGACCGTCTTGGCAGCGTTGCTCATGCGCGCGTTGAAAAAGCACAAAACCTCATAGGATTCGCCACGCGAATCCAAAACCTCGCGATAGCGCTCCAATAGCGCTTCATCAACTTGGTCGGAATCGAAAGTCACGATGACCGTCAGATCCACGCCAGAAGCCTTGCGCCCGCCCGATAGCCCCTCGCCCTTGGAGCTCTTTGAGGAAACTGGAATCGCTTCCGCTTGCTTGGCTTCGGTCATTTGCATTCTGTAGTCCTCGGTAATTCTCTAAATGCGCGGCCGCACAATCGCGGTCGTCAACGCGAAGTTTTCGAACCCGCGTCGGCTGGTGGAATAGCCAGGGCCGTGGAATGCCCCGCAGCCCGGACCCATACGCTGCGATTTGGGCCATCACTGCCCGCAACCATATGAACCAGGGCCAGGGTGAACCCCACAAGCAACAAGAACACCGCCAGCGACCCCAGCAACAATGAGACTGCCATCGGAACGACGATGGACCCGCTGGCAGCACCTTCGCTGAAATTGAACACACCGAGTATTGCCACGATCACAGCGCCAAGAGCGATGATAGCGCTCAGCAACGTAAACCTGCTAATGGGTTGCTTGGAAAACAGCAAAATCGTCCGAATGCCAATCAAGTCCAGAACGACTTTGTAAATCCGCGACAACCCGTATTTCGATTGTCCGAACTGCCTGCTGTGATGGCGAACGCCCACCTGCGCGACACGCGCACCCAGCGGGATCGTCATTGCCGGGATAAACCGGTGCATGTCGGAATAAAGCGGAACCCGCTTAATTATCTCGGCGCGATATACCTTCAGTGAACATCCGTTGTCGCGTATTGGCAGGCCCGTCACCTTGCCAATGATCCAATTTGCGATTTTCGATGGCAACTTTCGCGACAACCACTTGTCCTGCCGGTTGATACGCCAGCCGACCACAAGATCAAATCCCTCGTCGATCTTTTCGACCATCATCGGAATATCTGCCGGGTCATTTTGCAGATCGCCGTCCATGGTCACCAGTAACCGTCCCCGCGCGTAATCGATACCCGCCGCCATCGCCGCCGTCTGACCGGCGTTCTTTCGGAACTTTATCGCTACAACGCGAGGATCGTCCGCGGCCAGTTCTTCCAGCCGCTGGAAGGTGGCATCGCTGCTTCCATCATCGACGAAAACCACCTCAAAGGGGACGCCCATGGGTGCAACGCTGTCAATAATCGCCCGGTACAGCGGGAGTACGCTGTCTTCCTCGTTGAATGCAGGAATAATGATGGAAAGTTCGATAACCGTGGTCCTTTGGGAAACTCGACGGGGGCGCTGCCGCTGGCTCTGACTATCGGCAATAAATGGTGTTCAGGGAAGCTTTTAGTTTTTCATTTGCAGCCCATGTAATGTCAAGTCGCCCGCCGGCAGCTTGGCTAATTCTCGGTTGCGTTTAACGGGCGTCGTGGCAAGGGTGGGATGCTTGCCCAGCAAACGATTAACAAACACCGTTAACCCGTAATCGCCGTCGCAGCGCATCTGCTTACGCTGACTGCCGACCAGCCTTGTCAGGCCGCAGGCTGGTTGCTAAGCGTTATGGCGACTAGTGTTCCGTTTCAGACATTTGCTCGCCAACCAAGCGGCAGAATGCAGGCAAACGTCAAAGACACGACACTAGCAGGCTGTTGAAGAACTCAGTGAGGTCGCGATGCGAGACGAAATTGGCTTCCGGCAAGACGCGTCCGGTGCAGTCGTGGTGGACCCACGGCAAACCGGCGCAACGCAGTCCGGCAGTCAATTTTCGCCGCATCCCCTTGGGACACCGCACTTTTTCGCCTCGGCGGCGTCGCGGCACTGGCACGATAAACCATATCGCGCTGCGCGCCGCTTCTGGCCGAATGCGAAAAAGTGACAGGTGTCGCGAGCCACATGAGTTTTTCAACAG
>JAHZKP010000004.1 GCA_022600345.1 Alphaproteobacteria bacterium | reverse complement strand
AGCCGCAAGACGTTCGGTGTGGTGGGCCAAGGTTTGAACTGTCAGGAATACGCCCGGTCTATTCGTCCCCGGTTTGTACCCTTGGTTTGTACCACCTCGCAGCCCCTGATCTCACAAGGGGAGGACTCCGTCGGCTCCTCTCCCCTGGAGGGAGAGGACGGGCTGCCATGACTTGCAAGCGACCTGGCGACCGATACCGACCATGCGAATGCCAACGGCAGCGTCTTGGCGTTTGCAAGTCATCGTGGCAGCGCTAGGTGAGGGGGGGATGTGCTATCGCGGCATTCGGCAGCTCAACTTGAAGTTGGGGCGCTAAATGATCCTGGCGCGGATAGGTGGGAGTGAATCTCTTTTTTGCGCCTCCAGATGCCCACCGCTTCGCGGCATCCGGCGCCGTACGATTCTCCGCACCGGAGTGGTGAGCAGCACAAGCAATGGACACCCCCGCCTGGGAATGCCTATCCGACAGCGTTTCGCAGAGAAATCCTCAAGGGGGCGGAGCCGCAAGTCACATTCTTGCTAACACGGTCTGTGCTTGGTACTGCGTAGCCCCCATCGGCGCTCGCTATAGTCCGCGCCACCGCGGTCGATCCGAGATCAGCCAGCGATCAGGTCGGCCACCTCGACGCCGGTGTCATCGGGTTTGCCCGCCCCCGGCTGTAGCGACCAGTCCAGGAAATTGCGCATTTCACCACCCGCCCTCAGCGCGCGCAAAGCGCGAAAATCGATTTCGGCCGTAATCCACCCGGGCCGGTTCAATTCGCCCTCGGCCAGCACCCCGTCCTCACAAAGGCTGTGTTCGCTGGGGACATAGATGCCCGCTGCGCCTGTGTTGAAATCAACCGCGGGAGACCATCGGGCCTCCCCGATTGTCGGACTGGTCACACAGGCGATCTGGTTTTCCAACGCCCGCGCCCGTGCTCCGGTGCGGATGCGGTGGAAGCCCGAAACCAACTCCGTGCACGACGGAATAAGCAGTAACTCCACACCGGCTTCAGCCAGCCTGCGAACCTGCAACGGAAACTCGCAGTCGTAGCAAATCGCGATCCCGATCCGGCCTAGCACGGTATTGAAAACCTTCAGCGGCCCGCCTGCGGTAATACCCCAGGCATGCTCGAATGGCGTCAAGATCGCTTTCGTTTGCTCACCGACCAATCCTTGTGGCGTGATCAGTTGCGCGGCGTTGAAATAGCGCCCACCCTCCCCGGCGGTCGGGCCGCTTCCGGCCAGGATATGGACCTTGTGGCGTGCTGCCATCTCAACGTAAAAGGCAACCCGCTCGCCCGCCAGCTCTGAAACCGCCTTCAGCGTCGCCTGCAAATCGCTGGCAACTTCGGGCCCCATGATGGCCGCCTGCTCCAGGCTTGCGTATTCGGGAAAGACCAGGATGTCGGCACCAGTCTTCGCCCCTTCGCTCACCCAGCCCTCAATCTTGTCGCGCCATTCAAAGTCCGTCGTGGCAGCATCGAGTGGATACTGGGCGGCCGCCACAACGAGCGTGTCCCGATTGGCCATCACAGGTTACGTGCCCAGAACTGGAGCGGCTTTTCGCTCTCGCCCTCAACGCCGATATCCTTCCAGGCATATTGCGCGATCAGGTCGTCAACGGGCGCATACCCACGCTTGCGCCAAAACGTATCAAGCGGACGGTATTGCGATGGTTTCATCGGATGGTCGTCTGGCCGCACCACGCGGCAGAATGTCGAGATCTCAAAACCGCCCAGCCGGCGGGCATGGGCTTCGCGCTCATCGAAGAACTTGTGGCCGATCCCCTGGCCCCGGTAATCGCCAACCAGGACGGATTCCCCGCAGTAAAAGACTTTCGAAATGTCATAGCCTGCCGCCTTGAACGGCGCGATGAACTCTTCGTCGGTTTCTGCCATTGGCGAGGCCGTCGACACCCCGACAACCTGCGCACCATCTCGTGCGACCACGCAGACGGCCCCCTTGGCTTCAGCAAATTTTGCCAGATACTCGCGCTCATAGTCTTCCGAGCCATCGTAAAGATACGGCCATTCCCGAAACACCTTGATGCGCAGTCGGGCCATATCCGGCAACACGGACTTCAACCCAGTGCCCGTCAATGCTTCGACGCTCAGGCTCATGTGCGCGGCTTCTCCATCTTGTTGTCGTCGCCAACGATGATGACAGTCGGCTCAAAGGCGCGGGCTTCTGCCTCATCCATTTGCGCATACGCACAGATGATCAGCTTGTCGCCGATGCATGCCAGCCGCGCAGCAGCGCCGTTCAACCCGATCTCGCCGGTGCTCCGGCCACCCTTGATGACGTAGGTCGCAAACCTGTTGCCGTTGTCGATATTGTAGATCTCGACGCGTTCATTAATCAGCAGACCTGCCGCCTCGATCAAATCCTGATCGATGGATATCGAGCCTTCATAGTTGAGGTCGCATTCCGTGACGGCCGCCCGGTGCAGCTTGCATTTAAGTAAAGTGACATTCATTTCAGGCGGGCTCCTGCTGCAACAACGGGCAAAACTTTCAAGATCATCCTTGGGAAGTAGACTCCCGAGGTGGAAATTCCAGGCGCGACTTAGACGGGTTCGCCTGCGACCTGCGCAATCCATTCGGTCAGATTGTAATAGGTCGTCACGCGCGCAATTCTGCCGTCGCGAACGGCAAAAAACGTTCCCGCTGGCAATTTGTATGTCTGCCCCTGGGCCTCCGGAAGCCCTTGCTCGGTTTCAAGATATTTGCCCGAAACGTTAAATTCTGCCGCCGCGCGCGCGCCATCGCGCGAAACCAGCACGGTAATCCCATCGAGCTTTTCTTCGTAATGGTGGGCCATACGGGCGAGAAATGCGTGAAACTTGTCCTTGCCCTGCCGCCGCTCGCCCTGATTGACGTCGTGAATCACATCATCTGTCAGGCAATCCAGCATCGCCTCGCTGTCACCGCTGTTGAATGCCTCGTAATATCGTCGCAACAGCGCAGCCGTTGCCTGGCGCGCAGCCGATTCAGCACTAATCTCGCTCAAAGTGGTGGTCTCCTGGTTCCCCGGCGGGTTTCCGGTCATTTAATTGACGGTGTTGATAGCAAGATGGCAGCCCCCGGCCAAGCGACCACTTGCCGCCGCCCTAAAGGGTAGCTAATTCAGTTGCCATGATCGACAAACCGACATCCCATCCGCCCGCAGCAGCGCCCTCCGATACGCCGGACATCGTCGTGGCGGCGCTTTATAAATTCGCCCCCCTGCCCAGTTTCGAGGTCCATCGTGAGCCCCTGCAGGCGGCCTGCGAGGCTGAAGGCGTCATGGGCACCTTATTGTTGGCAGCCGAAGGGATTAACGGAACCATCGCCGGATCGCGCGCCGGTATCGATGCGGTTCTTGCCAAGATTCGCCAAATCCCCGGCCTCAGCGAAGTCGACTGGAAGGAATCTTATTCGTCCCGGATGCCCTTCAAGCGCATGCGGGTTCGCTTGAAGCGCGAAATCGTCACCATGGGCGTTGAGGGCATCGACCCCAACCGAACGGTCGGAACTTATGTTGCGCCTGAAGATTGGAACCAACTGATCTCTGAGCCAGACGTTGTCCTCATCGACACCCGCAACGACTACGAGGTCTCAATTGGCACCTTCGAAGGCGCCGTGAACCCTGAAACTCAGACTTTCCGGGAGTTCCCCGGATGGGTAAATGACGCGCTCACCAAGGACGACAAGCCAAAGGTTGCGATGTTCTGCACCGGCGGCATTCGCTGCGAAAAAGCCTCCGCCCTGCTGAAGGATATGGGCTTTGAAGACGTCTACCACCTCAAGGGCGGCATCCTGAAATACCTGGAACAAGTCCCACCCGAGCAAAGCAGATGGAACGGCGAGTGCTTTGTTTTCGATGAGCGCGTTTCCGTCGGCCATGGACTGGAACCAGGCCCCTACCAGCTCTGTTCGATTTGCCGCGAACCGTTTCTGTCACGCGAGGGTTCAGGTGGCTACGCCAAGAGCCCCTGCCCGACCTGTGAGCAAGTGGCCGACGCCCGAAAAAAGAAGAAGGCCGCAGAGCGCCAACGCCAGATTGATTTGGCCAAAGCCCGCGGCCAGAAGCATATGGGTGTTCGGCAAGACGCCGGGCAAGGCGCCCGACAAGGCGTTGGAAAGCACGCCGGCAAGACTGCGACTACCGCTCTAAAATCCCGGTAAGCAATGCCCAGCACGTTAATGCCGGCGCGATAAAGGCCGCTGAGAACAATATCCGCTCCCAGAAGGTCATGATCATTGCTTGGTTGGGGTTGGCCGGCTTGTAGTGCACCGTAATCGTGTCGCCGACCGTCCATGGCTGCTGCAGCCCGACATCGCTTTTAATCGTGTAACAGCGCCCGTCCTCGGCCTCAAACCTCACATCGGCGACATAAACGGTGCCCGAACCGCAGTCGTAATGCGCAATACGGTTTTGATTGCCGCACACCCGCCCGGTTGCCTTGGGCCAATACCGCGCAATGTACGACATATGAAACAGGCTGCCGAATCCAATGATGCTGGAGACGACGGCAGCGATCCATATAACGGTCCATCCATCCATGCCCCATTATTGGCCGCAAAGGTCCTGGTGAATCCCTAAGCGTATATCCGGGCGGACGGGCCAATTGCCAGTGCGGTAACCGTTCTCTTAATCGGTGCCCCAAAAGCACTTTTGAGAACCAGATTATCGCCCATGATAATGCCGGGCGGAAACGAAACGTCCTCAATTCCTGGCGTCACCTGGCCCTTCGCGCAGGCGTTCCAAGGCTTCGACCCATTCGTCCACCGCCTGTTCGGTATGCAACCCGAACGATCCGTCCTTGTCGCGCTGGAATTGCCCGAACTCGGCGACCCGGTCCTGGAGCCGCTGCACCTGTTCTCGCGACAGATCGCGCAACAGCACGGCAACGATAGGACCAAGCGCCCGGCGCGCCTCCGTTGACCGGGCACTAAAGATGATATCGAGGATCTGCACTGCAGCCTCCTCGTAGCGCTGCTCGCTCTGTTCAGCCGCCTTGCGCAGCTTGGAAAGACCCACCCAGGTCGCTTCGGCGCGCTGCTTTTTCAGCGCGGCATCCGTTGCCTGTTGGTGGGTGTAGTAGGCATAACCGCCAGCTCCTGCGATCGCCAGGACACAAGCCGCCACCACTATTCGCAGCCGCCGGATCGATCCTCGCAGTTGATCGGCAAGGCTTCCGTCCGCCCGGTCGCGCTCAGCTTCGATGGCATCGCTGGCCCGGATGAAATCGCGGTGCAACGTTGTCGGCAGCGGCGCTCCTGCCGGCTGTCGGTCGAGCCACGCCTTGGCGGCCCTGACATCACCGCCCATCAACAATAGGTTGTCGGGGCGCCGCGCTCGATCCCACTCGAGCGAGCGGGCATATAGCCGCGAATGTTCAGCCAGCCAGCCCAGATCCTCAAGTAAAGCCGCGCGGAGTTCTTTTAAGCCATCGACGAAGGAGTGGCCGTGATCGAAGCGGATATAGGGAAGTCTGGCAACAGGCTCAGGGGCCGCCGCTCCGCCCAACGACTGGGCGAGCACCGGGATAATCCGTTTCGACAGCCGCTCGGCTTCCTTCAATTCAAAGCGGCACGACGGCGATATCGCCGACCGTGCCGACATCACGAAAATCACCGTTCCGGCAGCTTCGATCTGCGCGCCTAACCGTCCCTGCCAGTCGTCGCCCTCGTGAATATCGGCCCGGTCGATGCGCACGTCGAATTCGACCAGCATGTCGAGCGCCGCGGCCAGGTCGCTGGCAAACGAATAATCCGACGCCCGCGAATAACACACGTAGACCTTGAGCGGCGTGCCGGCAAACTGCGTTTTACCAATCTGGGAGCTAACAACTCTGTCGGTCGATCCGGCCATTCCCCGTCCTTCCGGCAGCCGCGGCAGCAGTGCCATCTGTGGCGCCAACACTATTCAATCCACGAAGAAGTATTGCTGATAGTGCCCGCCTGCAAGCATTCCCCACAAACCATAGTGCACAACAAGCGCCCAATGTTGCCCGGCAACCGCGCTTGTGCTTCGGTCCTGCCATGACAGATTCCCACACGACACCCCAAGCCGCCACCGATAAGCAACTCGCAGCCGCCCGCGAACTGGTCGAGGACCTTGCCAATCACCTCAACCTGAATGCGTCGGTGAAGCTGTGGGACGGAACGGTGGTGCCGCTGGGCGAAAACGTCGATTCGCCCCTGGCGATAACGATTTCCTCGCCCGGCGTGATTTCCTCGATCCTGCGCCGGCCAACCCTTGACCGCCTGATCCGCCACTATGCCCACGGCCACGTTGGCTTCGAAGGCGGTACGTTGATCGATCTGGGGGCTCAGCTCTCCGACGGCGGCAGCCGCAAGCGCTTAAAGAACCTCAACAAGAAGCGCCTCATCTCGCAATTGTGGCCATTCCTGTTCGCCAAAGGCGAAAAGCCCGAACGAAGCCGCGATTATTCCGGAGATGAAGGTGGCGAGGGCCGCGAAAAGGCTGAGAACAAGGACTTCATCCAGTTCCACTACGATGTCGGCAACGAGTTCTACAAACTCTTTCTCGACCCCAACATGCAATATACCTGTGCCTACTTCACCGATTGGGGAAATACCGTCGACCAGGCGCAGATCAGCAAAATGGACATGATCTGCCGCAAGCTTCGCTTGAAGCCCGGCGACCGCATGCTCGATATCGGCTGCGGGTGGGGTGGATTGTTATGTTACGCGGCCGAGAACTACGGCGTCGAAGGCTACGGCATCACGCTTTCGGAAGCCCAAATCGCCTACGCGAAAGACTGGGCCAAACAACGCGGGCTCGAAGACAAGGTGAAGTTCGAAATCCGCGATTACGCCGATCTCGACGGCACCTTCGACAAGATCTCATCGATCGGCATGTATGAGGCAATCGGCGTCTCAAACAACGACCTGTACTTCAAGACCATCCGGCGCGTGCTCTCCCCCGATGGGCTGTTTCTCAACCACGCGATTTCACGCCGCGCCAAGAAGAAAAAGACGCGGTTTTCCTCCCGCGCCGAACAACGAGCCCTGCAAAAATACATCTTCCCCGGCGGCGAACTGGACGACATCGGCCACACCATCATGGGCATGGAGCAGGCCGGATTTGAAATCCACGATGTCGAGGGCTGGCGTGAGCACTACCAGCTAACGACCAAGATCTGGTGTGAGCGTCTCACCGCCCGGCGCGAAGAAGCGATTGCCCTGGTGGGAGAGGAGACCTACCGTATCTGGGTGGCTTACCTGGCTGGTTGCTCGCTTGCTTTCGGGCGTGGAGCAGCCCGCCTGTTCCAGACCGTCGCCTCGCATAACGCCAAGGGCCCCTCGCCCCTGCCGCCAACCCGCGCTGATCTATATCGGTAATGGCCAGCACCCAATGACAATAACGCTACTCGTTTCCCTTGCGCTCGGCGCGATTGCCTACATCGTTGCGCTGGTTCTCATCCTTCGGCGCACTGCTGGCCATGCTGATGAGGGAAATCTCGCCGAATTCTTTGTCTCCGGCCGCAACGTCGGGCTGGGAACGGCAATCGCAACGCTGGGTGCCACCGAGATCGGCCTCATCACCATCGCCTACAACGCGCAAAAAGGTTTCAACGACGGCTTTGCCGCTTTTCACATCGGTGCCGCCGCACTTGTCGGGTGCCTGATTGTCGGCCTTACCGGATTCGTCGTAGCCCCCTTGCGCAAAACCGGTGTCCTCACCGTCCCCGAATTCTATGGCCAGCGCTACGGCCAGGACGTCCGCGTCTTCGGAGCAACCGTCATGGCGCTGGGCGGCATCCTCAACATGGGCCTGTTCCTGAAGGTCGCAGCACTGTTCATCGTCGCCATGCTCGGTCTCGAAGGTGGTAGCGCTGCGGTCAACGCCCTGATGGTCGGCCTCCTCGTCATTGCGGTCGCCTACACAGCTTATGGCGGCATGCGCTCCGTTATCGCCACCGACGTCTTGCAGTTCGTGCTGATCGTTGCTGGCCTCTCAATAGCGCTCGCCTTCCTGCTTTATGAAATCCCGCTGGCCGATGCCGTCACTGAGGTGAGCGCGGCTAAGGGCATGGCGGGCTTCGACCCGCTGACAGCACCAAGCTTCGGCCTCTCCTACGTCTTGTGGATGGTGCTGGTGGCAGGCGTTGTCTCATCGGCAATCTGGCCGACTGCCCTATCGCGAGCACTGTGCATCAAGGACGAACCGACCGTCCGCCGCGCCTATCTCGTGTCCTCGCTGGTGTTTATGGGCCGCATGATCCTGCCAGCCTTCATCGGCGTTCTGGCCTTTGCATTCTTCGCGCAGCAGACTGGATCGAGCCCTGCGGCCAGCGCCCCGCAGCTAAAAGCATTCGGCACCGACGCCGACCTCGTCGCAACCGCCGTCATGCTCGGCGAAGCGCTTCCCGGCTGGCTCGTCGGCCTGCTCGCCATCGTCATGTTCGCGTCCTTCATGTCGACCCAGGACGGCTATCTGTTTTGCTGGTCCTCGATTATCGCACGCGACATCATAGGCCCGCTGACCGGCCGCACCGAGGAAGCAGCCTTCCAGATCCGCGCCACCCGCATCGGTATTGTCGTGATTGCGCTCTACGAACTCTACTGGGGCCTCATCTACCAGGGCCGCGAAGACATCTGGGATTACCTCGCCGTCTCCGGCGCCATCTATTTTTGCTCGGGCATCGTCGTGCTGGCCGGCGGACTCTACTGGCCACGCGCCACCAGAAAGGGCGCCATCGCCGCCCTTATCGCAGGCTTTACCGCAATCGCCGGTCTCGGCCCCATCAAGCAAGCCCTTGGCCTCGCCGACGTGTCCGCCCCCGTCATCGGCTTCGCTGCCATCGGCCTGTCGGCTTTGGCCTTCGTGATCGTTTCGTTGCTGGATGAAGCGCCCGACCAACTCGTTCGCAACTCGCGTTAAGCCGATTGATTTCAAGAATGGCGTGTCCAATCGGCGTCCAATTCCCATTTGAACCGTGTTAACTGGATATGGGGCGCACCTGCAAAGCCCGTTTCAATTTCGTGCCCCGCTGGATTTGTTTTCACACGGAGGTTGCGTGGGCAGATGTTAGAAAATTTTTATCGCACTCTAGCTGCTGTATTCATTGCAGCAGTAGTGATTGTTGTTGGGGCTACGGCCGACAAGGCCCAGGCCGCCAAAATGCTCTGCAAGGACGGTCATTGGCACTACGGCAGCAGCGACAGCACGCCCGTCAAGTCAAAGAAAAAAGCCATCAATGCCGCGATTTATTCCTGGGCCAGCTTTACAGCCTGGGAATACGGAACCGAATGGGCGTATTTCAACCGTTCGGCGGATCGCAAGGTTAGCTGCGAAAAACATCCTGGCAAACGTTGGACCTGTTCGGTTGAAGGCCGCCCGTGTAAACGCGTCAAGTAGAATTCGGCAGCTTCAGGTCCATGTCTAAGGTCGCCGGGTCTCGTCGACGGCGCCACGCGATGACCGGGAGCCGCCTAGATGTGAATTATCAGGACGTTGTCCACACGACCCGTTAGAGGTTGTTCTTCGGCCTTGGGCCAATCGATCTGCTGCCCGATCCGTGGAACGCGTTGGCGGTCAGTAAGTGCCAAACGGTATCTTGCTCATCGGGATACGGTGGCGGTGCAGGCAAAAAACGGAGCTTGCAAAGCACATTCAGCGATGCCTGATTGCCTGGCACTACCCCCGCCCATACTCTATCAAAACCAAGGCTGTCGAAACCGTAGCGGAGCACGGCATTCCCCGCCTCTGTCGCGATACCGCGTCCCCATTGGTGAAATTCGAAGCGGTAGCCAAAGTCAATCGTCCCAGCAATCTCCTTGAAGCCGCTGAAGCCCAGCAGTTCGCCATCGTTCCGGCTCGTCACGGCGAAACGAGAACGCCCCGTGGCCCGAAATCTCGCGACGCAATCAAGTACGTAGGCTTCTGCTTCTTGTGATGTCAGTGCATGGCCGCTCCCCAGAAAGCGCATCACGCGGGGGTCGCCGACGATCGAAGCAAAGGCTTTGGTGTCCTCTGGCCTCATCGGTCGGATGACGAGACGATCTGTCAGGATCTCCATGCGAATATTTCCCTCACCAGGCCGCCCGTGTAAGCGCGTTCGGTAAGCGCAGCCTGTTCCCTCGGTAACAGCTCGAATGTCAGTTATGCGGCGTACTCTCCAGACAATTTATTGGCGCTCGAAATGCGCCAGATATGTTGGAGTTAACATCGATGCAGCCGCATGTCATTTGCGTGTCGTCAAACGAGGAATTTCAACAGGTCGCAGCGTTCTTGTTTCAGCAATACGAATGTGTTGAACATGAACCCGGTCGCCTACTCATGACCATGTCGCAGTACCAATGGTGCACCTTCGCTTTTCAGGTGCTTCTATCTTTGCTCGCATTGGATGTCGTCCGCGCATTGCAAATCAACGGCCCGCCAGCCGCCCGAGATATTCCGAAGGGAACCAAATCGATAGAAGTAAGGCTCATCGAAGCTTAGCAGGCTGTTGAAGAACTCAGTGAGGTCGCGATGCGAGACGAAATTGGCTGCCGGCAAGACGCGTCCGGTGCAGTCGTGGTGGACCCACGGCAAACCGGCGCAACGCAGTCCGGCAGTCAATTTCGCCGCATCCCCTT
>JAHZKP010000089.1 GCA_022600345.1 Alphaproteobacteria bacterium | reverse complement strand
TCGAATGAGCGCAAGGCAGACCTGCCTGGGTGGCTACACCGCTACAACTGGCATCGCCCACACGCTAGCCTTGACAAGAAACCACCGATCAGCCGTCTCGGCCTGACCGAGAACAACCTATTGAAGCTTCACAGCTAGACGACACATTGTCGGACAACGACCGGCTGTCGAGTCACCTGAAAAACGCCAAAGAAGCATTGTCGTTGCGGGAAGAGCGGATTTCCGAGTTTGAATTAGAACGACGCACCGCCAGAAAGAGTTTGGCGGCCGATCTCAATCAACTGGTCCGTCGGGCGCGGAAATACGGACGAACTGGCGTATTGTTGGACAACTGGCAGGATTTGCCGGATGCCGCCACTCAATCGTCCAACGAACGCCGCCTTGCAATCCTCAAGCGCGAGATCGACCGGCTTGGAGGCAGTCGGGTTGAGAGGAAGGATGTTTCCGTAGACTCAGAACTGGCTGGTCTGGAAGAAAAAATGCAATACGGCTTCACTACCGATGACTATGAGGTTTCAGTCTACCCGGACCGTGAACTCATCTCCGGGAGACGTGGCAGCTATTACTCGGTGGACCTCAAGGACGCGGAGACGGGCGTAAAATTCAAGTTCGAGGCGGGGAGGTACACGCTTGACCACACGAGCCGTAAGTTCCGAGCGGCGCTGGGTGTATTCATGCGTGATGTCGTCTCGAAGCTCGATGGAAAGAAAGTTTACAAGTTGATGGTTCGGGGCAGCGCCGATAGCGCCTCCTACCGCGGCAGGTTTGAGAAGGGTTTTGAGTACAAAAAGGTTACCTACTTAAAGCAGATTTCTAATGGCCGATACGGCAATGGGACTGAGTCCCGGAGGCTTAGCAATCGGGTGAAAAACAGCGATCTGCCATTCTTGCGCGCCCGCTTCCTGAAGGAACTTGTCGGTGATGTCTACCCGTCAGACGCCCCCTCGATATTGGAAGGAATTGTCACCGACCAAGTTGATTCCGAGGACAGAAATGTAGAGTTGTTCTTGTTTGTCGGATGGTAACCGCCAGCCAGACCGTCGAAGGGCCACATCTTCGGCGCCTGTCATCATTATGGGTGCTTTGACAAAATCAATGGCGAGGTTCTCGCCGCCATTGAAATATCTGTTATTCAACAGAGCAATGGAATCGGCGGGCCGATATTGCCGGTCGTTTAACCACTTCCAGCCATGCTCCACAAAACTGAAACAACTACTGTGGAGTGGTGTAATGGGGGCAAATCATAACCCTACGGCAAGGAATGCTATTTGTGGGATGGCGATACTGAGCAGTTGCTTTTTGGCTGCTTGCAGTTCGGGCAATGTCGGACCGTCTTGGAACCTTATTGGAAATGAGGCGGGTGCCAGATCGTATCCAGAACCTTTCGACCCCAACTATGGCCCCAAGGGACGCAATAGCCGGCCATCAGTCACTCGCGAAGACCTTGGCGAAATTCGCCACCCGCGAGGCGACACCCGAAAGATGGCAGCACGCGGCCTGAAAAACGTAAGGGGCCGTGTCATAGTCAGACAGGGCGATACACTTTATTCTATCGCGCGCCGCACCGATACCTCGGTTGGACATCTCGTCGAAATCAACCAACTGCAAGGCACGCGGATCTATGCGGGCCAGTGGTTGCGTCTCCACTGATTGTGAGGTGTGCGCCGAAAAACGTCGCCGGGTAGATGCGGTTGGGCGGCGCGTTGATCTGCACCGCCAATGAGTCGGTTTCCGCGCGCACCGGTTGCTGCCAGAGTGCGATCTTCATCATCGCGATCTGAATTCCAATCAACGCAGCGATAGTGTTGCCCAGTCCGATCGACAGCGCACCCTTCCGCCGATCAGGGCACCGCAGCCAGCTATCGCCTTAGCCGCACTTGGTTGCATCGCATTGATGCTGGTGGAGTTCCGCGATGAATTCGGCATCACGTCGATGCTGTCATTTGTTGAGCCGGAAGGCGGGTAGGGGGGTGTTGGTTTTACCCCCTAGCCCGATATTCTCCCGGGGATGCGGACGGCACCAGGGTCGATTGGTTGACAGACAAAGCGCATCAAATATTGCACTTATTTCATTTATTGCATTTGTAGGCCGCGAGTTCTATATTTCTGATATATTGCCCATTTTGCGTATTCAATGAGGAACGCGATGCCAAATCCCCGTGATGCTACCGCACCTGTTCTTCCGAGCAATCGATTGCGCGCACATGCACGTGACTTGCTACAGCATTTAGATGACCGCGGTGCGCGATTTGTCCTGTGGGATAAAGAGGCCAACCATCAAATTGAACTGAGCGAAGAGCTGTTTGAGGTGCTCAGGCGCGCGCTGATTGACCTTTCTCAGAACCGTGCGATTCAAGTTCTGCCGCTTACGATGGAACTCACAACAGTGCAGGCAGCAGAGTTTTTGCAGGTCTCTCGTCCGCATCTCATCAAGCTGATTGATCAAGGCGAACTGGAATGTCGGATGGTCGGCACACATCGTCGGATCAAACTTCAAGACCTAATCGACTATCGCGGCAAAGTAACAGCCGACAGCAAGGCAGCACGCGAAGAACTCACCAAGATGGCAGAGGGCCTTAGGTGGGGCTACTGAGGAATGGCGGTCTACACGGCGCTGCTTGATGCCAACGTGATTTATTCGATCCCTGTCACCGACCTTGTGCTTGAGTTGGCATCGACAGGGCTCTTTCGAGCGCGTTGGAGCGATGCCATTCACGATGAATGGGTACGAAACGTCGCTCAGGACAGACCGGACCTTTCTAAAGCGCAGATCAATGCGCGTCGCGAAGCGATGGACCGTGCGATTCCGCAAGCGCTTGTTACGGGATATCATGACGTCATTGGCGACTTGAATTTGCCCGACAGCAATGATCGCCACGTGCTTGCTGCTGCAATAGTTGGCAGAGCAGACGTTATCGTGACGTTCAATCTGAAAGACTTTCCAATCGACGCCCTCGCGCCCTACGGGATTGAGGCGCAGCACCCAGACGAATTCTTGAATTTTCAACGCACGCTGGATGAGCCATTGTTCCTGGAGTGCGTGAAACAAATCCGCTCGCGCCTGAGCAAGCCGAATTACACGCCAGAGGCGTTTATCGAAAACCTTAGAAGCTGTCAGCTACAAGTTATTGCTGATGAGTTGTCGAAGGCCAAAGGCCTAATCTGAGGGTGCAAGTCCTCGGGGGGGGGGTAAATTCAAAGCCGATCGCGGTTCACGCACTTTATTACTTGCGCAATGACGCCCCCCCTTAAAACATCGCGGAATGCACACGGTCGGGTGGGTTGTGGCCATCTACGAACGTCTTGATGTTGATGATGACTTTTTCGCCCATGTCGACGCGGCCTTCGATGGTGGCTGAGCCTAAGTGAGGCAATGCCACGACGCGGTCGGACTGCAACAGCTTGGGGTTGATGGCTGGTTCGTGTTCGAACACATCAAGACCAGCACCGGCAATCGATTCGTTCTGGATCATGCGGGCCAGTTCGTTTTCGTCGATGACTTCGCCGCGCGCGGTGTTGACGATGTAGGCATCCGGCTTCAGCAGACGCAGGCGGCGTGCCGACAGCAGATGATAGGTCGCGGGCGTGTGCGGGCAGTTGACCGAGACGATATCCATGCGCGCCAGCATCTGGTCGAGGCTTTCCCAATACGTTGCCTCGAATTCCTGCTCGACGTCGTCAGGCAGGCGGCGGCGGTTGTGATAGTGGATTTGCAGGCCGAAGGCGCGGGCGCGTTTTGCAACCGCCTGGCCGATGCGGCCCATGCCGATGATGCCAAGGCGTTTGCCGTAAATGCGGTGGCCGAGCATCCAGGTTGGCGACCAGCCGGACCATTCGGTATCAGGGTTCTTCATGTATAGAGTGGCTTCGGCCAGGCGACGAGGCACGGACAGGATCAATGCCATTGTCATGTCGGCTGTGTCCTCGGTCAGCACGTCGGGGGTGTTGGTGACGATTATCCCCCGATTGGCGGCGGTATCCAGATCGACGTTATCGACACCGGTGCCGAAGTTCGCGATCAGGCGCAGTTGATCGCCGGCGCGCGAGATCAGCGCGCGGTCAACGCGGTCGGTGACTGTCGGCACCAGGACGTCGGCGGTTTCAACCGCCTCGATCAACTGTTCACGCGTCATCGGCGTGTCGTCGACATTGAGGCGCGCGTCGAACAATTCGCGCATACGGGTCTCGACAACGTCAGGCAGCTTGCGCGTGACAATAACGACGGGCTTCTTGGAGCTGTTGGGCATGTTGGCTGAAACGTCTCGAATTGAATTGGTTGACCTGGGCCGCCCAAATGCGGCTGTAGTTCTCTAACAGAAGGTCACACCCATGACAAAGCTCTGGGCTCATCTAATGTGATACCGGAATTACCAAGCCAGCCCGCTCCCCCTGCCCGACCACCCCAATTGTACCGCCACGGGTAGTCGGACAGCGAGAGCGGGCGGTCACACCCATGACAAAGCTCTGGGCTCATGTCGATAAAGACAATTCGGGGAGACTATCGACTTGCAGACACTCGGTAGAATAGTGCTGGTGGTGGCGATTGCCGCATTCACGTGCGTTTCAGGCGGTGGCAACGTTGCAGCGCAAGGGGCGCAAGGGGCTGGAAAGCCTGCTTCGCAGCCGCGTTTTGCCAGCTTGAAGGCGAGCAAGGTTAACCTGCGCAAGGGGCCGGGAACCGATTATCCGACCGCATGGGTGTTTCGCCGGGCCGGGCTTCCGGTGGAAATCATCCGCGATTATGAAGCCTGGCGCGAAGTGCGCGATGCGGAAGGGACAACCGGGTGGATTTTAAGGACGCTGCTTTCGGGACGACGAACCGCGCAGGTGGCGCCGTGGGAAGTGAAAGACGGCAAGGCGCGCGTGCAGGAGCCGCTGCGGGAACGGGCACGGCAAGGCAGCGAGGCGGTGGCGCTGGTTGAGGCCGGTGTCATTGCCGACATCATGACTTGTGATGGCAAGTGGTGCCAGGTCGCGGTTGGCGACTACAAGGGCTATGTTTCGCAGACTAGGCTATGGGGCGTTTATCCCGGCGAAGTCCTGGAATAGGGCTCGGCCCAACAGGCGGCACGCGTCCGGTCGCGCTTTTGCGGCGCAGGGCTGCTTCAGATCCATCGGCGCGAATTTGCCAGGTAATGGCGATACGCATTGCCGTGGCAGGTCAAAAGGTACTCTTCCTCCAAGCGGGCCTGGATTGGCAGAGCGACAATGAACATCGTCGCCGCGATCAAGGAAACCATCGTGGGAACGGCCAGAAACAGCCCGACACCGATGACCATGAAGCCCAGGTAAATCGGGTGGCGGGAAATTTTGTAAAGTCCCAGCGTCACCAGCGAAGTCCGCGTCTTAGTATCGATGCCAACGCGCCAGTCAGCTCCCATTTGATGTTGCGCTGTGACCGACCAGGCAAGACCGGCGTAAGCGATCAACAGGCCGGCTGCCTTGATGGTCGGCGTTTCGAGAGACTGCAGCGGGCCGGTGAACGCAAAAATGGTAAGCTCGGGACTTGTTGACCACCATGCCGAGAATGCCTGAAACCGGTGGGCCAGAATGTTTACGGCTTCAAGGCAGATGGCTGCGACCAGTATACGGTGGATGAAATCGTGCGCCGAATCTGTTGCGCCGAAGACGACCGGTAGATTGCCGGTTTGCCGATAGACAATCGTAACACGGACAATGATTGCCGCGATGAACAGCAACCCGAAAAGACCGATCAGGTTATCGGTGCTCATTTCCAAATACCCTACGCAATACGCGCCCCTGATATGCGGTCCCGTTAAAGGTGCCAACGCATGGCGCGCCGATAACAACGAGCCCGCCTTTCAGGTGGCCTCAGGCGGGCCATCGGCGTCGTCGACCGTCTCAACCGTATGAACCCATACGCTTTTCACCGGTCGCCTAGCCGAATGAACCCGCCTGTGGCCATGACGCGCCACCACCCTTTGAGAAAGGCGGGCTAGGCGAGCATATCAAAGGCCGATTGAAGATGAGCGCCTTGACAACATCTTGATGAATTTTTGAGCGACGCGAATTGGAAGGCATTGGAAACGGCTGCGCCCCGCCGCATCGGCAGGGCGCCTTGCTCTCATTGCCGGCGACCTCAGACGCTATCGCCATCGTCACGGCGGGGGGATCTGGCGAACAAGGATGCGGGGAATTGTGCCGCATAGCGCTTGGGCTTGTCGGTGGGTTTGAACTCGGGGCGTTTTGAGGTGTCGGGGACAACGACCTTGCGATAGAGGTGCCAGGTTGCATGGCCCAGAACAGGGAACACGATAATCAACCCTAAGAACAAGGGGATCATGCCGATCAACAGGGATGCCAGGACGATGGCACCCCAGGCGATCATGGGAACCGGGTTCGTGGCAACGGCGGAAATGGAGGTTGCCATGGCAGTGCCGACGCTAACGTGCCGGTCGAGCAGCAAGGGGAATGATACGACGGTGATCGCAAGCACGAGTAATGCAAACAGCGCGCCGGTAATATTACCCAGAACGATGAGGCCGTAACCTGCCCTCGTGGTGAAGATGCGCTCAAGAAATGCCGACACACCGAGCGGTTCGCTGTAGCCGAACATGGCGATATGGAGACCGTAGGCAATCAGTAGCCAGGATGCGAGAACCGCGACCAGCAAGAGGCCGAGACCTAGTATATTGCCGCTGGAGGGCGACTTAAAGACGTCGAAGGCGTGCTGCCATGACGTGTCGCGGTTCATCTCGCGGCGGCGGCTCAACTCATAAAGTCCGACGGCGGCGAATGGCCCGATGATCGCAAAGCCGAATGCCAGAGGATAGATCAGTTCGATCAATCCGGTGCCGAAGACGAAGCTGGCGAGTGCCAAGCCGATAATCGGATACATCAGGGCAACGAAGACCACATAGGTCTTCATGGCAATGAAGTCGTCGAAACCTCTCGCGAGGACATCGGCCAAATCGGATAGCGAAATGGTGCGGACGACCGGTAGATCATCCCCCGATTCAACGGGCATAATGACGTCGTGTTGGGCGGCGTGTGAACCAAGCATCCCAGTACTCCTGAACGTTAGATCTTCAGGTGCCGCGGCATGAGACGCTGTAATTGGCCGATCTGGTCGATATCGGTCACGGCGCGCCGCGACCCCCACTAATCCAAAGCTTAGCTGCTTTTGGTCAGATTGTCGCGGCTGGCGGTGTGTGGTTTGCGGAATTGTGATTAACGCTTGGATGCGGCCGGGCACCAGGGCGTCGGTTGACTGGTCAGTATAGCCAAGACCGGTATTCGGGAGACGCGTCCTTCATCTCCTCGAACAGCCATACCATCCGATCGCCAAACCAGAGCTTGGCCAGAATCGCAAGGGACATCCCAAATACGGTCGGCCAGAATTCCAACGCGTATAGCCCCCAAGCGAAAAGGATAGCACCGAGCACTGAGGCGGCGTTCAGTAAATGCGACATGCGGACATGGCGCTGAGGTATTGGAACCTTGTCGCGATTGAGCCAGACCCGCTCCCCCATAACGACTTTCGACATCCAGTTATCAGTGCTCTTGGGGGGCGCAAACAAGCGTGGGTTGATCCAAGTCCAAAGCGCGACCAATGCGACCGGGATCAGCGCATACCAGCCGATCCAGGCACGCGACCAGATCGCCAGCGCCAACAGCGGCAGGATCGCAACGCGTGTCCAGCCGCTCCACGGATTGGCGTGCCGTTGCCAGGCCGCATCATCCATTGCCATCAAGCGTTCCGCCCAGCGGCCGTAGTCCATGCCAACTACCTCGATGTGTTTGGCAGCAACGATATACACAAACGCGGGCCGGTTAATGGCGTTGAGCTGGGCCGACCCGCCTAGCAGGCTGTTGAAAAACTCATGTGGCTCGCGACACCAGTCACTTTTTCGCATTCGGCCAGAAGCGGCGCGCAGCGCGATATGGTTTATCGTGCCAGTGCCGCGACGCCGCCGAGGCGAAAAAGTGCGGTGTCCCAAG
>JAHZKP010000088.1 GCA_022600345.1 Alphaproteobacteria bacterium | reverse complement strand
TCTCGCCGTCTGTTGAAACCAATATGCCGCTACGCGGCATCGCCCGCTGTTCCAAGCGGGACAGGGATCTGAGATTCTTGAAAGTTTATTGAGATTCAGGCCTTCCCACCAACGTCATGGCGGCGTCGTGCCGGAGGCGCGCCAATGAAATGGGACGGCCATCCACGCAAGCCCGGGAAATTGCTAAGGTTTCCTACATTCGACGCCTCGGAAAACACGCCGGGCCTGCTGGCATCAAAAAGAGCTGAAGGCGGTTCCTTGAGACTTGCATGGATCCTCACCTTCGTGAGGATGACGTTGGTGGGTGGGGATGTTTTGGGTGGCGCTTCGCGGGGGTAGGCACTGCACGATGACGAAGATCGCAAAGTAGGCCTCAGTCCGCGGGCCAGTGGGAGACGATCTTTGCCAGGTCGGGACGGGGGCGGTCGTCCTGGTGTTCGGTTGCTGTTCCGATGTAGACAAAGCCTGCTATTTTCTCGTCGTCGGCCAATTTCAGGCCGTCGCGAACAATCGGTGAGTAGGCGATCCATTCGGTGATCCAGCAGGTTCCATAGCCCAGCGCGTTGGCGGCCAGGCACAGATTGAAGGCGGCTGCCCCCGTCGACAGGGTCTGCTCAACTTCCGGGACGCCGGGCTTTTTGATCAACCGGCTGATGACGGCGATGACCAAGGGAGCGCGTAGAAACCTGCCGCGTTCGGTGTCCAGGCGAACCTCTGAGGGTTCGGCCTTGTCTTCCGACTTGCAGGCTTTGGCGAATATTTCACCGGCCTGTTCGCGGGCAGCCCCCTGAAAGACGATAAATCGCCACGGATTGAGCTTTTTATGATCTGGAACACGAGATGCTATTGTGAGCATCTGGTTCAATTCTTCAGATGACGGACCGGGCTCGGCGAACATCGTAGGCTTGAGCGAGCGGCGGGTGCCAAGAAAGCTGAGGAGTTCGTGATTGGGCATGGTATCTCGTGGTCATGAGGATGGCGTTTGCGGTAGCTTGGGTATATTTGAAAATCGAGCGCGTGTCGCGATGCGCGCGTAGTTTTTGCTACCGCCTGGAACCGGCCGCACAACCGGACGGGGGCGCTGGTTTGCGACGGCCTAGGGGAGAACTGAGCCTTATGCGTGCTGGAACTCGTATCATCTGCACCCTCACAATTGCGCTGGCCGCTTTCGCTGCCGTGTTCCCGCTTGCGGTGCGGGCACAGCAGTCCTCTGGCAACATTCTCGTCGTCTTCGACAGTTCGGGGTCCATGTGGGGCAACCTGAAAGGCACCTCGGCCAACAAGTTTGAACTGGCACGCGAGGCGCTGGCAAGATCCCTCCCCGATGCGGCATCTGGTGTTGGCACGGGCCTGCTGATCTTTGGGCCGGGTTGTACGCGGGCAGATGTTGCACCTGCGCCGGCGCGACGAGAGGTGGAGGCGACTCTTGCCCGCCTGCGCAGCCTTAATCCACGCAGCAAGGGACCGATTACATTGGCGCTGGAGCGAGGGATCGAAGTGCTCGATGCCGGCAAGCCGGCGGCCATGATACTTTTAATCGATGGGCCGGATAATTGCCGCCGGGATCCGTGCGAGGTGGCCCAGAGAATTGCCAATGAACGGCCCGGGCTTAAACTCCACACTATCGGTCTGGGCATCGGGGCAGCACCCTCGCGCAGTGTTTCGTGCATGTCGGGACTGACGGGTGGGAAGTACTTTTCCGCCCAGACGGGTCAGCAGGCCGAACAGGCGATTGCGGATGCCATCAAGCTGGCAATGCTCGATACCCAGAAGCTTGCTAAGCCAAAGCTTGCGCGCAAACCGGGACGGGCAAAGCGGCCGCGTGCGAAATTCGATCCCAACGGTCCACCCCAATTGGTTCTGACGGCCGCAATTGGGGAAAATGGCGAGGCCCTGGACAAGCCGGTGCGCTGGCAGGTCTTCAAGGCTTCAGATCAGGGCAAGGCCAACAAGCTACCGGTACTCGATGTTCTTGAAGCACAGCTCGCCGTTCCACTGGCTGCGGGCCGCTACAGCGTTATTGCGGCGCTGGGACGGGCGCGATTTGAAAAAGAGGTGAGGGTTGCCAAGCGCGGGCCGACCCGCTTATCGGCAAATTTCGACGCCGGCATGGTCAAGCTGTCGGTTCCCACCTCGCAAAGTGGCGGCGAAAGCCAGATCCCGACGCTTGTCACCGTCAGCCGGATCGCCAACCAGGACGGCGGTAAAGCGGAACTGGTGCCGTTCGTTATCAGCCCGTATCGCCAAAGCGAACTCATCTTGCCGGCCGGTCGCTATAAGGTGCGCGCTGAGAGCGGACCGCTGGTAAGCCAACGCGATATCTCGGTGACGACCGGCAGCATCGAAGAGCTTTCGCTTCCAATTGGCAGCGGTGAAATATTCCTCTCCTCAGATGCCCTCATTCGTGGCAAGCGGGTTGACGAACTTGAGTTTGTCGTGGCTGTCGATGACCCAGACCGTCCGGGCGGTCGACGGACTGTTGCCCGCTCAGCCGCCCCCAATCCATCGTTCAGGCTTCCTGCGGGCACCTACTATGTCGATGTCAAAGCGGGCCTGGCGAAAGCCAGCGACCGGGTGGCGCTGGGAGCCGGGCGCGAAATTTCCAAGAAACTCAATCTCCAGGTGGCGCGCATATCCGTGGACGCGGCTGTTTCCGTCGGTCGAAACTCGCGTCGGCGGCCGATCATATTCAAGCTTTATTCTGTTGGTTCATCGCTTCAGGTTCTTGCGAGAAGCAGCGCTGCGGCACCGCAATTCCTCGTACCACCCGGACGCTACCGGGTGGTTGCCGAGGTCGGGGCCAGGAATGTGAGGGCGGCAGAGAATGTCGAGGTCGCCGCCGGTGACGACGCCCGCATCGAGATGGGTGTACGGGCGGGCGACATCAAGTTGCGGGTTGCCGATTCCAACGGGAGCCCCTTGACCGGCCAGTTCTGGGAGGTTCGCGACGACGCCGGGCGGATGGTGTGGAGGACACAACAAAGCGCGCCTAGTGGACTTTTATCACCGGGGCGCTACGAGGTCCGCTGCGAAACCCGGCGGGGCGTCGTCGAGGGCGCGTTTGAAGTGGCGGCGGGGGATACCAAGACCATCGAGTTGAGGGTGCAATGATGCGTTGGTGATTTGGCTTCATGGCTTGCATTAACGTTGAGACGGGCATGATGATTGAGATGATGCACACGAGCACGATCAGGAGCGGTTTGCTTGCCGTCCTTGTGGCGTTGGCCGCGGGAGGCTTTGCGGGCACTGTTGCACCGGGTGCGGCCTGGGCGCAGGCGCAGCAACAGAACCCCTCTGGATGGACGCCGGGTATCGCCGTGACGCCGCCATCGCAGCCGCAAGAAGGCTGGACAAGCGAAAACAAGCCGGCAGCACCGCCCCCCAACAACCCTTCTGACGCCGTGCGCCGCGCCCGTCAGGCCCTCATTGCGGCAGGTGCGCAGCCGGGCATCGCGCTGAGCGCGCGGCTGACGGTCGATGGCCGGCGACTTTCGCGGGGCGTGGTCTGGCGCGTTTTTTCCGATCCGGCCGACAAAAAAGAAAAGCCTGAAATGCTGGTCCAGAAAAAGCATCCGACACCGAGGATCAGGCTGGAGCCTGGCACCTATCTGGTCAACGTCGCCTATGGTCGCTCGCACTTCACCAAGCGTGTCGAAATTCTGGCTGGAACAATGAAGGCTGAGGAATTCGTCATCAATGCGGGCGGGCTGAGACTGACGGCCTATGCCGATGAAAAGAAGGTCCCCAACAAATCGGTTACCTTCGACATTTTCGACGCCGAAACCGATCAATCGGGCCAACGCAGACTGGTCATGGCAAAGGCGCGGCCGGGTGTCATCATCAGGCTGAATGCCGGGATCTACTTTATCAAATCAACCTATGGCGGAGCCAACGCACAAGTCGAGACCGAGGTCTCGGTGGAAGCTGGAAAGCTCACCGAACTGGCGGTCGCGCATGCGGCTGCGAAGGTTACACTGGGACTGGTGACGAGGCCGGGAGGGGAGGCGCTACCGGCAACGCAATGGTCGATTTCAACGCCAGACGGCGGTTTGGTGGCGCGCAGCGTCGGGGCCTTGCCAACGCATATCCTGTCGCCGGGGACTTACCGCGTGATAGCGCGCAATGGCGGACAGGAGTACCAGCAGGACTTCGAGGTCCAAAACAATCAAATGGCGCGGGTCGAGGTGCTGGTCCAATAACAGTCGTCGCGCCCCTCGCGGCAGCGGATCGGGGTCTCTTGCGGCCTGCTTGGCGGCCGGCTTAGCAGTACGGTTCTAACTCAGACAGGAACTAGAAATCCGTTAGCACCCAGTCGGTCGGGCAGCCGTTCTTGAGCATCTTTTTCTCGCAAGTCGCAGCTTCCCGACCACGTTTCTCGTCTTCGAACATGGAGCGGGCCATCTGCCAATGCTCACAGGCTGTAATCATATCGCCTTCAGCCTGTGCGATGTCACCCAGTTCCAGCCGGGCTGCCGCGTGAAGAATCGGCTTCTTCAATTCCGTCGCGTTGATAATGGCTTTGCGCAAGCTTTCGGCAGCGGCCGTATCGTCGCCCTTCTCACGCAACTTCAACGCATCGTCGATGAATTTCTGGATCTTGGCTGATGCTGGATCCAACTGTTCAGGCGGTGGCTGAGATCCCGGCGACATTCCCGGCGGAAGCTGCTCACTGCTTGTGGTATCGTGCTGGTCGCGTGTGCGATTGGAACGGGCGCGCGGGATAAAAGAATATGGCGTAAGGATCGGCTTACCTCCACTTGTTACGTTTGAATCCAGCCGGGGTTGTGCCACCGGAGCGGACACACCGGGCTGAGGTTCAGCGGCCGGTTCGGTTGGGCTGCTCGAAGCAGAATCGGTGTCAGGCCGGCGACCCGGCCACATCATGGAAAGCAGCAACGCGACGGTCACAAGAACGAGCGGTACAGCCAGGATTGCCACGCCGGCGATCCCGTCAAACTCAACCACGGAACTCATTCACTCCCTCTTCTCAGAACGGCTGCCCATTCCAGCGGAATTTCCCCAAATTCCATTTTTCAAAATGATCCTCGCAAGAACCAATCCACCAGCGCTGCTCCGCACGGAACAGAAACCATTGGCTTCGATGGTCTCGGTGGTGAAGTGCTCCCCCTACTCAAAACAATGCAGCACGGCGAATCATCTCTGGCAAGATCGACACTCGTGTTCCGGCTTTGGCGCTTGATCCAAAGTAGTAGCAATGCCCGTACCACTTTTCGATATACGAATGGTGATATCTATGTTGCGCAGCAACAGCATAGTTTCCTGCACAATAGCGCTACATTGCGCGATATTTGCCCGTTCTGGCTATAACTCCGGTAACACAATAGAAGTGCCATTGATCGTGAGGCTGGGAGGGTAAAAATGAGCGACGGGAACTCCGATAATTCCAGCCGGAAGCTTGGCGCGGCCAGCGTGGTTACTCACGGCGGCCGGGACCCATTCGCAGCCCATGGATTCGTCAACACGCCGGTCTACCGCGGATCGACGGTGTTGTTTCCGACATTTGAAAAGCTGAAAGCCTACGACCAGCGCTACACCTACGGGCGCAATACGTCACCGACGACGGATGCGTTGTGCGAAGCGATCGGGCTGCTGGAGGGCGGGGCGTTCACGGTCCTGGCCTCGTCGGGCTTGGAAGCTGTCACAACCGCGATCCTGTCGTTTGTCGAGGCCGGCGATGAGATCCTGATGACGGACAGCGTCTATTTTCCAACGCGGCGCTTTTGCGATCAGGTTTTAAGCCGGATTGGCGTCAAGACGATCTATTACGATCCATTGATCGGCGCGGATATGGCCAAGCTCATGAATGAGCGCACGCGGCTGGTTTTTACCGAAAGCCCCGGCTCGCAATCCTTCGAGATCCAGGACATCCCGGCTATCGCGAAGGCTGCTCGTGAACGCGATATCTGGGTGCTGATGGACAACACCTGGGCGACGCCACTTTATTTTCGTGCATTCGATCACGGCGTCGACGTTTCGATTCAATCGGCGACGAAATATATCGTCGGCCACGCCGATGCGCTGCTTGGCAGCATCACGGCGAATGACAGGGCGATGGCACAGGTCAAGCGGACGTCAATCGCGTTGGGAAGCGCCACCGGATCGGAAGAAGCGTTCCTGGGATTGCGCGGCTTGCGCACACTTGAGGTCCGTCTTGAGCGCCACCAGCGGGCTGGCCTGGAAATCGCCGGTTGGCTTGCAAGCCGGTCCGAGGTCGCCCAGGTTCTGCATCCAGCACTGCCCGGGGCGCCCGGCCATGAGATCTGGAAGCGGGATTTTACAGGCTCCTCGGGGCTGTTTTCTGTTCTGCTGCATCCGGTAGCGCAGAGCGGACTGGCGGCGATGCTCGACAACCTGAAGCTTTTTGGCATGGGCTATTCGTGGGGCGGCTATGAGAGCCTGATCGTACCGTTCGACTGTTCAACCTACCGCACGGCGACCCAATGGTCGTCGCCTGGACCGGCGCTGCGCCTGCATATCGGATTGGAAGATATCGACGACCTGAAAGCCGATCTGGAAGCCGGCTTTGAGCGCATGAAACAGGCGGGCTGAGGGGAAGGCGTTGCTGCCCACAACCATTCTATCAGTTGGCGCACCCTTTGGAGAATTTGGCGACCCCGGCACGACTCGAACGTGCGACCTGGTGATTAGAAGTCACCTGCTCTATCCAGCTGAGCTACGGGGCCGTCCGGACGGCTTGCTACACGGTTCGCAGCCGCGCCGTCAAATGTTGAGGTCCGAGGTGGCGTAGACCCTTTAGTGGGTCCACTTGCCGATGCGGCCGTATTTGAAATTGTCGGCGTAGGATTTACGGATCGGCTGGCGTGGTTTGGGCTCGATGACACGAAAAGCGATGCCATGGCGCTTGGCGTAGCCGATAGCCTCTTCCTTGCTGTCGAATTCCAGACGGATCTGGCTCTTCATGTCGCTTGAGGATGTCCAGCCCATCAACGGTTCGACCTGACGTGCGGCCTCTGGTTCGTGCTCAAGCAGCCATTCCTTGGTGCGCCCCTGACCTGATTGCATGGCGGTTTTGGCTGGTCTGAAAATGCGCGCGACCATGGCGATCCTCGCAGGAATGGGTGTTGAACGAAAAAGTTGGTCGGGGCGTGGGGATTCGAACTCCAGACCCCCTGCTCCCAAAGCAGGTGCTCTACCAGGCTGAGCTACGCCCCGACTCATCTGCCACGATCAAACGTAACAGACGCTAACACCTGCCGCTTCGCGGGCTCCAGGTCAAGAGCTACAATTCGCGAATGGGCCAATTTTTTTGTGGGGGCCGTTAATTGAGCCGGCATCGGCGGCCACCGTGGTCAATTCGAAAAATGCGGGTGGCGGACGCGGTCTCCTGGGGCAATGCCCAGCCGCGCAGCCTCACCACCAGCGATTTCAAAGACGGCCGTGACCGGCGCACCGGACTGAATAATCCGCTCGGAGAAGGGCTCGGTCATGTCTTCAATGCGGTGGATCTCACCGTTTTTCTTGATGAACAGCATGTCGAGCGGGATGTAGGTGTTCTTCATCCACATGCTGACCGGCTGTTCGCCATCATATGGAAACAACATGCCGTGCATCGGCTTCAACTCGCGGCGATACATCAGCCCCATCGACTTCTGGTGAGGCGTGCGGGCGACCTCGATAGAATAGTGGAGCGTATCCCCGGACTTGATTCGCTCGATGACCAGTTGCTGTGTTGTCGGGCCCGCTATCACGATGGCTGGCATCAGTGAAATGAGAATTGAGAGCAGAAGCAGCGCGGCGGCAGTGCCGGCATGGAGCGGCCAAAACACAACAGGCAGAGCCGCTTTCGCGACCCTGCCTGTGGTGTTGGGTTGAAACTTGAAACGCACCTTGGTGATATCAGTGCGACGACGGCAAGCCACCACTTGGCGGCACCCCATCGGGACGCAACTCAGCAGCCATGCAACCTTTTTCACCGTAGCCATAGCGCACCTGAACGATCTGACCCGGGCGCAACTCGGTGAAACCGAAGCGACGCAGGGATTCCATATGGCAGAAGATATCAGGTGTTCCTTCGCCACGCGTCAAGAAGCCAAATCCGCGAACACGGTTGAACCACTTGCAAACTGCACGCTCCCAATCACTCTCCGGCTGGACAATGACGTGAGTGCGCTGTGGCAGTTGACTTGGGTGGATCGCGGTGGATTCGTCCATCGACAAAATGCGGAACGCCTGCAAACCTTTCGGCCGTTTCATGGCCTGGCAATGGATGCGCGCGCCTTCGTAGGCTGTCTGGTAACCGCCGGCTCTCAGGCAGGTTACGTGAAGTAGAATATCACCGAGACCATTGTCGGGCACAATAAAACCGTACCCTTTGGAAGCATCAAACCATTTTATTTGTCCGGCGACTTCGAATACTTCGAGACCGGCTTTTTGAAGATTCTCAAGAGTTTCTTCGCTGGACAATTCGGCGATGTCAAACTCAGGAGGGATAGTGGATTCAGCCATTATGTACCCCCGCGTACTGGCTACGTTGCAACTAAACTTAACGATTGATTCTTCCTAATGCGGAGGAGCGCTCGATTTGCCCTCTAGCGCGCCGCCGCCTCAGTGAAGATTTGGTTAACATAACAGACAGCTTGAAAAGAAAAAGGGGCAAATTTGAAAATACAATATTTTGCACTGCGCAATAGATTCGGCAGTGGAAAACTGGGCTGCGACGACGTTGCAAGCTATTGTTTTAATTATACTAATTGCGATACCCTGAGTCACCCACACCATTCTTTAGAACACCTCTGGACACGCCGCGAATCATGTTCTTTGGCGCCGCAACAGCAATTGCGGCGGCATTAAGGATGGCTACTGATTCGCGAATTGTCGCAGCCATGAGCAAATCATCGCACCTGTCCGCGAAGTCGGGATTCTAATGTTCGAGTTGTTTTCTGGTTGTTGAGTCCAACTTGCGCGGGAATTCACCGGGACTACAATCGAAAACGCCAATGGAACAAAGGATTTCCTCGCCGTTTTCTATTACTCGGAAAATGAATAAGTTTTATTTTATACGATTGAGATTGATTCGATTGCGCAGCCAATCAAGGGCGTTTGGCTAATGCCGGAAACTTAGCCAATGAACTAATCCAATCGGCTACCACCTATGTGAGAGCCATACTTGCCCTAATTCGACACGCGATGTCCAAGGGCCTGTGTCAGAGCACTATTGTCGCCGCTTCCTGAGCTTTGCGCTTTCGCGACGCTGGTCGAAATCCGACCGGGACACAAACGTCTAATCCAGCACACCGGCTTTAGCGTCTCGCCTGGACCGTGTTCTTGCGCCATAGTCCGGCTTGAACGACACCATCTAGCATTGCGACACAGACGCTTGCACCTCAAGCGTCAACACTGGCTTTGCGAATTTCGGGAGATAAGCATATGCGCTACCTGCACACAATGGTCCGAATCTCGGATGTGGATGAAAGTCTGAAATTCTACTGCGAGGTGTTGGGGATGCGCGAAATGCGCCGGGTCGACCACGAAGGGGGACGGTTCACGTTGATCTTTCTGGCAGCCGCCGATGACCGCAGACGCGCGGCAGAGGAAACGGCCCCACTGCTTGAACTGACCCACAACTGGGACCCTGAAGACTATACCGTCGGGCGCAACTTCGGTCACCTTGCCTATGAAGTCGACGATATCTACGAGACCTGCCGACGGATTTCGGATGCCGGCGTGACGATCAACCGTCCTCCTCGAGACGGACGGATGGCGTTCATCGTATCTCCAGACAACATTTCGATAGAGCTATTGCAGAAAGGCGAAGCTTTGGCGCCCCAGGAACCGTGGGCCTCGATGGAGAATTCGGGGAGTTGGTGAGCCGAAGCATGCCGTGGGGGCGCGGCTGCTTGGAAGCGAGGGCGCGGGAGCCTGAATTTCCCGCGCTTGTGATCTGGATGCAGTATGGGAAATGTAATAACAGAACACTTGCAGTATTCAATTAAGCGTTCGCCATGTAATATGCTGTTATATCGTTACACTTCTAACGTACTAATTGCTGCAATCAGTATTTTTGCTTCGGGAATTCTTCCTGAACTGCTTTGGGCCGCTTGAATTCTATTTGGTGAAGTGCTTACTGATGATCATGTTGAAGCGTCGGCCCGTTAAGCTAGGTCGTCAGATCCTTAAGGGGATCAGCGCCACTCAACACGGGATTAAAAATAGACAACCAAAAAAGGAGACACCTCATGAAAGTATGGAGCAAGCCACAGGTTCGCGAGCAGGAAGTCGGCCTCGAAGTAACCAGCTACCTGCCAGCTGAAATCGACATCATCTAATTAGATGTGATCGAACGTACATGCTTCACGCATGTCGGGGCGGCGGTCGAGACCTCGACCGCCGCTTTGCTTTTTGCAGACTTCTGACAACGGCCTGTGCACCGGTGACCCGCCGTCACTGACGTGCCGCCAGAAAAACCGAAAAAACATTATGCTAATCAAAGTGCTGGGCTCGGCTGCCGGTGGCGGCTTCCCGCAATGGAACTGCAATGGACGCATGAGCGCTCGGGTGCGCCGCGGCGAGGCTGGCGTGTCAGCGCGGACCCAGTCGTCGCTGGCGGTATCCAGCAATGGGCGCGATTGGGTATTGTTGAACGCTTCGCCCGATCTGCGCCAGCAAATCAATGAGACGTCCCAATTGTGGCCCGATGCCCAGGGGGGCTTGCGCAACAGCCCGATCAAGGCGGTCGTTTTGACCAACGGCGATGTCGACCACGTCTGCGGGCTGATCAATCTGCGCGAAGGGCAGGCGTTTTCGCTCTACGCCTCCGACCGGGTGTTGGGGACGGTGAATGCCAACTCGGTGTTCAATGTTCTCAACCCGGAGAAAGTCGACCGCATTGAACTTGCCATGGATACGCCGACGGCGCTGCGCGGCGGGGGGAGCGATATCGGTATCACCATCGAGGCTTTCGACGTCCCAGGCAAGGTGGCGCTGTACCTTGAAGACGCTTCAAAGGGCCAGTCGTTTGGCACCGAAAAGGGCGACACCATCGGGCTGAAGGTGACCGACACGGCCAATGGCAAGTCATTTTATTACATCCCGGGTTGCGCGGACGTCGACGAACCGCTGGCTGAGCGGATCCGGGGTGCTGATCTCGTGATGTTCGATGGCACGCTTTACACAGATGATGAAATGATTGCGCAGGGGCTTTCGCATAAATCCGGTCAGCGCATGGGGCACATTTCGATGTCAGGTGATGCAGGCTCGGTCGCAGCGTTAAAGGACCTTGGCGTGGCGCGCAAAATCTACGTTCACATCAACAATTCGAATCCAGCCCTCGACGACAATTCGCCCGAGCGCAAGGCTGTCGAAGCGGCTGGCTGGGAAGTCTCCTACGACGGCATGGAGGTCGAACTATGAGCTACGCTCTCGAAAGCAAAGTGCAATCGTCGGAACTGTTGAGCCGCGAAGAGTTCGATGCGGCCATACGCGCCGTGGGAGCGGAGCGCTACCACGACAAACACCCGTTCCATAAGATGCTGCACGGCGGCGACTTGAACAAGGATCAGGTCGGGGCCTGGGCGCTCAACCGCTACTGCTATCAGTCTGCGGTGCCGCGCAAGGATGCCGCGTTGATGTCGCGCGTCCACGATAACGATTTGCGCCGCGAGTGGATGCATCGGATTGTCGATCACGACGGCCTGGGCGATGAGCCCGGCGGCATCGAGCGTTGGCTGGTTTTGACCGATGGACTGGGCCTCGACCGCGACTATGTGATGAGCATGCGCGGGGCGCTGCCTGCGACCCGGTTTGCCGTGGAGGCCTACGTCCGGTTCGTTCGAGAGGAGCCGCTGGTTGTTGCGGTTGCCTCGTCATTGACCGAGTTGTTCGCGCCCAAGATCCACAAGGAACGGATCTCGGGAATGTTGGAGAACTACGACTTCATTGACGATAAGGTGATGGCCTACTTCAAGCGCCGTTTGAACCAGGCGCCGCGCGATGCCGACTTTGCGCTGGAATACATTAAGGATCACGCCAAAAACCGCGACGAACAGGAAGCGTGCATCGATGCGGTGCGATTCAAGTGCAACGTTTTGTGGGTACAGCTAGACGCACTTTATCACGCCTACGTCGACGGGCATGTTCCGCCGGGCGCCTACCGGCCGGGAGAGCGGAATGTCTGAAACAGGCAAGCCGGGCACCGCCCCCCCAAGGACGCGGCTGATGATTTCAGGCGATAGCGTCTTGAAGCTGCCGCGGCACATTAAACTGAAACACGATCAGGGCCGGGGCATTTGGCTGATCCTGGCGCCCGAGCGGGTTTTCGAACCTGATGAGACGTCTGTCGAAGTGTTGAAGCTGTGCGACGGCGAGCGCCCGGTCAGCGCCATCGCGAAGGTTCTAGCCGATCAATTCCAGGCACCGGTCGAAGTCATTCTCGCCGACATTACTGAGATGCTTCAGGACCTGGCCGACAAAGGAGTCGTGACGTCATGACGGATACCCAAATGTTATCGCGTGAGGCTGCACCGCTGGAAGAAGAAGCGTGTGCCCGTGCGCCGGTCGGCCTGTTGGCCGAACTGACCCATCGCTGCCCATTGCAGTGCCCATACTGCTCCAACCCGACGGAGCTGGAGCGCGCCAATACCGAGCTTTCGACCGCGGACTGGCAAAGCGTCATGCGGCAAGCCGCCGAACTGGGCATTCTGCAAATCCACCTTTCGGGTGGCGAGCCGACGGCGCGGCGCGACCTGGAAGAGATCGTTGAAACGGCTGCAAAGTCTGGGCTCTATACCAACCTGATTACCGCGGGCGTGCTGTTGAGCCGGGAGCGGTTGGAGAAGTTGCGCGATGCCGGGCTCGACCATGTGCAATTGTCAATCCAGGATGTCGACGTGGAAAACGCCGACCGGATCGGAGCCTACAAGGGCGGGGCGAAAAAGAAGCACGAAGTGGCCGGTTGGGTGCGCGAGCTGGATATGCCGCTCACCGTCAACGCACCGATCCACCGCCAGAATATCGAAAACCTTCCAGCGATCATCGATTATGCCGTCGACGTCGGCGCAGGGCGGCTGGAGGTCGCCCACATCCAGTATTACGCCTGGGCGCTGAAGAACCGGGCCGCGCTGATGCCGACGAAAGAGGCGTTCATGAAGACCGCCGAAATCGTCAAGGAGGCGAAGGAGCGCCTAAAGGGCATTCTGGTGATCGACTTCGTGGTGCCCGACTACTACGCCAAGTACCCCAAGCCCTGCATGGGCGGCTGGGGCCGGGGCATTATCAACGTGACGCCTTCGGGACGGGTCTTGCCCTGCCACGCCGCAGAGTCGCTTCCCGGTATGCAGTTCGACAACGTTCGGGACCGCCCGCTGGCCGATATCTGGCTGAATGGCAGCGCGTTTGAGAAGTATCGCGGCACCGACTGGATGAAGGAGCCGTGTCGTTCGTGCGATCGTCGCGAGATCGATTTTGGCGGCTGCCGTTGTCAGGCGTTCGCGCTGACGGGGGACGCGGCGAATACCGATCCGGCCTGCTCGCTTTCCCCAAAGCATGAAGAATGGGCGAAAGTTGCGGAGGTCGAATCCCACAAGCCGGCGCCCGAATTCGTCTATCGTCGTATGGGCAAAGCCGCGAACGCGACTTCGGAATAAGTGTTTAGCCCGCCTTTCTCACAGGGTAGTGGAGCATCATGGCCTCAGCCGGGTTCATTCGGCGAGGCGAGTGGTGAAAAGCGTATGTGGCCATACGGTTAAGCCGCTCAACAAAGCCGATGGCCCGGCTGCGGCCACCTGAAAGGCGGGGCCAATTGGCTGACATGCTGCGTTGAAAACCTTGCCCGATGAACCACATCGAACTGCAATTTTCGTCTTGCCTGTCAGCCATTTGGCCTCCGTGATGCCCGCATCCCCTGTGAGAAAGGCGGGCTAGCTATTGATTTTGATGGCTTATTGTTCATATTGCACGCAGCGAATGTAAGAACCACACGCACTGTGAAGTGCGGTGAGTTCACGCATGGTTCACAAAGAACTTGCCACATTCTGGGTTGATCGTGTTATCCGCGTAAGATGCGCAACATATAAGTCAAGTGAGGGAGAACGTCTTTATCATGCTGAGGACACTACTAGCCGTCGCGATGATCGCCGCCGCACCTGCCATGGCTTTCGCCGAGGGCGATGTTAAAAAAGGCAAAAAGGTTTTCCGCAAGTGCAAGGCCTGCCATGCGGTCGGTGAAAAAGCAAAGCACCGGGTCGGACCGATTCTCAATGGTATCGTTGGCGCAAAAGCCGGCGCGGGTGAGGGATACAAATATTCCGACGCCATGACTGGCTCGGGCCTGACCTGGGATGAAGCGACGCTGAGTGAATTCCTGACCAAGCCAAAGGAAAAGGTTCCTGGCACCAAGATGATCTTCGGTGGCCTTAAAAAGGAAAAGCAGCGCAACGACCTGATCGCCTACCTCAAGACCTTCAAGGCTGACGGTACGGCTGCTGAGTAAGCCGTCACGGCCGGGGGCTAACGGCCTCCAACCGTGAGAACGAATTAGAGCCGTGCACCTTTCCGGGTGCGCGGCTTTTCTATTTGATCGGCTCGATGCCTGCAGTGTCGATCTCAGCCAGCCATTCCGCGGCAGTCTTGCCCTCGATAACCGTTTCAGGGGCCACATCGGCGAGGGGGGCCAATACGAAGGCGCGTTTGGTGATGTGGGGATGGGGCAGGGTCAGGTCCGCATCGGCCAACGTGACGTCACCGTAGATGAGCACATCGAGATCGATCACGCGGGGGCCCCATTTCTCAGTGCGCCTGCGACCCAATTCCTGTTCAACCTCGAGGCAGCGCCGCAAAAGGTCATGGGGGCCAAGGTCGGTGGTGATGGCGATGCAGGCATTGACGAACCAATCCTGATCGGTGTTGCCCCAGGGCGGAGTCTTATAGTCACGAGAGCGGGCCGTTAGGCGGATATCGTCCGCGCCGGTCAACCGTTGAACCGCTTTATCGATGTTGGCGATCTTGTCACCGATGTTGGAGCCGAGCGCGACGATGGCCTGGGTTCCTAGTTCATTGTCGTTCAACGCACGGTTCCTTTTTCATGGCAGCCATCATCGGTCTTCCGCATCACTTGGATGACCCATGGCCCAGGTGCAACCGGATCTCGCGGAACCGTTTGGAGGAAGTTGGCGTCAATCGTACTTGATGTAGGAGAAGCGTTGATCGGACTGGGGCGTTCCCTCAAGGGCACCACCTTCCAAACCGGGCTGCCAGGCCACGACTTCTTCGATCTTTTTGGCAAGCTCCAGATCCTTCATGGTGATGCCCTTGGCCGAATGGGTCATCAACCTGACTTCCACCCAGGCGTACGAGGCCGTGATGTCGGGGTGGTGCCAAGCCGCTTCGGCCAGGTGGCCCACTGTATTGATGACCATAAGCGTGCTTTTCCAGCTTGTGGTCTTATAAGTGCGCCGGACCCAGCCGTCCTCAAGTTTCCAGTTGGCGAGGTTGTCGGACAGCCAGGCATTCACCTGGGCTGGCTCAATTGGTTTTTCGCGCTCGCTCATGTTGCTCTCTTTGACTGATTGTTCGACATTGGTTCGTATGGTCGGGTGTGGAAATCCAAAATTGACGGCCGCACACTGATAGCGAATTGCGGTCTGCGAACACAGTTGATGTTACGCGACGATCGTCTTGGGAGGCAAATAACGTTGAGTCCTTGTAGCGATGCCATGGCAGCCAGGAAACCTGCGGCCTCCGGCCGGGAGATTCGCGTTGTCGCACCCGCTCGGCTGCATCTGGGATTTCTTGACCTCAACGGTGGGCTGGGGCGCAAGTTCGGCTCGCTTGGATTGGCGATTGACCACCCGGTAACCCGATTGTCGCTTGCAAGGGCTGAAAAAAACTCAATCGAAGGTTTTGAAAGCTCGCGGGCTGACAAGGCGCTAGGCCGATTGAAGGCACAGTTGGGCGTCGAGGGGAATTTCCGGTTGAAAGTCGAGGAAGCGATCCCGGCCCACGCCGGTCTGGGATCTGGAACGCAACTGGCGCTTTCTATCGGGGCCGCATTGTCGGAATTGGAGGGGCTGGAAGCTGAGTTTCGCCGGCTTGGCGAGATGCAGGCCCGGGGTGCGCGCTCGGCGATCGGCATGGCGGCATTCGAGCGCGGCGGGTTTGTCGTCGATGGTGGGCGGGGGGCATTGGAGCGTGCTCCGCCGGTTGTCGCCCAAGCAGATATCCCATCGCACTGGAGGGTGCTGCTGGCGCTCGATCCAGCCCGCGTCGGCGTGCATGGCGATAGCGAGGTTGCAGCTTTCGAAACCCTGCCGGAGATGAGCGCTGCAGTCAGCGGCGAGTTGAGCCGCATCATGTTGATGCAGTTGCTGCCTGGCCTGATCGAAGATGACATTGAGACATTCGGGGCTGCGGTGACCCGGGTGCAGGAGATCAATGGGGAATACTTCGCCAGTGAGCAGGGCGGAGGCATTTGGGCAAGTACGGGGGTTGCAGCAATCGTAAGACGGATGGCCGACCTTGGGGCGGTTGGAATTGGTCAGAGCTCGTGGGGGCCAACCGGCTTCGCGTTCGCGCCGACCAGCGAGGCTGCGGCCCGGATCCGCCAGCAGATTTTGGCTGAAGCGGGCGACCTGGGCCTTGAAGTAATCATCGCCCGCGGTCGCAACCATGGCGCGACGACCGAAGTTCTGGAAACCCGCAATAACGCGCGCGCTGGCGGGCCTACCCAATAGGATAGGCAGGCCGCTGCCTTTTCGCCTTTTGTATTAAAACTTCCTGGTCACCGATACGATGCCCGCTTTATAAGGACCCAACATTCTATTTCTGCGAGGGGCCAATCGCGGAACAGGGTGGCGGACTAGAAGCTTAAAAAATCAAATACGCCGAGGAGACCGTTCATGAGCCAAGCCACCCCCATCCTGCACATGCTGGCGCCGCAAAAACATATGAGCCCGTTTGATGTGAACATGGCCGCGGACGCCGGGTTCAAGGTTATCATTCCCTACATCAACGTGGAACTGAGCGAGGTAACGGGGCTCGTGCAGGATGCGATATTCTCACGCCCGCCCGATTATGGGGTTCGCACCGGGGTGTTTATCGGCGGCAAAGATGCATTGCTGGCGCTAGATATGATGAAGGCTGCCAAGGAGGCTTTGGTGCCGCCGTTCCAGCTTTCGGTGTTCGCTGATCCGGCCGGATCGTTCACGACGGCCGCGGGCATGGTGGCTTGCGTCGAGAAGGCGTTGAAAACCAAACACAACAAGAGCCTGAGCGATGTCAGCATCACGGTCTTTGGGGCTACGGGCGTGGTTGGTTTTGCCTCCGCTGTGATTGCTGCCCTGGAAGGTGCGAAGGTGAGAATGGTGGCGCACCGAGGCGTCGAGCGCGTTTTCAAAACGGCAGAAGCGGCCAAGGAGCGGTTCGGCGTCGATCTGGAACCCGTGCCTGGGGAAACGGCTGAACAGAAAGCCGCAATCGTGTCTGAGGCCGAGGTTGTGTTTGCAGCCGCCGCCGCCGGCGTGCAGGTTCTCAGTACCGCTGAAATCCAGACGGCTTCGAAGCTGCTGGTGACCGCCGACGTCAATGCGGTGCCGCCGCCGGGGATCGAGGGCATGGAGCTGTTCATGAACGGCGATCCACTACCGGGTTGCCAACAGGCGCTGGGTGTCGGGCCATTGGCGATTGGCGATATCAAGTACAAAACGGAAGCCGGCATGTTTACCCGGATGATCAACGCCACCGAACCGGTGCACCTGGACTTCCGCGATGCCTTCAAGCTGGCGCGGTCGTTCGTCGCTTGACCGCTTCAGCCATCCTGATTGCCGCGTTATCGGGTCGCGCGCTTGCCGCGTCGGCAAGGCGTGCGGGATACGATCCAAGCGTGGCCGATAGTTTCGGCGATGAGGACACTGCCCAATTGTGCCGCGATCTGGCGGTCTTGCCTGACGCCATCAGGACCGGCTTTCGCAAAGTGGCGCTGATGGAGGCGCTCGACCAGCTTGCAGGGACGGGGGAGCGGGAAGTTGCCGACCTGGTTGTTGGAGCAGGCTTTGAAGATTGCCCAGCGCTTGTCGAGGCGATCGAGAAGCGGTTCAACCTGTTGGGATGTTCGGCATCGGCCATTCGGGCCTGCAAGGACCCCGATCAATTCTTCGGGCTATTGGCCGAATTGGGCATCCTGCATCCCGATACGGTACTGGAGCGTCCTGGCGAGCCTGAAGGGTGGCTTTCCAAGCGCATCGGAGCAAGTGGCGGGCGACATATCAGACGCCTCAGCAAAAAGGGTTCGCCGAGGCCGGGGCGCTATTATCAGCGCGAATTGAGCGGTGTATCGCTGTCGGCGACGGCGATTGCCTCGGCGCGAGGGACGGCCTTCGCCTTTACGCAGTCCTGGTGCAGCCCAACGAAGCGAGAGCCGTTCCGTTACGGCGGCACAGTCAGCGTCGATCAGATGGATGCCGACCTGGAAGCGCGATTGATCGATACGTGCCTTAGCCTGATCAAGCCATTGCAACTGGTCGGGCTGGTGTCATTCGATTTTCTCATTGATGAGGGCGGGGAAGCCTTTCTGATCGAGGTAAACCCGCGACCTGGCGCCTCGCTGGATGTCCTCGACGATCAGTCAGGGACGTTGTTCAAGGCGCATCTTGCAGCCTGCCGTGGCGAAGACAGTACCGATGTTCTGGCGAAGACGTGGCGGCCTTCAGCCAAGGCGTGCGCCTACCTTTATGCCGACGATGGCGCGTTGAGCGTTGGAGATATCGATTGGCCCGAGTGGGTCAGCGACCGCCCCAGGAACGGCCAGAAAATCGCGGCCGGCGGGCCTATCGCGACCGTACACGCCAATGGCCAGATAGCGGCCGATGCCGCTCGAAATTGCCATCAGCGCCTCACCAAACTTAAAGCCGTGCTATAACACAAGAAAAACAAACCTTCAGGGAGCCCCGAACATGCAAGCTGCGCCATCAGTCGGTCTCAGCGTGAACGCCAATGCCTGCAGCATCGTGAACAGTATCGTTGCCAGGGCTGGTGGATTGCGCTGCAATGTTTCGTTCGGGGAGGGCGGCGAACGCCTGATCGATTGCGGGGCGGCAGTTCCCGGCTGCCTTGAATTGGGCCGGTTGCTCGGTGAGATCTGCATGGGAGGGCTTGGCAGCGTCCAGATTGCGGGAAACTCGCCGATTGGCAAATGGCCGCTCAGCGTCGTCGTCCATGCCAGCGATCCGGTTATCTCGTGCCTTGGCAGCCAATATGCCGGCTGGACGATTACCGAGGAGGCATCGGGCTTCTTTGCGCTGGGATCGGGCCCGGCGCGGGCACTGTCGCGGGTCGAGGATCTGTTCAAGGAGTTGAATTACTCCGATAGTTACGATGCCGGCGTGCTGGTCATCGAAGGCGACAAGGCGCCACCTTCCAGCGTCGCGCGGATCGTTGCCAATGCCTGCAAGATCCCAACGAAGAACCTGACAATTCTATTTGCACCGACCTGGAGCCTTGCTGGCACCGTCCAGATCGGCGCGCGGGTGTTGGAAGTGGCGCTGCATAAGGCGCACGAGTTGCACTTCCCCCTGGAAAACATCAAGGACGGCTACGGGACTGCACCCTTGGCGCCGCCGATACCCGACTTCGTCAAGGCGATGGGCCGCACGAATGACGGCATCATCTATGGTGGGCAGGTTCAGTTGTTCGTCACGGGCACCGACGAGGCGGCAAAAGATCTAGCCGAAAAGCTGCCGTCATCTGGATCGCCTGCCTATGGCAAGCCGTTTGCCGAGATTTTCGCGGAAGTCGACGGCGATTTTTATAAAATCGATCCGATGCTATTTTCGCCTGCTGTCGTCACCGTCTCGAACCTCGATACCGGCCGGTCTTTCCACGCCGGCAAGCTGGCTCCAGATATCGTCGACGCCAGCTTTGCCTGAGGCTCGCAGAGTTGTGCGCGAACGATCGGCCGACAGGCGCCCCCGCATTGTTATCTTCGTCGAGGCGGGCGGTGGGGACTGGCATGCAAGCCGTCTCAAGTCGGCGATGGAAAAGCGCGGCGCAATCGTCGTTACGACATCACTGAAGCATTGTGCCTTCGATACCAGCCTTGAATCGGGGATCTACCTGCCCGGCCTTGATGGCGACCTGCCCGATGGCGTGTTTGTTCGGGCAATTTCCAAGGGGTCCTTGGAGGAAATTACGTTCAGGCTGGGCATCCTGCACGCTCTGGAAGCAAGTGGCGTGAGGGTCTGGAACCGCGCCCGCGTGATTGAAAGGTGCGTCGATAAATCGACCGCCACGTTCCTGTTTCAACGCGCCGGCCTGCGTGTGCCTGTAACCCGGACGGCGGAGGGGCTTGATGCGGCCCGAGAATATGCTGAAGGCCGATTGCCGCTGGTTGCCAAACCCATGTTTGGATCGCAGGGCAATGGCGTCCGACGGGTCGATAAACTCGATGACCTTCCGACGGAAGACGATATTCACGGCGTCTACTACCTGCAGCAATATCTCCGCGCACCCGATGCGGACGAGTTCGTCGATTGGCGGGTGTTCGTTTCCGCCAATCGTATCCTGGGATCGATGGCGCGTGGCGGGCCGAACTGGATTACCAACGTGCATCAGGGTGGGCGGCCATTGGCTGTCGAATTCGACGAAGAAGTAAACCGGCTGGCACTGGCGGCAGCCCGGGCTGTTGGGGCAGACTACGCCGGGGTGGACTTGATCCGCGACCCAGGGGGGCAGTTGATGGTGCTTGAAATCAATTCCAATCCGGCCTGGAAGGGCCTGCAATCGATCACCGATTGCGATATCGCCGGCGAACTGGCCAATGATTTCCTCGTCGCCGTCAGTGGGGCTAAGGCGGGGCGCTCGCAATGACCTTTCCGCTTTCACCTGACGTTATTACCGAGGCCTTCCTGACAGCGTGCAAAGCCGAACTGAGCGCCTTGAAGCCCGGCAACGTTCATGTTCACGCCGGCGGCCATGACATGGATGTCGCGCACTTCGAGCGCGCTGCCAAGGCTGCCGCCCCGCATATCGCGCGCAAGGGGATGAAGGTCGGTCACCGAATACGTTCCGGAGTTGACGCCAGCCTGGCAGCCGCGGGCTGCAATACGAACCTGGGCATCATCATGCTGTGTGCGCCGCTGGCCTATGCTGCTGGCGAGGTGATGGCGCAGCAAAGCCTCAGCGGTCGACTTGGCAGGGTGCTGGCGGGGCTTGACCAGAGCGATGCCGAACAGACTTTCCAAGCGATCGCGAGCGCCAATCCAGGTGGGTTGGGCGACGTTGGCGAGGGGGATGTCAGGAATGGTTGCGAAATGGGGGTGCGCGAAGCAATGGCGCTGGCTGCGGGACGCGACCGGATCGCGCTTGCCTATGTCACGGGCTATGCGGACATTTTCGAATTCGCCCTGCCACTGTTGAGCCAGGCACGAAAGCTTGCCCAGACCGAAGACCTTGCCGTCACGACGCTGCACATGGGGCTCCTTTCACGCTATTTGGATTCACATCTGGTGCGAAAGTTTGGCGTCCAGGTGGCCGACGAGGTGCGTCAGGAGGCGCGGCGATTGCTGCTTTTGGTCAGTCCGGTGGCGCAACAAGAGAATTTTTCCCAGCTCTTCGCGTTTGATGCCGACTTGAAGGCAAAGGGCCTTAATCCGGGCACCACAGCCGACTTTGTGGTCGCGACATTGTTTGCTGAATGCCTTTTATTGAGGGTTGCAGGGCCAAGAGCTGCGTAAGGCCCTTGTACTAGACCAAAGTCCTGCGTTATCTACGCCTTGGCGCCCTGGCGCTGCTATCTGGCAACCGGATTGGGGCTCGATCCCCTTTCGCTGACAACTGGGATAGTTCGCCTGAACCCCAAACCTGGGGTTCCGTCCGCTCGGGCGGAACTTTCAACCCTTCAGCAAACTCTGGGAGGAGTTTCTATCATGGCCAAAATCAACAAGGTTATGGTCGGCGAATCGCTCGTCGGCGACGGAAACGAAGTTGCTCACATCGACCTCATCATCGGTCCACGCGGTTCGGCTGCAGAAACGTCATTCTGCAACGCCTTGACCAACAACAAAGACGGATTCACGACACTGCTCGCGGTCGTGGCGCCAAACCTGCCATGTAAGCCAAACACCATCCTTTACAACAAAGTCACCATCAAAGACGCCCGCCAGGCCGTCCAGATGTTTGGACCGGCTCAGTATGCCGTTGCCAAGGCCGTTCAGGATTGCGTTGCCGAAGGTACGATCCCGGCTGACGAAGCTGACGATCTGTACATCGCCGTTGGCGTGTTCATTCACTGGGAAGCGGCAGACGACGCCAAGATCCAGGAATACAACTACAAGGCCACCAAGGAAGCCCTTGAGCGGGCAATCGCAGGATCGCCGACGGCTGCTGAAGTTACAGCCCAGCGCGACACCGCCGAGCACCCGTTCGCTGCGCCGAAATCTTGAAGCGGAAACCGTCCTGCGCAGGGCAATAACAATACAAATGATACCCCTCCCATGAAGGGGGGTCTGCTGCAGCGATTGGGCAAACTGCTTTCAGGCCGTTGGAACGGCTGAATTAGTCTCGCGTGGAAAAGAACTCGCCACGTTGCACAAAAACGAAATGAAGGCCGGTGCCCGCTTAACGTGGTGCCGGTCTTTTTCATGGTCCACAGTTCCTAAAGTCCTGTGAAGCGGTTTAATGGTCCACAGTTCCTGAAGTCATGCCTATCCCCTTTGGTCCGGACCGTAATTCCCGCCATTGGGCAGTGACTGCTGCCGCGAAGCGCCACCCAAAATCACCACTCCCACCTCCGTCATCTCCACGAAGGTGGAGACCCATGCAAGCATCAAGGAACCTCTGCCAGCCATCCTTGAGGCCACGCGCTCCGGCAATTCTTTCCACCTAGGGGAACATTAGAAATGGCAGTGAATACAGCGCCTTGCTTAGGTCCCCGCCGGAGTTTATCCCGGCCTCCGAGCCGGGGCGGGAATGACGTTGCGGGGGATGGGACGTTTCAACAGACTGGCGGCCGTTTGCCATTGAAGGCGAGCCTCCCTCCGAGGCCGTTGGCAGAACTAGCAGGAGCTAACACCGATAGGCATGTCCCAAAGTCGTGTTGGGCTGACCGAAGCGATTTCCGAAGGCTGGAAGCTAAACGATAGCTGATTGGCTGAGTGCCCCCTGAAATCCCTGCCGAGCTTTTGAACGGAAAAACCCGCAGCCGGGGGGAAGACTGCGGGTTAAATTCCCGTAGCGCCAAGAGGGGGGATGGGGGGAGGCGGCGCTAGGTACAAACCGGGGACATCCCTGACAGAATAGACCGGGAGCATTCCTGACAGTTCAAGCTTTGTCCGAATCACAAATGGAGGTTCGGGCGATGCCTTTCAGGGAGAGCTGTCCTGTGGAGAATCGTATCGCGTTGTTTC
>JAHZKP010000087.1 GCA_022600345.1 Alphaproteobacteria bacterium | reverse complement strand
CCTGCCTGGGTGGCTACACCGCTACAACTGGCATCGCCCACACGCTAGCCTTGACAAGAAACCACCGATCAGCCGTCTCGGCCTGACCGAGAACAACCTATTGAAGCTTCACATCTAGAGCCCAGCCCAAGCATGAGAGCGGGCCCTAGTATGCAGTAGAGGCGCTACTACCTTTTTCAACCCTTCAACACCTCGACAAGTGTCTTGCCGAGGCGGGCGGGGGATTTGGAGACGCGGATGCCGGCTTCTTCCATGGCGGCGATCTTGGATTCTGCTCCGCCCTTACCGCCTGAAATCACAGCGCCGGCGTGGCCCATGGTGCGGCCTGGAGGTGCTGTCAGACCGGCGATGAAGCCTGCCATTGGTTTCTTGCGGCCCAACTTGGCTTGTTCGATCAACCAGGCGGAGGCGTCTTCTTCTGCCGAGCCGCCGATTTCGCCGATCATGATGATCGATTCTGTTTCGGGGTCGTCGAGGAAGAGGTCGAGCACGTCGATGAACTCGGTGCCTTTGACCGGGTCCCCGCCGATGCCGACTGCCGTTGTCTGGCCGAGGCCTTCGTTGGTGGTCTGGAACACGGCTTCATAGGTGAGCGTGCCTGAGCGCGAAAGAATGCCAACCGAGCCCTTCTTGAAGATGGAGCCTGGCATGATGCCGATCTTGCACTCATTGGGCGTCAGAACGCCTGGGCAGTTCGGGCCGACGAGGCGCGAGTTCGACTTTTCCAGGCGCGCCTTCACCTTGACCATGTCCATGACGGGCACGCCTTCGGTGATGCAGATGATGAGCGGGATCTCAGCATCGATGGCTTCGATGATCGCTGCGGCTGCACCGGCGGGCGGCACGTAGACGACGGAAGCATTGGCGCCCGTTGCGTCCTTGCCTTCTTTTACAGTTGCGAAAATCGGCAGCTTGTCACCGCCTGAACCTTCCCAGGTCGATCCGCCCTTCTTGGGATGGATACCGCCGACCATCTGCGTGCCGTGGTAGGCAAGCGCCTGCTCGGTATGGAAAGTGCCGGTTTTTCCGGTCAGGCCCTGAACGAGGACCTTGGTGTCTTTATTGATCAGGATTGACATTATTCTCAGGCCCCCTTGATTGCGGCGACGATTTTCTGGGCGGCATCGTCGAGGTCGTCGGCGGCGATGACGTTGAGGCCCGAGTCATTGATGATTTTCTTGCCCTGTTCCACGTTGGTGCCTTCGAGGCGAACGACGAGAGGAACCTTGAGGCCGACTTCCTTGACGGCTGCAACGACGCCTTCACCGATGGTGTCGCAGCGCATGATGCCGCCGAAGATGTTGACCAGGATGCCTTTCACCTTTGGATCGGCGGTGATGATCTTGAAGGCAGCCGTCACTTTTTCCTTGGAAGCGCCGCCACCGACGTCGAGGAAGTTGGCTGGCTCTTCGCCGTAAAGCTTGATGATGTCCATCGTCGACATGGCGAGGCCTGCGCCGTTGACCATGCAGCCAATGTTGCCATCAAGGGCGACGTAGGCGAGGTCGTGCTTGGAAGCTTCGATTTCCTTGGCGTCCTCTTCGGTTTCGTCGCGCAGCTCCATGATGTCGGGGTGACGGAAGAGTGCGTTGTTGTCGAAGGAGACCTTGGCGTCGAGAACGCGAAGATGACCATCCTTCTTGACGATCAGCGGGTTGACCTCAAGCAGCGCCATATCCTTTTCGGTAAACGCTTTATAGAGGATCGGAAACAGCTTCATACCGTCGGCCTTGGCGTCGCCTTCAAGCTTGAGGGCTTCGCAAAGTTTAGTTGCATCAGCGTCCGTGACACCGGTTTCAGGGTCGATGGCAACGGTGATGATCTTTTCAGGCGTTTCCTCGGCGACGGTTTCGATGTCCATGCCACCTTCGGTGGAAACGACGAAGGCTGTGCGGCCGACCGTGCGGTCTACCAGGATTGAGAGATAGAGTTCACGCTCAATGTCGGCGCCGTCTTCGATGTAGAGGCGGTTGACCTGCTTGCCGCCTGGACCGGTCTGCTTGGTCACCAGAGTGTTGCCGAACATTTCCTTGGCGTGGGCAATCGCTTCGTCGGCGGAAAAGCTGACGCGAACGCCGCCTTTGGCATCGGGGCCCAGTTCCTTGAACCGGCCCTTACCGCGACCGCCGGCATGAATCTGGCTCTTTACGACAAAGACCGGGCCGGGGAGCGACCTGACCGCTTGTTCGATTTGATCGGCCGACAGGATCGGGTTTCCATCGGCAACAGGTGCACCGAAGCTCTTCAAGACCTGCTTGGCCTGATATTCGTGAATGTTCATCGTCTTACCACCGTTATCTCGATGCCGGATTGTTTGCAGTGTTCTGCAGGTGTTGCTTGGGGCCCGTTGCCAGCGCCAGTTCGCCGAAACGGCAAATTCATATCCCGTCGTGGGGCGAATTTCGGCGCGCCCGAGAGAGCGCGCCGAAGAGCAATCTTACTCGCCCAGGTTCGGGGCAATCCGGTTACACATATCGACCAGAGTTTTTACCGAGTCGACGGACTTCATGAACATCGCGCGCTCAGAACCGTTGAGATCGATCTCAACGACGCGCTCGGCACCGTCAGCTCCGATTACGCATGGTACGCCGACATAAAGGCCCTTCACGCCATATTCGCCATTGAGGTAGGCGGCGCACGGCATGACGCGCTTCTTGTCTTTCAAATAGCTGTCGGCCATTTCGATCGCCGAAGCAGCCGGCGCGTAGTAAGCCGAGCCGCTCTTTAGAAGTGCAACGATCTCGCCGCCGCCCTTGCGGGTCCGCTCAAGGATCGAATCTAGCCGATCCTGCTTGATCCAGCCCATGCGGACGAGATCGGGGAGCGGGATGCCAGCGACCGTCGAATAGCGGGTCAACGGGACCATGTCGTCGCCGTGGCCGCCGAGCACGAAAGCTGAAACGTCTTCGACGGAGACCTGGAGTTCATCGGCCAGGAAGTGGCGGAAGCGGGCAGTATCGAGCACGCCGGCCATTCCGATCACCTTGTTGCGTGGAAGGCCGGAAGCTTTTTGCAGGGCCCAGACCATGGCATCAAGCGGGTTGGTGATGCAGATGACGAGGGCATTGGGGGCATACTTCTTGATGCCGGCACCGACCTGCTCCATCACTTTCAGGTTGATTTCAACCAGGTCGTCGCGGCTCATGCCGGGCTTGCGTGGAACGCCGGCTGTGACGATGCAAACGTCGGCGCCTTCGATGTCGGCATAGCTGTTGGTGCCCGACATGCGGCAGTCGAAGCAGTCGACAGCGCCAGATTGCGCCAAATCGAGCGCCTTGCCAGCGGGCAGGCCTTCGGCGATGTCGAACATCACGACATCACCCAGTTCTTTCAGGGCGGCGAGATGCGCCAGCGTGCCGCCAATCATTCCGGACCCGATCAATGCGATCTTGGTACGCGCCATGGGGTGGACTCCTTTGAGAAATCGAAAATTAGGACGATGGCCGTCGCCTGCCGCGTAAAAGTCAGGTGCGCAAAGGAGTAGCGGAACCTGCCCGCGCCGGACTGAGCGACTAGGTCACGGACTTGCTAGACCGAAACAGGGGTGCGTTCAAGCAAGCGGATGGCATGTGAAACGAAAGTGGGGTGCCAGTCCGCCCTGATCAGCGGGTCGTGGCGGCCGGTTGGCGCGGTCAATTTCGGAAGGGCCGGGCTTCAGGTCAGTTGCAGCTCATGCCGGGCACGTTCATCGCGGCTTGCAAGATACTGCTCAGACCTCATTTCAATGAGACGTGAAGCCGTCCTTTCGAACAGGTCGGCGCCGTCACCCTTGATGTAGAGTTCGCCTGGCTCTGCCTGGGCGGACGCGATCAATCCGACGCGGTTGTCATACAGGGCGTCGATGAGGTTGATGAAACGCCGGGCTTCGTTTCGTTTCGCCGCCGGCAGGACCGGAATGTTGTCGATGATCAAGGTGTGAAAGTGGTGGGCGACGGCGAGGTAGTCGCGGGGTCCGAGCGGTTTGGCGCATAAGTCAGTGAAATCGAAGCGGGCCACGCCCATCGCAGCGGATGGAACGACGATCGTTCTTCCCAGGACCTCCAACTCGACCGGGCTGGGCTTGGCGGGGCGGCCGGTCAGGCGCTGCCAATGCCCATCCAGCTCTTCCCGGCTGTCTGAGGTGGCGGGGGTATAATAAAGTGTGCGCCCGGAGAGCTTTTCCAAGCGAAAGTCCTTGCCTGATATGAGTTCGACAATGTCCATGTGATCTTCAATCAGATCGATGAACGGCAAAAAGAGCTGGCGGTTGAGGCCGTCGCGGTAAAGTTCAGAGGGGTGGGCGTTCGAAGTTGCCACAACGACGGTGCCGCGTTCGAACAGCACGGTGAACAGGCGACCGAGGATCATGGCATCGGCAATATCGGTGACGTGGAGTTCATCAAAACACAATAGCTTGGATTGTTCGGCCAATTCGGCAGCAACCTGCGGAATCGGATCGCCAGGTACCGATTTCCTGGCATGGCCGATGCGGTCATGAATGTCGGCCATGAATTCGTGGAAGTGGTTGCGGGATTTGGGTCCGAAGTCGACGGTCGCGAAAAACAGATCCATTAACATGGTCTTGCCGCGCCCGACGCCACCGTAAAGATACAGGCCGCGTGGCGTGGGACCGGACTTGGGCTTGAACAAGCCGAACAGTCCACCTGCGGACGGGCGATACTTCGCCAATTCTGCCGCGGTATCGTCAAGACGGGTGACGATCTCGGCCTGCTGCGGATTGTGCTCGATCTCGCCGGCCTCTATGCGATCGAGGTAGGCTTGCATCATGCTTTGGTCTGAAATTTCCCGTTGGCGACCCATCCAAGCCCCGATTTTTGCATGAATAATGTCGCATCAGTCCAGCTAATTTCGCGGACCACCCATGCGCGAAGCGCGCAGCCGGGCTGATTTACACAGCCACCCAGCGCCCTCGTTGGTGTGAAAAACGCTGACGTATCAGATGACTAAGGTTCATGCTTTTGGCCATCACGACTATCGTCTGCCCCCCTGCGACAGCGTCGCCACCTTAAATTCCGTCAATAACATGCCATCTGTTTGGGAGTATGGTGCGACGCAGCATCAGTGCTGTTTGAAGTATCAACTCAAGCCGAGGGGCTGGCGATGGTCGCCAGGTATGACGCCCCACCAATCGTAGCGTACGGCCTTGAGACCAGAACGAATGTGAGGTGACACATGTCAGAGCATCAGTTCTCGGGAGGACTAATCAGGAAGCTGTGGCCGACGGAAATCAATAAATTCCGGGACCATTTGCTTCGACTCGATAACACCAGCAGGCGGATGCGCTTTGCGCACGCGGTGTCTGACAAATTCGTCAGCGACTACGCTGAGCGAATGAACGAACAAGGCTCGATCGTCTATGCCTTCATCGAGGACGGTGAAGTGCGCGCGGTGGCAGAGTTGAAGAAACTGGGAGATACGTGGGGCCAGGAAGCCGAAGCAGCTTTCTCGGTGGAAACCGATTATCAGGATCGCGGCGTTGGCAGCGAGTTGATGAGCCGGGTTATCCGAGCCGCCCGTAATCGCGGCGTTCTTCATCTTTATATGAGCTGCCTGTCGCAAAACCAGAAAATGCAGCGCATCGCCAAAAAACACGAAGCCGACCTTCACTTTGAATACGGCGAAGTAATTGGCGATATCGTTCCGCTCGATTCCAACTACTTCTCGATCATGTCGGAAGTCGTGGAAGACCGCGTCGGATACCTGATGTGCGTTCTCGACGTCAGCCGGAAACGGCTGCAGAAGGCGGCGTGATTTTTAACAACGACACGTTGATCCGACTTTCTCAAAAGTTGATGACCGATACTGCAAACCGGATTTGAATCTTTGCGTTTTGCATTGGGTCGCTCAACGGGTGTCGGATTGCAAAAAACAAGGCGCGGTAACTAGCACGTTTCGACGTCAAAGTTGCCGCGCTTTTTTTCGTCGTTATTGATGAGCGATGTTTGGCGTTTTGCATTCTTGGATGTGAAATCTGCATCGCACGCAACGAATCCGTTGCGTTGTTTTTCTCAGTTTTCGTGTCGGCACTTTTTCGTATCCCACTAAAAACACTCAAATTTGAGTCTTTACGGCAACAGAATTTGCCTCCGCGCAATCTTTCTCACCCGACAATTCGTTTTTGGTGTCAACAAATGCGTTGAAATTGTTCAAAGTTTTTTTGGGTTGAAGTTGATTCGCATTACCCCCTGGAAAAACTTGGAGATTACAACAATGGCAACTACCAAAACGGTCAAAAAGACCACCGCAAAGACGAAGACGAAAAAAGCAAAAACTCCGGCCAAGACGGCTGCTGCTGCCGCTGCAAAGCCGGCCGCAAAAACGGCTGCTCCTGCCAAGGCTGCTGCTTCGAAAAAGCCGGCTGCACGCAAGTCCACCCGGACGACGGCATCGGCATCTGCCCGCAAGGCTGCTCCTGGCCGCGGCGCCAAGGCAACCTCGGCTCGCAAGCCTGCTGCCAAGAAGCCGGCGGCTAAAAAGCCTGCCGCTAAGAAAACTGCTGTAAAGAAGCCGGCTGTGAAGAAAGCCGCCGCAAAGAAGCCGGCCGCGAAGAAGACTGCTGTAAAGAAGCCGGTTGCAAAGAAGCCCGCAGCTAAAAAGGCTGTCGCAAAGAAGACGGTTGCAAAGAAGCCAGCCGCCAAAAAGCCTGCCGCCAAGAAAACTGCTGCAAAAAAGCCGGCTGCACGCAAGACGGTTGCTAAGAAGCCCGCAGCGAAGAAAACCGTCGCAAAGAAGCCTGCTGCCAAAAAGCCTGCGGCAAAGAAAGCTACGCGCGCCAAGGCAAAAAAATAATGGGCGGCCTCATCTGAGGCCCTCATATTGCGGGATCGACCTCAATTCGAGCGCGATCCAGTCAACAGTGGAAGGATGACCGCAATACCGGCGCGAATGCTCATTGCATCGAGACTTCCGGATAATACAAACAAAAAAGCGGTCTGAAACTACCGCCCGATACGCAAAGCCGGTTTTCCGGTGCGATTGCAGGGCACAATGAACTTCTCCCTAAAAGGACCGGACAGGCCTGTTTGAGGCTTGACCGGTCCTTTGTTTATTGGGGGGCGCTGTCTTTTGCCCAACACTCGGCAAGCCGGTGTTGGCGCCAGGTGACAAGATACGGCTTGTGACGCAGATATTCTTTGACGTGCCATGCGCCGGAGGAATTCGCATAATCTAGCAGGCTGTTGAAGAACTCAGTGAGGTCGCGATGCGAGACGAAATTGGCTGCCGGCAAGACGCGTCCGGTGCAGGCGTGGTGGACCCCACGGCAAACCGGCGCAACGCAGTCCGGCAGTCAATTTCGCCGCATCCCCT
>JAHZKP010000086.1 GCA_022600345.1 Alphaproteobacteria bacterium | reverse complement strand
TGTAAGCGGTGCATTCTTGTGAACGTTCATTCGGTCCTCCGGAGAATCACTGACGTTGCGCAACATCAGCGTTCCCGGTCCTGACCGAATGGACAATCTCCAATGGAGAAAGCGAACAACCTTCTGGAAATACACAGCTAGAGCAGCCAATCTATGCCGGTTACGTGCAAGCGCCCCAATGGGGTGTGTCGCTGCGCAAGGGCAACCATCAAGGGCTGATCAGCTTCGAGACGATGGAGAAAAACATCGCTCGGCTCGTTGCCGGTGTTTATGCGCCGACGCGCAAAGACTGCAAGGAAGACTTTCCGTTACGCGGCGCTGTTGCCTGCGCCTCCTGCGGTACGGCGCTCACCGCTGGTTGGAGCAAGGGCAAATACAAGCACTATCCCTATTATTTCTGCCGCCAGCGCGGTTGCTCGGAAAAGGGAAAGTCGATTGCCCGCGACAAGCTGGAACAGAAATTTCGAACACACCTCTCAGAACTCGAACCGCCCAAGCCTCTGATTGAGTTGGCCAGTGCTATGTTCCGCGATTGCTGGGAGCAGCAGGCAGCCAAAGCCACATCGGCAGTGAAGGCGTTCAAGGCGGATGCCGTCAAGGTGCAGAAGAGCATCGACCAGCTGTTGGATCGGATCGTCGAAACATCCAATCCCAGCGTCGTTCAGGCCTATGAAAATAAGATCGAGGAACTGGAACGAAAACGCCTTCTCCTGCTCGAAAAAACGGAAAATCCGGCTCGTTCCAAATACACCTTCGACGAATTGTTTGAACTCTCGCTCAAGTTCCTGGGAAACCCCTGCAAACTCTGGGATTCAGGGCGTTTAGAACTACGCCGGATCGTCCTCAAATTGGCCTTTGCGGGGCATCTCGATTACTGCCGAAAAACAGGCAGTTTGAACTCAAAAAAATCGTTGCCATTCAGGGCTTTAGAGGGAATTTCGATGGGGAAAATGAAAATGGTGCTGCCGGAGAGATTTGAACTCTCGGCCTCTCCCTTACCAAGGGAGTGCTCTACCCCTGAGCTACGGCAGCATCTGGCGCGGTATCGCGCCGGTCTTCGCACCTACACATAGCACCGTCTTGTAAACGGAACCCTAGCCAAAATGTCGGCGAAGCGCTCATGTAGCCCATCTGACAGCCCCAAGGCAACACCTAACCCGCCTTTCTCACAGGGTATTGGACGATCACGGCCTCAGGCGGCTGAACAGTGCCAAACCGGTGACAATCCGGCCAGTTTCTGTCCGCCCCCTCGCAATTGGTCCGTGAGTGAGATAAAAGCCGCTGTTCACCCAGCAAACAGGCAATATCATGGACGACGCAACGTCACCGCCCGCCGGCGAGGCCGCACCAACCGATACGAAGAGCGCCAGGCCGGCCGGAAAGCCGGGCGAACTGGGCTATGAGATTGCCCGCCGGCGCACATTTGCGATCATTTCCCACCCCGACGCCGGTAAAACAACCCTGACCGAAAAGCTGCTGCTATTCGGCGGTGCGATCCAGCTTGCCGGTCAGGTGAAAGCCAAAAAGGACCGCCGCTCGACGCGGTCCGACTGGATGGCGATTGAAAAAACACGCGGGATTTCGGTGGTCACGTCGGTCATGACGTTCGAATACGGCGGCACCGTCTTCAACCTGCTCGACACCCCCGGCCACGAAGACTTTTCCGATCATACCTATCGCACCCTGACAGCGGTTGATTCGGCCATCATGGTCATCGACGCTGCACGCGGCATCGAGGCCCGGACGCTCAAGCTGTTCGAAATCTGCCGCCTTCGCGATATCCCGATTATTACCTTCGTCAACAAGATGGACCGCGAAGCCCAGGAGCCGCTCGACCTGTTGCACGAGGTCGAACAAACCCTGGCCCTCGACACCGCCCCGATGGTCTGGCCGATCGGCAAGGGGCAGACCTTTCGGGGTACATACGACCTGGCTGAAAAACGCGTCCGCCGCGTCGACCAGAACCCCGATGGCGAGCCGGTATCAGGCCCCAACGATCCCGTCTTCGATACGCTGCTCGACGGCCACGACCTGGAAACCTGGCGCGAGGAAATCGAACTCGTTGAGGATGCGGCCGGAACCTTCGATGTTGAAGCCTTCCGGCAGGGCACGCTGACACCGGTCTTCTTTGGCAGCGCGTTGAAAAACTTCGGCGTCCGCGATTTGCTCGATGCGCTGGTGGCTCATGCGCCCCCGCCCCGCGATCAGAACGCCGCCAGCCGAACAGTCCACGCCGACGAGAAGAAAATGACCGGCATCGTGTTCAAGATCCAGGCCAATATGGACCCCAACCATCGCGACCGCATTGCGTTCATGCGCGTGTGCTCAGGCAAGCTGAAACGTGGCATGAAGGCCAAGGTCGTGCGCACGGGCAAGACCATGGCGCTGACAGCCCCGCAATTCTTCTTCGCGCAAGACCGTTCGCTGGCCGAAGAAGCCTATGCCGGCGATGTCGTCGGAATTCCCAACCGTGGCCTGTTGCGCATTGGCGATGCGATGACCGAGGGCGAGGACATCGTCTTCACCGGCATCCCAAACTTCGCGCCAGAAATCCTGCGCCGCGTCCGGCTTGAAGATGCCATCAAAGCCAAGAAGCTGAAAGACGCGCTACAAGAGATGGCCGAAGAAGGCGTCGTGCAGTTGTTCAATCCGATCGATGGAACACAGCCCGTCGTGGGTGTCATCGGCGCCCTGCAACTCGATGTGCTCGTTGACCGGCTGACCCACGAATATGGCCTCTCAGCGGCTTACGATCCCGCACCCTGCGATACCGTCCGCTGGATAAGCTGCGAAGATGAAAAAGCCCTGGAGAAATTCGTCGCGCGCTACCGCTCCAACATTGCCCACGACCTGGACGGCGACTACGTCTACCTGGCGCCTTCAGTCTATAACCTCTCCACCACCGCCGACCGGCATGAGGAAATCGAATTCATCGATATCAAGACGGTAAGTTCGACTTGAGGCAGAATAGTAACTACAGGCGATAAAGAGTGCTGAAACTGCAGCCGGGGTAGCTGGCGAGTATCGCCCGTTCTTCCACGGCCCCAGAACCTGGGGCAAGTCTGGTGAGGGCTTTTCCGATTACCTCGTCTCCACACCGCAGGTATCCCGACACCATCTGTAGCTCTTGCTTTGACAAAGCCTTCACCATAAGCGATGAGGCATTGGTCGTGAGAAATTCACCAAATACAAATGTGTCCAGAAGACATATGGCAGCAATTATAGTCAATTTCATAAACGTCACCCCGAATTTGCTGTGATTGAAATCTACCAGCCTCCACGTGAAAGAATGGCAAACAATTTGTCCTGGATTGCGCCGCTTATCGAAACGCAGTGGTTGCAAAGTGAGCTCTCTGGCAAGCCGGTTCGAAACACATGACCGCAATGTCGAAGGCCTTTGCAACTGCCAAAGACTTTGGCGCATCCCTCGCCGCGCTGCCCCGCGCCGACGTTGGCAGGCGGCAAAGCGCATGCCACCGCCAGCAGCGATTGACCAAGCCGCCTGGTTCATTGGGTCGGCTGGAGGACATTGCGGTTTGGCTGGCCGGCTGGCAGCAAGGTGGCACACCGCGCGCCGACAACATCAAGGTCGTGGTCTTTGCGGGAAATCACGGTGTCGCATCACGCGGCGTCTCCCCCTACCCGCCTTCGGTGACCGAACAGATGGTGGCGAACTTTGAAAGCGGCGGCGCAGCCATCAATCAAATCACCTGCGCCCTCGGACTTGATCTGCAGGTCATGCCGCTCAACCTGCAAACGCCGACGAACGACATATTGACCGGCGCGGCAATGAGCGTTGCCGACACCCTTGAGGCGATCAACATAGGGGCGGCTGCGGTCGACGACGGCCTCGATATCCTCATCACAGGTGAAATGGGCATCGGCAATACGACAATTGCCGCGGCATTGAGCGCCGCCGTGTTTGGCGGAACGGGTGCCGATTGGGCTGGGCCTGGAACCGGTCATGACAAGGATGGCATCGCGCGCAAGGCCGATGTGATCGATAAAGCCATGGCGCGTTTCAGAAACGAATGCGGTGCGGCAACCGCCTTCGAAACGCTCCGCCAATTAGGTGGCCGCGAGCAGGCCGCCATTGCCGGAGCCCTCCTGGCCGCTCGCGAAAAACGTATCCCCGTCATCCTGGACGGCTATGTCGTCTGCGCCAGTCTGGCCCCGCTGTTCAAGGACAATCCGGCGATCGTTGATCATTGCATCGCCGGCCACGTGTCAGCAGAACCCGCCCACGCCAGGCTATTGCAAAATCTCGGCCTCCCTCCCTTGTTGGATCTCGGGATGCGATTGGGCGAAGGAACAGGCGCAGCATTGGCAGCAGGAATCGTGCGCACCGCTGCTGCCACCCACAATCAAATGGCAACCTTTGAGGAAGCCGCGGTAGAGAACAGGACCGATGCTGGATAAAACGACTGAACCGCAACACGATCCCTACGCCCGGGCCAAGCCGAGCACCCCGCTGCGGCGCATGGGCGAAGAATTGCTTTTGGCAACAACATTGCTGACACGCATTCCTGTGCCACGCTTTACCGTGCAAACGAAGGCTGACCTGGGTAGCGCGTTCTGGGCCTACCCGCTTGTTGGTGCGGGAGTCGGCGCGGTGGGGGCACTGGCCTTTGCCGCCTGCGTCGCTCTTGGCCTCAGTGCACTGCCCGCCGTCGTTGCAGCCCTTGTCGCAATGACATTCGCAACAGGTGCTTTCCATGAAGACGGCCTTGCCGATTTTGCCGATGGCGTCGGCGGCGGACTGACCCGCGATAAAAAGCTCACCATCATGCGCGACAGCCGTCTTGGCACATACGGCTCGGTTGCGCTCATCGGCTACTTGTTGTTGTCGGCAACGTTGCTGGTCGAAATCGCCTCTTCATCATGGCAACCCCAGTTCGGCGGCATGGCAGCCGTCTTCATCTGCGTAGGCGCCTTGCAGCGTGCGGCCATTGGCATTCCACTTGCTCTTCTTCAGCCGGCCCGCTCAGACGGCCTCGCATTCGAAACCCCGGCCCCCCGTATTCGCATCGTCGGGCTGGCCTTTGCGATCGCCGCAGTTCTGAGCCTCATCGGGTTGGGCCCCGGTGCCGCCGCAAGCACCCTTGCCGCTACCATCATGGCCGCCCTGGGCGTGACTTGGATGTCGCAGCGCTATCTTGGCGGACGCACCGGGGATGCGCTGGGCACAAGTGCTTCCATCGCTGCGATCGCCGTCTTGTTCGCGCTGGCGGTAATCGCCAAATCGCACGGCGCGCCATAATGACGACGACGCTGATCCTGGGTGGTGCGCGATCAGGCAAGAGCCGGCGCGCACTCGCCCTGGCCGAGCCCTTTGACCGCAAGATCCTCATCGCCACGGCCCAGGCCCTCGATCACGAGATGAAGGCGCGTATCGCTGCCCATCGCGCTGAGCGCGACGCCACGTGGCAAACCATCGAAGAGCCGCTGCAACTCCAAGACGCCATCATCGAGGCTGGTGCGCTTCACCCATCGAACACCGTCATCGTCGTCGATTGCCTGACGCTTTGGCTCTCCAATCTGATGCATGCCGGCCAGCCCCCTGACAAGGAAACCGCCAGTCTGATCCAGGCGGCCGGCAACTGCACCGCCGAACTCATCCTGATTTCCAATGAACTGGGCCTTGGCCTTGTTCCCGAAACCGAACTGGGACGCGGCTTCCGCGATTGTCAGGGTCGCCTCAATCAGAGCGTGGCGGCCGTTGCCGATACCGTTGAATTCGTCGTCGCTGGTATCCCCATGAAGTTGAAGCCGTGACCGAGATAAATTCCGCCGAAAACGAAAACCCTGAACCGCGTGGCTGGCTCGTCATGGTTCGCCACACCGCAGTTGACGAAAACTTGCAGGGCGTCTGCTACGGCGCCAGCGACGTTGACTTGTCACCGGCAGGCCTTGCTCACAACCAAATGCTCAGCACCGAACTGGCCGCCCTTGCGCCGACGCATATCATTCACTCCGGCTTATCCCGCACACGCCTTCTTGCCGAAGCCGTTGCAGAAAAACTAGGCACCAATGCAAGGCCCGAACCACGTCTCCGCGAATTCAATTTCGGAGAGTGGGAACTAAAGCGCTGGGACGATATCCACGCCGCAGGTCACGACATCGCCCGCCTTATTCACGAGCCATCCACCTTCTCCGCCCCCGATGGCGAAACGCTTTTTCAAATGCGCGACAGGGTCTTGGCTTGGTACGGCGCGCTCGCAACAAAAAACCGGGTCTTGGCCATCAGTCATGGCGGCCCCATATCCGCGTTGCGCGGCTCCTTGAGCGGTGCCCCGCCTCATGTCTGGCCAACTCTCGTGCCAGCCTACGGGGCAGACATCCGCTTTGCGCTGCCGGGCTAGGGATTTTGCCTGCAACCGAGCTATCCGGTACGGTTCCCACCCAATTGCGTTCCCGGAAGCTCATGCCGCGCAGCAAGTGAGCTATCCGGGATCTTGCAGCCCTTCAGGAAACGCATGCGCTGGAAGCACTTTGTGTAGACCCCGGATAAACGCTGGCGCGTTTTCGTAAGGCACGCAAAATATTTCGTGGTGGCCTGCACGGCAAAAACTTGTTCAGATACTTCCTACGACCCACATCTCCATTCGACATTCAAACCAGCGTGAGTGGACCGAAATCATCGCAGCCGCGTAACACTATGATGTAAGGTAGCGATGATGCAGGCCAGTGGCGCAGCTCCAGCTCCATCCCCAGCCCCTGCAAGCAGACGGCAATGACGCCCCAGTATACCGGAGGAGACAATGGCCAAATTCACCCTCAACGTGAACGGCAAGACGCACCAGGTCGATGCCGAGCCCGACACGCCGCTTCTCTGGGTTCTGAGAGACAACTTGAAAATGACCGGCACCAAGTTTGGCTGCGGCATTGCCCAATGTGGCGCCTGCACAGTCCATGTGGATGGCGAGGCGACCCGATCTTGTGTCACGCCAGTCGAAGTCGCTGCCGATAGCGACATCGTCACCATCGAAGGTATCACGGGTGCGGAGGCAAAAGCCATCCAGGAGGCCTGGGTCAAGCACGACGTCCCCCAGTGCGGGTACTGCCAATCGGGCCAGGTCATGAGCGCCGTCGCCCTGCTTCGCGAAACCCCGCAGCCCGGCGATGCCGAAATCGATGATGGCATGAGCGGCAACATCTGCCGCTGCGCCACCTATGTGCGCATTCGCCAGGCGATAAAGACAGCAGCACAAACCCTCAAAGGCTGATCGGGAGTTTACGGCAATGCATTTCCTATTTGATAAGTCAGTCTCCCCTTCGGCGGACAAGTCAGCCTCCCAATCCGCTTGCGGGCAAGACAACGCAACACAGATCGAGACGTCGCGCCGCACCATACTCAAGAGTATCGGTGGCATCGGCGCAGGCCTCGTGCTGGGTATGCACATCCCCTCCAAGGCCAGGGCCCAGTCGGGGGCGGCAGCCGTCATCAAGGGCGGCAGTCAGGACGCTGTGTTTGCCCCCAACGCCTTCGTTCGCATCGCCCCCGATTCCACCGTCACCGTTATGATCAAACACATCGAATTCGGTCAGGGGCCCTACACCGGGCTTTCAACACTGGTCGCCGAAGAACTCGATGCCGATTGGTCGCAAATGCGGGCTCAATCGGCTCCCGCGAATGCCGCGCTTTATAAGAATTTGTTCTTTGGCGTGCAGGGCACCGGCGGCTCCACGGCGATGGCGAATTCTTACCTGCAGATGCGCAAGGCTGGTGCAGCCGCTCGCGCCATGCTGATCGAGGCAGCCGCAAACGCTTGGGGCGTGCCCGAAGACGAGATCACCATTTCAAAGGGCGTCATCTCGCATAAGACAGCCGGCAAGTCGGGCTCATTTGGCGACTTTGCCGAAGCAGCAGCCAAGCTGACCCCGCCCGCAGAACCGTTCCTCAAAGATCCAGGCGAATTCGTCCTGATCGGCAAGAAACTGCCCAAACTTGACAGCCTGGAAAAGTCCACGGGCAAGGCCGAGTTCACGATGGACGCCAGCCTGCCGGGCATGTTGACCGTGTTGATACAGCGCCCGCCATTGTTTGGTGCCAAAGTCAAAAGCGTCGACGATAGCAACACGCGCAAAGTCCCCGGCGTGGTCGACGTCAAGACCCTGCCAAGCGGTGTTGCTGTGTACGGTGAAGGCTTCTGGGCAGCAAAGAAGGGACGCGATGCGCTGTCGATCGAATGGGACGAAACCGGCGCTGAGAAGCGATCGACGGACCAAATCGTTGCCGACTTTCAAAAGTCAGCCGCCGCAACAGGCCAGGTCGTGACCAATGTCGGCGATGTTGAAAAGACAATTGGCAGCGCCACCAGAACGCTTGAAGCCGAGTACGTATTCCCTTACCTCGCCCATGCCCCGATGGAGCCGCTCGATTGCCTGATCGAGGCAACCGATAGAAGCGCCAAGGTCTGGGCGGGAAGCCAGATGCCGACCATCGATCAGGCCGCGATTGCCCAGACTCTCGGCTTGCGGCCCGAAGAAGTCGACATCCAGTCCTTGTTTGCTGGCGGTAGTTTCGGCCGCCGCGCCACGCCCATTGCCGATGTCGCCTATGAGGCCGCAGCCGCCGTCAAGGCCATTGATCGATCGCGGCCCGTCAAGGTTGTCTTCACCCGCGAGGACGATATCCAGGGCGGTTTCTATCGCCCGCTATTCGTGCACAAGATGAAGGCCGCACTCGACGAGTCCGGCAACATTGCCGGTTGGGATCACGTGCTGGTCGGCCAGTCGATCATGGAGGGAACGCCATTTGAGGGCATGATAAAGAACGGCGTCGATCCGACCATGGTGGAGGGGGCCGAGGACCTGCCCTATGCCATTCCAAACATGCGCGTTTCATTCCATAAGAAATCGTTTGCCGTGACGCCGCTGTGGTGGCGCTCGGTTGGCCACACCCACACCGCCTATGCAACCGAAACCTTCCTCGACGAGTTGTTCGCTTTGGCGGGCAAGGATCCGGTCGCCGAGCGCCTCAGGCTCTTAGGCGATAAGCATCAGCGGCTGGCCAACGTGCTGACGGCTGTCGCAGAATCGGCTGATTGGGGCTCTGCCGTCCCAGAGGGCCGGGCGCGCGGCGTGGCCCTGCACAAGTCCTTCAGCTCGTACGTGGCACAAATCGCAGAGGTCTCAGCCGGCGATGAAGACGGCATACCCCGCGTACATAAGGTCTGGTGCGCGGTCGATTGCGGCGTGCCCGTCAATCCCGATATCATCAATGCCCAGATGGAAGGCGGCATCGGCTACGGCCTCGGCCACATACTCTATGCCGGCATATCGCTCGACAAGGGGCGCGTGGTGCAATCGAACTTCGACACCTACAGATCGCTGCGCATAAACGAGATGCCTGAAGTCGAAGTCGAGATCTACAACTCGACCGAACCGCCAACGGGCGTCGGCGAACCAGGCGTCCCGCCCATCGGCCCGGCGGTTGCAAACGCCTGGGCAAAGCTGACCGGCAAGCGCGTGCGCCAATTGCCATTCGCCGGGCTGGGGGCTTGAGGCGGGCAACCGATTGTTGGTGACCTCACCCCCGCCTGGGAATGTCACGATCACTTGGTCCCTGATCTCACAAGGGGAGGACGCCGTCGGCTCCTCTCCCCTGGAGGGAGAGGACGGGCTGCCATGACTTGCAAGCGCCCTGGCGAATGATACCGACCATGCGAATGTCAGCGGCAGCGTCTTGGCGTTTGCAAGTCATCGTGGCAGCGCTAGGTGAGGGGGATGGGGGAATCGCGGCATTCGGCAGGTCAACTTGAAGCCAAGGGGCTAAGCGATCCTGGCGCGGATAGGAGGGGGTGAATCTCTTTTTTGCGCCTCCAGATGCCCACCGCTTCGCGGCATCCGGCTCCGTTCGGTTCTCCGCACCGGAGTGGTGAGCAGCGCAAGCAACAGACACCCCCACCTGGGAATGTCACGATCACTTGGTCCCTGGCGTTGCGGGTGCGGTGCTGCTGTCGATTGCA
>JAHZKP010000085.1 GCA_022600345.1 Alphaproteobacteria bacterium | reverse complement strand
CCTTGGGACACCGCACTTTTTCGCCTCGGCGGCGTCGCGGCACTGGCACGATAAACCATATCGCGCTGCGCGCCGCTTCTGGCCGAATGCGAAAAAGTGACAGGTGTCGCGAGCCACATGAGTTTTTCAACAGCCTGCTAGGGCTTCAGGTCTGTTTTAGACTCGGCGCTCGACCATCAGCTTTTTCAATTCGGCAATTGCCTTGGCCGGATTGAGCCCCTTGGGACAGGCGCGCGTGCAATTCAGGATGGTGTGGCAACGATAGAGCCGGAAGGGATCTTCCAGGTTGTCGAGACGATCGCCGGTGGCTTCGTCACGGCTGTCGGCAACCCACCGATAGGCCTGGAGAAGGATTGCAGGGCCCAGGTAGCGGTCGGCGTTCCACCAGTAGCTGGGACACGACGTCGAGCAGCAGGCGCATAGGATGCACTCGTAAAGGCCATCAAGCTGTTCGCGGTCGTCGCGGGACTGTTTCCACTCGACGGGCGGGGATGGCGTGTCCGTCTTCAACCAGGGCTCGATCGAGCGGTGCTGGGCGTAAAAGTGGCTCATGTCGGGCACGAGGTCCTTGACCACTTCCATGTGGGGCAGGGGATAGATCTTGACAGCACCCGATACATCTTCGATCGCCTTCAGGCAGGCCAGCGTGTTGGTGCCGTCGATGTTCATCGAGCAAGACCCGCAGATGCCCTCGCGGCAGGAGCGGCGGAAGGTCAGCGTCTGGTCGATTTCGTTTTTGATCTTGATGAGTGCATCAAGCACCATCGGGCCGCAATCGTCGGTGTTGATCCAATAGGAATCCGTGCGCGGGTTCTCGTTATTGTCGGGATCCCAGCGATAGATCCTGAATTCCTTCCAACTTCCCTTGCCTTCCGGCGAATTCCACTTCTTGCCGGAGGTGACTTTCGAGTTCTTGGGAAGCGTTAGCTGGACCATGGGGCCATCCCTCTTATTGCAGTGCAAACAGTTCAATCAGACATGCGGCGTAGGTCGGTCTGTGTCAACGCTACGTTCGGCAGGTGTGCTTAGGATACCCCTGAACAAGTCATGAGCTTCTTTCCCTCGGTTTTAATGCAGATCGGCTGAGAGTTATCCGCTTCGTTGGTATAACAGCGCGCGTTGGCGTTAAGATTTCATTCGACGCGGTATTTTTTCAGTTCCGCGACAAGCTTGCTCAACCGCTCGGCAATGAAGTGGCCGCGCCTGACGCTCTCTTTCAAGGTGGCGCGCGACTGGAACAGGTCGTTTAGCGCATCCTGGCATTCGCCAAAGCCGAAGTAGAGCTCTTCTGGCGCGTTGATTTCGCCATCCTCGACTGCAGACATGACATCAAAGGCATTCTGGGAGGCGAGAACCAGCATGGAGGCGACGTCGTTGATAATCTGCTGGTAGAGCTTGGCGCTGGCGCCGCTGACGCGGGTGCCGTGAACACCGAATTTCAAGGGAACATTGGTGCCTGCGCCGTCGCCGCAAAACATCTTGGGATGGCGCTGAAAGCGCTTGAAGATTTCGATCAGGCCGATGCAGCAGGTTTCCAGGTCGCGAATTGCCGAGCTAGCCTTGCGCCTGGCCTTGGGCCGGTCGGGGGTTCGTTCCTCAGCCGACCAGTTGATCGATGCTATCGAGGATATGGCCCCAAGGGCTGAAAGGGCGGGTAGGACGGCGGCAAACGGATCGGGCGCGCTGCGGGTTGCCTCAATGGCGGGATCGCTGCCTGAGGCCTTGTCAGGCTTATTGGCGGCGTTCTTGTTCCTATCGGAAGGCTTGTTCCTCACGATCCGTCCCCCAGGCTGTTGAAGGCGAATGAATGCCCGGGATCTTTATGGCGCGCAAGACAGCATGTCGTCGCGTTCAGACCGATGCACCGATTTCGTCAGACACCTGGCTGACGAATGGTCCATCGTCACGAGCCTGGCCACGGGGGACGCGGGGTGTCTTCTGCCCACCAGAACTCAGCCAAAAAGGCGAAAACGCAAAGCAGCATGATGATGGCTATCAGCATTAGTGCTGATGCTCGTCGGGCTTGGTGGTAGCGCGGTAGGTGCTTATCACCCCTGATCATATCTTCGCGGCGCGCATCAAGGGCTGATTGCAGTCCTCCGCGGAATCTCCAGATCGGTGCGCGCCCGGAGCGGCGTTGGGTCCCAGTCGGCCCCTTACCGAAGAACATGGCGTAAACGACAACTCCAATTAAGATAACGCCTATTGCTGCTCCGACGAATTCCCTTTCCATTGCTCCATCTAACAAACTTCGCCGACCAAACGATTCAAAGGTGCCAACATGGCCCCAGGTCTACCGTCGCAGCATCAAGAAACGCGGGCCTTAGTACACGCGCGCTTTGGGCTCGACGTAGTGCATCTCGTTGGTCAGCGTGTAGGTGTGGACCGGGCGGAAGTCGAGGCTGACCTTCTGCTGGCCGTAGTCGGCATAAGCCAGCGTATGCTTCATCCAATTCTCATCATCGCGGTTGGGATAATCCTCGCGCGCATGAGCCCCACGGCTTTCCTTGCGGTTGGCTGCACCTGTCACGGTCACTGCCGCCTGGGCAATGAGGTTATCGTATTCCAGCGTTTCGATAAGGTCTGAGTTCCACACCAGCGAGCGGTCTGAAACGCGGATGTCGGCCGAGCCGCTCCAGATCTCGTTGATGAGCTCAACGCCTTCTTCCAGGACCGGGCCGTCGCGGAAGACGGCGCAATTGGCCTGCATCACCTTTTGCATCTTGAGGCGCAATTCGGAGGTCGGGGTGCCGCCGGACGCATTGCGGTAGCGATCGAGACGGCTCAAGGCTGGCTCGTAGGCCGATGACGGCAGGTCAGGCTGGGCGCCCGGTTCGACAACCTCGCCGCAGCGCAGACCGGCTGCGCGGCCGAACACCACCAAGTCGATCAGCGAGTTGGAGCCCAGACGGTTGGCACCGTGCACCGAAACGCATGCCGCCTCGCCGATCGCCATCAGACCAGGCACGACGTGGTCGGGATTGCCGTCCTTCAAGGTCAGGACTTCGCCGTGATAATTGGTGGGGATGCCGCCCATGTTGTAGTGGACGGTCGGAATGACGGGGATAGGCTGACGGCGCAGATCGACGCCTGCAAACACCTTGGCGCTTTCGGTAATGCCCGGCAGGCGCTCGTGCAGGATCTTTGGGTCCAAGTGGTCTAGATGCAGGAAGATGTGATCGCCCTCGGGACCGACGCCGCGGCCGTCGCGGATTTCCATGGTCATCGAGCGGGAGACGACGTCGCGGGAAGCGAGGTCCTTGGCTGAAGGCGCATAGCGCTCCATGAAGCGCTCGCCTTCGGAATTCGTCAGATAGCCGCCTTCGCCGCGTGCGCCCTCGGTAATCAGGACGCCGGCGCCGTAGATACCGGTCGGGTGGAACTGCACGAATTCCATATCCTGGAGCGGCAGGCCGGCGCGAAGCACCATGGCGTTGCCGTCGCCGGTGCAGGTGTGTGCAGACGTGCACGAGAAGTAGGCGCGCCCGTAGCCGCCGGTTGCGAGGATCGTCTTCTTGGCGCGGAAGCGGTGAATTGTTCCGTCTTCCAGGCACATGGCGATGAGGCCACGGCAGGCGCCTTCTTCGTCCATCATCAAATCGAGTGCGAAATACTCGATGAAGAATTCAGCCGAGTGGCGCAGTGACTGGCCATAAAGGGTGTGCAGCATGGCGTGCCCGGTGCGGTCGGCTGCCGCGCAGGTGCGCTGCGCGGGCGGGCCTTCGCCGAATTCGGTGGTCATGCCGCCAAAGGGGCGCTGGTAGATCTTTCCGTCTTCGGTACGAGAGAACGGCACGCCGTAGTGCTCGAGTTCGTAAACGGCTGCGGGGGCATGGCGGCAAAGGTATTCAATCGAGTCCTGGTCGCCCAGCCAGTCGGAGCCCTTGACGGTGTCATACATATGCCAGCGCCAATTGTCGGGGCCCATGTTGCCCAGCGAGGCCGCGACGCCGCCTTGGGCGGCAACGGTGTGTGAGCGGGTTGGGAAGACCTTGGTCACGCAGGCGGTCTTGAGGCCGGCTTCGGCGCATCCCAGCGTCGCCCGTAGGCCCGCGCCGCCTGCGCCAACAACGACGACGTCATAGGTGTGATCGATAATCGTGTAGGCGTTGCCGTTCGTTGCAGCCATGCCGAATGCCTCTTTTCTGTTTGGCGCTTCAGATGCCCACCGCTTCGCGGCATCCGCGCCTTGACAATTCTCCGCAGCGCTTCACTCGTCAACACTGCGCAAGCTTGTGTTGAGCAAGATGCCCACGGCTTCGCGGCATCCGCGCCTTGACAGTTCTCCGCAGCGCTTCACTCGTCAACACTGCGCAAGCTTGTGTTGAGCAAGATGCCCACGGCTTCACTCTGGTCCACAGTTCCTGCAAGTCGTGTGGAGCAGATGGTCCACACTTCCTAAAGTCGTGTGGAGCAGATGGTCCACACTTCCTAAAGTCGTGTGGAGCAGATGGTCCACACTTCCTAAAGTCGTGTGGAGCAGATGGTCCGCACTTCCTAAAGTCCTGTGAAACGGAATCGCAGTATCCGCGCCCTTAATCTGTTCTTCGCAGCGACCCGTGCAGCCGCCGCAGTCCAACCTTCATGCGAAGCTGAGCTTCAAAATTGCCCATACGCTTGCCGCACCAACCAGGATCGCAAAGAAGTTGTTGAGCAGCAGCAAGACAACCTTCGAGCCCTCGCCGGTTATGTAGTCCTCGATAATCACCTGCATGCCTAAGCGCATGTGGATCGTTGCCGATATGATCAGCATCGCCAGCAGCACCGCGATGATGGGATGCGACAGCGCCGCCTTGACGCCGGCGTGATCGGCACCAACGAGGCTGGCAATCAGCCAGACCAGAAACAGCCCAAGAAACAGGTTGGCTACGGCAGTGACGCGTTGCATCCAAAAGTGATCGGCGCCTTCCTTGGCCGATCCCAGATGTCTGACGTTCTTCAAGGGGGTGCGCATGTTCATTGATGTGGCTCCGGCCTCAGAAATGTTTGTGAATTCAGTCTGCTCAACCGGCGAAATGCACAACGCCCCAGATCGCCAGCGTGGCAGCCACGGAGACAACGCCGCTCATGATCGACAGCATCTTGACGGTAGGGATATCGAATCCGCGGCCGGTGTCCCAAATGAAGTGGCGAATACCGCCCATCATGTGGTGGAGGAGCGCCCAGGTGAAACCAAACAGCACGATCTTGCCGGGCAGGCTGGCGAAAATGGCGTTGACGTAGTTGAAGTAATCCGGGCCGACGGCGGCTGCGATCAGCCACCAGGCCAATAGGAGCGAACCAAAGTACAGCGCAGCGCCGGTGATGCGATGCAGGATCGACATCGTCATGTTCACCAGCGGCCGATAGATCTGCAGATGCGGCGATAATGGTCTATTGCCGCTTGCCGTTCGCGCCTCGGACATTCAGGTCTCCACGATTTTGGGGGTCGGTGGGATGATCTTCAACGGAGGTTTAGCCTGCTCGTTGCGCTGCGGCAATTCACCTAACGGCAAATACGGCGTTTCTGATCGCGAGCCGGGCTCGTTTTCGAACGCAGCCTGTAGGATAGTTCAGATGGCGGGAAGCGCGGGAGCGGAAGTCAGAGCTTATTCAAGTGACTAGGTAATGGCGCGGCCGAGAACGAAACCGCTTTCGAAGGCGTGCTCGGCGAGGCGCCCAAGGCACCAATCTCCCGCAACGCCGACACGGTCCTCTCTGGAAAAGACGAAGCTTTCCCCCAATGACTGGTCGACGAGGCCGTGTTGCCAGAGGTGCGCGGTCATCTGGCTGGGCCGGCTGGGAGGCAGGCTGAAGATGTGGCAGACCTCGCCCCACATTTCCTCTGCCACCACTTCTGGGTCGGCATCAATGGTTTCCCGGCTCCACGTTGGCGAGGCGTGCACGATAACGGTTTCACCACGGGCGTTGCGACCGGGCTTGGTGTTGTTCCTGGCAATCCAGCGGATGACATCCGACATGTCAGAATAGACATCCTGGTCGGGCAGGAGCGCTTCGTCGAGCCTAACCATCAGCGCCCAGCACGGCGACATGCGCACCTTTGATAGGTGATCGGCCATGCTTTCCAGGGGGCCGAGCAGCAACTGGGCCTTTGGGGCGGGAACGCAGACTGCAACGGCGGCAAACGGGCCAACCGACGACTGATCCTCAAACCAGATGTACCAGCCATCTTCCTGCTTCGACAGTGTATGGACCGCTTGACCGGTGTGGATGCGGACGCTTTCGGCCAGCGGCCGGACGATCGAGGACATGCCCGGGACACCGACGATCCAGTTGGCAACGGTAGCGCTTTCGGAGTGGGGACCTTTGAGGACGCGCGGCGTCCAGGGCGCGGCATAGCCCGAAGCGGTCAACTCTTCGAGGAACCGGCGAAAGCGCGGCGAGCGGCCTGTCAGATACTGGGCGCCGTGGTCATATGGGACGATGCCGACCCGCATGGTGGCCATGCGCCCGCCAATGATGCGTTCGGCTTCGAAGACCTCGACATAATGACCGGCACGCCTGAGCACACGGGCGCATGACAGCCCCGCTACTCCTGCTCCAATAACTGCCGTTCGGCTTGTCACGTTCTTATTCCACCCTGGCGCAGGACCCAATCAGCCCCTGCATTACACCACGTCATACGCCAAATTTCACGCTGTACGGTTAATTTTGAACGGCGATCAACTACCCACCGTGCCACTAATTGCGATTGCCCCTTTGCAATCGTTTTTTACGAAGCCGCACTAATCCTGGCGAACACTGCCCGATTATAATTAATATTCGAAAAATTCGTTCTTATGACTGATCAACGTCAATCGGGCAGCAAGTGTTGTTACTCAACCTACGATAATACTCATAGTATCGCGACAGACTCAGAATACAGCCGCGACTTGGATATTAATCTCGTAACAGCCTGCTAGATCAACGAGGCAGGATCAACCAGGTATCCAGATCCAGGATCACATCGTCTTGATATTTGCCGTCGGCGCCCTTGAACGGGAACGAACCGCATGCCTGGTTTTTGACAGCAACGAGGCGGACTCTCAGCGCGCCGATGTCGGAGCGTCCTGGAATCTCTGCTTTTTCCAGCACTTCCGACCATGAGTATACGGTATCTCCAGCGAAAAGCGGAGCCACGTGGCGGCCGCCATTGATCGCTGCCAAATGGAACGCGTTGCCCAGGCCATTGAAGGACAAGGCCCTGGCCAGCGAAATCACAACGCCGCCGTAGATCAGCCGACGGCCGAAGCGGCCTTCAGATTCGGTGTGCTGGTTGAAATGAACCTTGGCGGTGTTCTGGTAGAGGCGGGTGGCGATCTGGTGTTCGGCCTCCTCGACGGTCATGCCGTCGACATGGTCGATTTTTTCGCCGGACTCATAATCGCCCCAGCGGTGAGGGCTGCCGGCCAGATCGAAATCATAATTGGACACGTCGATTGGCGGAACGGCTGCACCTAAGTCTGCTGGTGAGACGCGGTCTGATAGTTCGGGCACGACGGCTTCTGGCGCCGGCGAACCGGGGTCGCGCTTCCTGACCATCACCCAGCGGGTATATTCCAGGACCTTTTCGCCGGCCTCATTGCTGCCCGTGGAGCGGACATAGACGGTTCCGGTCTTGCCATTGGAGTTTTCCTTGACGCCGATGACCTCGGAAACCGTCGATAACGTCGTGCCGGGAAACACCGGCTTTAGGAATCGGCAGTCGGCATAGCCAAGATTGGCGATGGCATTCAGCGAGACATCGGGAACCGTCTTGCCAAAGACAGTATGAAACACCAGCAAGTCATCGAGCGGGTTTTCATCGTAACCGATGGCCTTTGCAAAGGCTTTCGATGATTGGACAGCAAAGCGCGGGCCATAAAGCCCCATGTAGAGTGCCGCATCTCCGCGAGTCACCGTCCTGGGCGTGGCGTGGCGGATGATCTGCCCGAGCTTGAAATCTTCGAAAAAGTTGCCGGGATTGGTTTTTGTAACTGCCATTGCTCTCGTTCGATGCTGTCTTTATTTTCGCAGGAAATTGGCCCGCAAACCGCAGGTGTGTGGAGAATTCGCGGGCCTCAGGTCAGCCAGCGCTCATTTCTTGGATTGCCTCGGCGATGGCGACGGTGCGCAGCGACATTTGCAAATGCAGCCGCTCGACCATCTTGCCCTCGACCGTGATGACGCCCAAAGTGGCGTTTTCCGGCTTTTCGAATTCAGCGATGATCTTGCGAGACCATTCGACTTCCTCTGGCGACGGGGAGAATATTTCGTTGGTCACGGCGACCTGGCCGGGGTGAATGAGCGTCTTGCCGTCCATGCCCAGGGTCCGGCCGTGCTCGCATTCGCGGCGCAAACCGTCAGCATCGCGAAAATCATTGTAGACGCCATCAATCACGTCGAGACCATAGGCGCGGGCGGCAACGATGGTCATCGACAGCCACGGCACGACGGCGAAGCGATCTTCATAGATGCGGGCGTGCGATTCCTTGATCAGGTCGTTGGTGCCCATGACAAGGCAGGTGAGGCGATGTTCGCGCTCAATCCCGGCCATCGCGATTTCGCGGACATTGAGGATGGACATCGGGGTTTCCATCATGGCCCAGAGCATCGTCTTGTCGGGGGCGCTGGCAGCCGTCATGACCTTGGCCGCCGAGATAATATCGCCGGGGCGCGCCACCTTGGGCACCAGAATGGCATCGGGGCCGGCCTCGGAGGCGGCCTGGAGATCATCAGCGCCCCATGGAGTTTCCAAGGCATTGACGCGGATGACGAGTTCGCGCTGGCCGTAGCCGCCGTTCCTGACCGCCGCACAAACCTTTTCGCGGGCTTCGACCTTGGCATCAGGCGCGACTGCGTCTTCCAGATCGAGGATCAGCGCATCGGCAGAAATGGTCTTGGCTTTTTCCAGCGCGCGATCGTTCGATCCGGGCATATAAAGTACGCTGCGGCGGGGGCGGACATCCATGCGGGGCTCCTTAAGAATCCGTGACTTCTGCTCGAATGGTGCGCCGGCGCAGAGCAATCGAGGCATTTTTTGCAGCGCGACATTAGTCAAGCGGCGCGGAAACGCAAACCGGCAATTGGAAAACCCGTGCGCCGGCCCGGCCCGTCATGGCGCTTGTCCCTACAAACGAGCGGCGCCAATGGCTTGCCTTAACGGGCCGTGCGACCATTCAATAGGGAAAATTCGTCAACCGCCCAATCGCTGAAGGAGCCGTCCTTCATCATGGCCCGGATACTCGCAATATCGTCCTATGTCGCCTACGGGCACGTCGGTCTGGGCGCCATTGTGCCCGCTCTACAGGCGATGGAGCACGAGGTCATCGCGGTACCCAGCGTCGTTTTATCGAACCACTACGGGTACGAGCATGTCGGCGGGGTCGATGTCGAGGTCGATGGCATGGTGTCGATCCTCGAAGGCATTAAAGCCAACGGCTGGCTGCACGACGTCGATGGCGTTATTACGGGCTTTCTTCCGAGTATGAAGCATGCCGAAGTCGTCGCGCGCGGGCTGGAACGGCTGGCGAAGAGCGGCTCTGAGGCGATTTATCTGTGCGATCCTGTGATCGGCGACGATCCGGGCGGGCTTTATGTCGACGGTGACCTTGCGGCCTCTATTCGCGATCAGTTGGTGCCGCTGGCAGATATCATCACGCCGAACCGGTTTGAGTTGTCGTGGCTGACGGGCCAAGAGGTTGGAACTATAAGCCAAGCGGAAGCCGCGAGGCGGAAGCTTGGCGAAGATCTCGTTACGGTCGCGACATCGGTGCCGTGCGGTGAAGGGATGATTGCCAATGTGCTGGTGGACGGCGCTCGGGCCGTTAAAGCTGTCACGAAGGTGCGAAATGGCGTGCCTCATGGGACCGGAGATCTGTTTGCAGCCTTGTACCTCGGTCATCTGCTCGACGGGAAATCCCATTACGACTCGATTGCGCAAGCGACGGCGGGCGTTCGCAGGGTGGTCGGGGAGAGCCTCGGAGAGCAGGAGCTTGGGCTCGCTGCATGCTTGAAAGAGGCGGTCGCTACGGCACCTGTTCTTCTGGAAGTCGTTTGATCGACGGGGGCCGCATCGTTCTGGTCGAAGCGATATGAGGGCAAGCGCCGAACATAGCTGGCGCATGCGACGCTTATTTCAACTGTGGTTCGTATGGCAGGGACGAGTGGTGAAGCACAATTCGAAGCGTGCCATCGGCGTCCTTCTTGTAGCCGAAGCTTTTGTCGACTTTTGTGACCTTCCCATCCTTGTCGGTCAGGATCACCCACCCCATCCACATCGCGACATCGCCGTCGATGAAGCTCGCTGCAGTTTCTGTTCTGTGCTCGCGCCAACCCTTGAGCCCGAAACCGCTGTCGAGGGGGTAGTTGGTGTCGTGGCCAACAAAGTAGGAGAGGGCACCCACTTTCGTCGTTCGGAAGGTTGTCTCGCCGCTCGAAAGGGTCGGTTTGAACAAAACCGGACCAAGATTGTAGCCATATGCTGCATCCAGTACACCGTTGGCGATCGCGCGGGCCCCGTCGATCCCGTCGGAGTCGTAGGCTTTCGCAATGGTGACAAGAGCATCTGCCCAAGCGGTGCGGGCCTGGGCAAGTTCAGTTTCGGTGATCGACATTCTAACGACCTTTTGCTGTTCTTCCATAATCCGGACTAGCCGGGATATAAGGCGGTTCGGGCTTCAAGCAAGACATCCGCGATGCTTGGAGCCTGGAGCCTTGCCAAAGACCGAGACACGGCCGGAAGCCAAGACTCGGCTACTGAGAAGCAGCACGCGCTTTTTCGACTGCCGGGATGACGTCCTGCAATAAGCTACGTTCCGAGATCGGGCCGACGTGCTTATAGGCTATGCGGCCCTTACCATCGACGATGAAGGTTTCGGGCATGCCGTAGACGCCCCATTCAATGGCGTTCCTGCCCGATGGATCGATGCCGACCCTTGCATATGGATTGCCATAGCGGCCGATGAAGCGCTTAGCGGCCGAGGGCTGGTCCTTGTAGTTGACCCCAAAGATCGGCACGCCCGTGCGCTGTTGCAGGGCGATCAGCAGCGGGTGTTCCTGGACGCATGGCACGCACCAGGAAGCCCAGAAGTTTATCACCCGGACCTGGCCGTCGGCCAACTCAGTGCTGGCGAAACCGGGGATCTGGGTGCCTTTGGTCTTGAGGCCCTCAAGAGCGGCGAATTGGGTTTGCGGCACCGGTTTACCAATGAGCGCGGAAGGTAGCTTGGAAGGATCGCCGGTCGATAGCGAATAGCCGAATGCCGCCGCCAGCATCAAAAAGACGATCAAAGGGGCAACGACCCAGCCGAAATTGCGGCGCGGGGGCGCAGCGTTTGCTTGTTGCTCAGAGGCAGGTTGGGTCATTCAGCAGATTTCCGTTTTGTATTACCGCCCCGCGACCGGCGGCGGACGCCCCGGGCTTCGAGGTCTTCCAGCAGCCGTTTTTGCTGTGCACCGTCGTACAGAAGCCATGCGATCATGGCGCCCAGGACAAACGAGACGGCGGCGTAGCTGGCGATTATGAATGTAGCGTGAGGCCCTAAGTCCATTGGAAAAGACACTTCCTTGATTGCGATTACCAGCTCACTTTATTGCGCGGCCGCCATTTGTTCCTCGGCGCGGGCACGGTCGACCTGGGCCATCCGCAGCGCCTTGACGCGGCGGCGCAGGATCTCGTTGCGCATGCCTTTCATATGCAGGGCAAAGAAAAGCACCGTGAACCCCAAGGCTGAATAAAGCAGCGGATAAAGCTGAGATGAGTGGATCTTAGGGCCGTCGGAGCGAAACACGCTGGAGGGCTGATGGAGGGTATTCCAGGCGGGGATTTCGAGGCCCAGCCAGGGGATCGACATGCCTTCGACCGAGATCTTGATGAACGGCAGGATGACAACGCCAACCAGCGCCAGGACGGCTGTCAGCTTGGAAGCAAGCGTTTCTTCTTCAATCGAGGAGCGTAATGCGATCAGACCCAGATAGAGGAAGAACAAGAGCAATACCGAGGTCAGGCGGGCATCCCAAACCCAATAGGTTCCCCACATCGGCTTGCCCCATAACGAGCCGGTTAACAGGGCCAGAAGCGTGAACGCCGCGCCGATGGGGGCTGCTGCTTTGGCGGAAACGTCGGCCAAGGGGTGGCGAAAGACCAGCAACCCGAAGCTGGAGACGGCGACGACGCCGTAGGCCATCATGCCCAGCCAGGCCATCGGCACGTGGATGTACATGATCTTAATCGTTTCGCCCTGCTGGTAATCGGGCGGGGCGGTCCATCCGCGATAAAGGCCGAATGCGATGAGCGCGATGGCAAGCGCCGTCAGCCAAGGCAGGATCGCCCCCGACAACGCCATGAAGCGCGTTGGGTTGGCAAGTTTCTGGGTGATCGACTGGTTTTGCATAGGGTCAGGTTCTAAGGGCTAGCGGGGGCAAGCGCAATTGAGCGAAGTCATCTTGGTAGCGCGGCAATTTGTTCTCTTTTGTGGCTTGGCTATATCGCTCACGGTGCTGATCCGACGCATTCTCGCCAACACTCGGTGAACCGGTGTTGGTTAGCGTCGGGCACCTGCGCGGGCGCGCGTCATAAGACGCGGGTCGCGCTTGCTCCCGGAATAGTTAGTTCGCTCACGGTGCTGATCCGACGCTGAAGCGTCGGGCACCTGCGCGGGCGCGCGTCATAAGACGCGGGTCGCGCTTGCTCCCGGACAGGCGTATTGCCAAAAAGTCGCCAAACCTAGCTGGCGCGGCACGATCCACCGAGACACATGCTGTCGATACTCAAGTTGCAGATTCACGTGAAACACAGCCAATCAAATCGCTTGCATCTGCCCCTCACCCTACCCCTCTCCCCATACGCTAGCGCTATGGGGAGAGGGAACCCCGTTGCAATTTTCCGTTTCGACAGCGACCTTCGCCCCCTCTCCCCGTACTTCACGGGGAGAGGGTCGGGGTGAGGGGCAGCTTGTTGTGAAAAGGCGTGAGGTGCAGAAACTCCCGCCACCTTCTTTAAGTCCGGTCCTAGCTAGAGCACTTTCCGACCAAATCGAACCATTCTGCCGAGGCGGATTTGCTCCAATCTCTGCGCATCTCGTCTTGCCGGCAGCCAATTTCGTCTCGCATCGCGACCTCACTGAGTTTTTCAACAGCCTGCTAGCGTCACTGAAGCTGAATTCGGAGGGCGGCGGCGGCGGCGAGTGGGCCAAGCACGAGGGAACCCATCGACAGGGCGCTGAGGATCAGGAAGTTCGGCCAAAACGCGTTGGTTGCCAAAAGCGCGCCCGATATCGCCGAAATGCCGTAAATCAAGGTCGGCACATAGAGCGGCAGGATCAGTAGCGCCAGGAGAAGGCCGCCACGGCGGGCCTGCAGCGTCAATGCGGCGCCAATTGCGCCTAGAAAGCTGATGGCGGGGGTTCCAGCCAACATGGTGGCGATCAATACTCCATAGGCGCTGATATCCAGGTTCAAGAGGATGCCCAGTACAGGCGCCAGCAGGGCGAGCGGGATGCCCGTTGTCAGCCAGTGCGCCAGTGCCTTGGCGGCTGCGACCAGTTCCAACGGCATGTCGCCGATCGCCAGCAGCTCCAGCGTACCGTCCTCATAATCGGTTTCGAACATGCGCCCCAGCGAGAGGAGGGCGGAAAGCAACAAGGCAATCCACAGGAGGCCGGGCGCGATGCGGCTCAACAGGTTCAGATCCGGGCCCAGCCCCAGCGGAAGCATGGCGATCACGATCAGGTAGAAGCCAAGGGCGGTTCCGATAGCGCCGCCTTCGCGAAGGGCTAAGCGGATGTCACGCTTCAGCAGCGTCAGGAACGGGTTCATGGTGCGGCCCACCGCTTTTCTGGCTCAACACTCGGCTTTCTGGTGCCCAACACTGCGCAGGCGCGTGTTGGAGGGGCCGGCGTTGAAGCGGTTGGCTCATCACACGAAACGTCATGCCCGCGAAGGGCCGGGCGGATGTCACGCTTCAGCAGCGTCAGGAACGGGTTCATACGGACGCCTCCTGCCTGACAGCGCCAAGCCGGAGTTCGGAGGCGTTTTCCAGCCCGAGAGGCAGGTGCGTGGCGGCGATGGCTATGCCGCCGGAGGCGACGTGCTCCTTGACCATTCCGGCAAGCAAGCCGACGGAGGCGGTATCGAGCGATACGGATGGTTCATCCAATAGCCAAAGCGGGCGGGCGGAGACCAGCAGGCGAGCCAGTCCAAGCCGGCGCTTCTGGCCAGCCGACAGGTAGCCGGCGGGAATATCTTCAAGCGCCAGCAGATGCAAGCGCTCGAGGGCTTCGTCGATACGCTCGCGTTTTTCCTCCCGCGCGGTCCCCGCCCCCAGGTAATCACACCAAAAGCGCAGGTTTTCGCCCGCCGTCAGGCTGGATTTGATGCCATTGGCGTGGCCGACGTAGTGGGACTGCTCGCCTGGTGAGGCATCCTTTGCCCCGCCTTCAAGCATCACCCGACCTTCCTCGGGGGTCAGAAAACCGGCGATCGCGCGCAAAAGGGTGGTTTTTCCAGACCCATTGGGGCCCGTCAGCAGCAAGGCTTCTCCGGCGTCGGCGGAAAAGGACAATTCGTCAATGACGATACGGGAGCCGCGGCGGACGACTAGATTTTCGGCAAACAGGCGCAAGAGAGTGTCCAGGGATGAGAATTGATGCTGCGGGTGATCAAAGCGCAGGGAAAATGCGCCTAAGGGATAGGGGTGAGTTGAGTAGCGGAGCCATTAGAGGCGGTATATAACGGCCCCATTACGTTTGGTGCTAGCGCAAAAAAACGCGATGTCGTGGTCGATTGTTCCGCAACGGGCCAATCCGGCAGCCTTTGCATCTGTTCCGTCGGCGCTCCGGCGGCGCGGCTTTCCACATCGACTGGTTTTCCGACTCTCGCGCTTGAACGAGGTTTCCAGCCTTCCAAGCGTCTGATCCAAAACACCCATGAGGAGGCCTCTTAGTGAGCACGGACACCGCCAAATCGCTCGACAGCTTCAACTGCCGAAAGACGCTTCAGATCGGCGACAAGACCTATACTTATTTCTCCCTTCCAGATGCCGAGAAAAACGGGCTGGCGGGAATTTCAAAGCTGCCGTTCTCCATGAAGGTGATTTTGGAGAACCTGTTGCGCTTCGAAGACAACCGCACCGTCAAGAAGGCCGATATCGAGGCCATGGCGGCCTGGCTCACCGACAAGGGCTCGGCGGGCAACGAAATCGGTTACCGCCCGGCGCGCGTGTTGATGCAGGATTTCACCGGCGTTCCGGCGGTTGTCGACCTTGCCGCCATGCGCGATGGAATGAACCAGCTTGGCGGCAACGCGCAGAAGATCAACCCGCTGGTTCCGGTCGACCTGGTGATCGACCACTCGGTTATTGTCGATGAATTCGGAACGCCAAATGCTCTTGCCCAGAACGTCGAGCATGAATACGAGCGCAATGGCGAGCGTTATAACTTCCTGAAGTGGGGGCAGGAAGCGTTCGACAATTTCCGCGTTGTGCCTCCTGGAACGGGCATCTGCCATCAGGTCAACCTGGAGTATCTCTCGCAGGCCGTGTGGACCAAGGACATCAACGGCGAAACCATCGCCTATCCCGACACTCTGGTCGGCACTGATAGCCACACGACAATGGTCAACGGCCTGGCCGTTCTGGGCTGGGGCGTAGGCGGCATCGAAGCGGAAGCTGCCATGCTCGGCCAGCCGATCTCTATGCTGCTGCCTGAAGTCATCGGCTTCAAGGTGACCGGCAAGCTCAATGAGGGCGTCACCGCAACCGACCTTGTGCTGACCGTCGTGCAGATGCTGCGCAAGCGCGGCGTTGTTGGTAAGTTCGTTGAATTCTACGGCCCCGGCCTCGACAACATGACGCTTGCCGACCGTGCAACGATTGCCAACATGGCTCCTGAATATGGTGCGACCTGTGGCTTCTTCCCGATCGATGGTGAAACCCGCCGCTATCTGGAAATGTCGGGTCGGGCGGAAGACCGTATCGAACTGGTCGAAGCCTATGCCAAGGCGCAGGGAATGTTCCGCACCACAGGCGAGGAACCTGTCTTCACTGACACGCTGGAACTGGAACTTTCTGAAGTCGTTCCATCGATGGCTGGCCCCAAACGTCCCGAAGGCCGTCAGGCACTCAACGACATCAAGTCTGGCTTTGCGGCAGCAATGGATAACGAATTCAAGCTGCCCGGCGAATTGGACAAGCAGGCCCCGGTCGATGGCGCCGACTATTCGATCGGGCATGGCGACGTTGCCATTGCGGCGATCACCAGTTGCACCAACACATCCAACCCCAGCGTGCTTATCGGAGCGGGGCTGCTTGCCCGGAACGCCGCCGAAAAAGGTCTTACCGCCAAGCCATGGGTGAAGACCTCGCTGGCACCGGGAAGCCAGGTCGTTGCAGCTTACCTGGAGAAGGCCGGCCTGCAGACCTACCTCGACAAGCTCGGGTTCAACCTCGTCGGCTTCGGTTGCACCACCTGTATTGGTAACTCTGGACCGCTGCCGCCACCGATCTCGAAAGCCATCAACGAGAATGGCATCGTCGCGGCGGCTGTGCTTTCGGGCAACCGCAACTTCGAAGGCCGGGTCAGCCCTGACGTTCAGGCGAACTATCTGGCTTCACCGCCGCTGGTGGTTGCCTACGCACTCGCCGGTTCGGTGCAAAAGGACTTAACGACCGAGCCGCTGGGTAACGACAAGGACGGCAACCCGGTATTCCTGAAGGACATCTGGCCGACCACCCATGAGATCCAGGACTTCGTTGCAAAGAACATCACGCGGGCGATGTTTGAGGAGAAATACTCCGACGTGTTCAAGGGCGATGCGCACTGGCAAGCCATCAAGACCTCAACGGGCGAGACCTATGACTGGGACGATAACTCGACCTATGTGCGCAACCCGCCCTACTTCGTTGGCATGACGGCCGAGCCTGCTCCGCTGACCGATATTGTCGATGCGCGTATCCTGGCCGTGTTCGGCGACAAGATCACAACCGACCACATCTCCCCGGCCGGTGCGATCAAGGCGGCGTCTCCGGCGGGCAAGTACCTGATGGACAACGGCGTGCAGCCTGCCGAGTTCAACCAGTACGGCACCCGTCGCGGAAACCACGAAGTGATGATGCGCGGGACGTTCGGCAACATCCGCATCAAGAACCAGATGGTGCGCGATGAAAACGGCAACCAGAAAGAGGGTGGCTACACGATCCATCAACCTTCGGGCGAAGAGATGACGATCTACGATGCCTCGATGCGCTACCAGGCCGACAATGTTCCGCTGGTGGTGATCGCTGGTGTTGAATACGGCAATGGTTCCTCGCGCGACTGGGCTGCCAAAGGCACGAAACTATTGGGCGTGCGGGCGGTGATTTCGCAGTCATTTGAGCGTATCCACCGCTCAAACCTGGTTGGCATGGGCATCGTTCCGTTTGTCTTTGCTGATGGGCTGAGCGCTGAATCGCTCGGATTGACGGGGGCTGAGATCATCTCGATCACCGGGTTGGGTGAGATCACGCCGCGTCAGGAAACGGTTGCCAAGGTGACGTTCCCGGATGGACAGACGGGCGAAATCCCGCTGATCTGCCGGATCGATACCCTTGACGAACTCGATTACGTCAAGAGCGGCGGCATCCTCCACCACGTGCTGCGTAATCTGGCAGGTGCGGCGGCCTGACCCGTCAATCCTTAGGAAAACTGGTTCAAGAGGCTGCCCCTGGGCGGCCTCTTTTTCTTTTTCGCGGATTCGTAACCGGTTCGTGACTTCCTATTGATCGTGGTATTTTGGATATTGGGGCCGCAGGTAGCGACCGGTCTCCTGCAAAAAAAAAGAAGGTCCGAATTCTCTCATGCAGCATAACTTCTATGCGTTGATACCTGCGCTGGCCCTAACCTGGCTCATCGCCGGGGCAACTGCGAATACGGCCATGGCCGCGGAGCAATCCAGCAAGGTGCGGGCAGTCGTCGAACTGTTCACCAGCCAGGGTTGTTCTTCGTGTCCGCCTGCAGACAAGCTCCTCAAGACATTCGTTGAGCGCCCCGACGTGATGGCACTGACGCTTCCTGTCGATTATTGGGACTATCTGGGCTGGAAGGATACGTTTGCCTCGCCGCGCTATTCGGAGCGCCAGCGTGCCTATGCCAGGTCGCGCGGCGATGGTGCCGTCTATACGCCGCAGGTGGTGATCAACGGGCGCGGACACGCAGTCGGCTCCAAGGAACGCCAGATCAACAAGTCGATCATGGCTTTTGAAAAACTGGCCCCTCTGGATGTGCCGGTCAGCATCAGCTCCAAAAAAGGTGTGATGATCATCGAACTGGGCGGGGCGCCTGAGGGCCTGAAGATTAAAAGCGCCACGGTTTGGCTGGCTGCGGTTCAAAAGACAGGCGTCGTAAAAATAGCGCGGGGCGAGAACCGCGGGCGGAAGCTCAACTACTTCAATATCGTGCGTGACCTCGCGCCGGTTGGCATGTGGAATGGAAAGGCTGACCGGCTTGAACTGGATCTCAAGTCGTTAAGCTGGACCAAAATGGATGCCTGTGCGGTGCTGGTTCAAGAGGGCATCGGCGGACCCATCCTTGGGGCTGCCTGGCTGGATGGCTGATCAATAGAGCCTGTCATTGCGTCATCGCTGCGCCGCTATCGACCAATTCGTCGATCTCTGTGCCCGAGTAACCGATCTCGCGCAGCACTTCGATCGTATGCTGGCCCTTCAGCGGTGCGGGACGCCTCACACCGCCGGGCGTCTCGGAAAACTTTACAGGTAGTCCGAGCGTTTTCACTTCGCCGGCGACGGGGTGGTTTGTCGAGACGATCATCTCGCGATGGATGGCCTGCGGATCTGCATGCATTTCGGTTATCGACAGGACGGGACCGGCGGGCACACCGGCTTCCTCGAACGCGTCGAGCCAAACCCTGGTCGGCTTGGTGCGGAAGATCTCATTGAGGATTTCGGCGAGCACGATGCGGTTTTGTATCCGCTGTGCGTTGGATTCGAAACGCGGGTCGTTGTTAAGATAGGCGGCGTCAATCAACTTGAGCATGCGTTCCCAATTTGTTTGGTTGGCAGCTCCCACGTTGATCCAGCCATCGCTTGTCTGGAAGGCCTGATAGGGGGCGTTCAGGGGATGGGCTGAACCCATCGCATGCGGGGCGACACCGGTCGCAAATGCGATGGCCGATTGCCAATAGGTCTGGGTGATACCGGCCTCAAACAACGAGGCGTCGACCTTTTGGCCTTCGCCTGTTTTCAGTTTGTGCACGTAGGCTGCCAGAACGCCCATGGCGGAGAGAATACCCGCGGTAATGTCGGAGACTGGCGGGCCGACCTTGACGGGTTCGCGGCCGGGGCCCTCGCCTGTGATCGACATCAGGCCGGACATGCCTTGCGCGACGAGGTCGAATCCGGCGCGGTGGGCGTACGGCCCGGTGCGGCCGAAGCCGGAGACTTCGCAATAAATCAGGCCGGGGTTGATCTGGCGCAGGTTGTCATAGCCCAATCCAAGCTTTTCCATGGTGCCGAGGCGGTAGTTCTCGATCAACACATCGGCTGTTGCAACGAGGCGGCGCAAGGCGTCCTTGCCGGCCTCGGTCTTGAGATCCAACACGATGCCGCGCTTGTTTCGGTTCATCATCATGAAGGCTGCGCTTTCGCCTTCAATCGTCGGGGGAACGAAGCGTCGCGAATCGTCGCCGGCCTGCTTTTCGACCTTGATAACGTCGGCGCCCATGTCGGCCAGCATCAATCCGGCCACGGGGCCTGCCATGATGTGGGCCAGTTCGATGACGCGGCAACCCGACAGCGGACCGCCCATGTCAGCGACCTTTCCAATTCGGTTTGCGCTTGGCCAAAAAGGCCTCCATGCCTTCCTTGAAATCTTCGCTCATGTAGCAAAGCTCGATCAGATCGCGGTCTTCGACCGGGCTTGCGGCGTTGTTGCGGCGCATCGCTTCCTTCGTTGCGCGCATGGTCAACGGGGCGTGACCGGCAATTTTGGCTGCCAGTTCGTCAGCGCGAGATTGCAGCGCTTCAACGCTTTCGCAGATTTCGGAAACCAGGCCGATGGCGAGGGCTTCGTCGGCTTCGATGAGGCGGGCGGTCAGCAAGGTTTCGCGAAGCCGCCCGGCACCAACAAGCGGAGTCAGTCGTTTCAGATTGTTCGCCGAAAGGCAGTTTCCCAACGTGCGCGAGATCGGAAAACCAAACTTGAGGTTGGGGGTCGCCAAACGGATGTCGCAGCAGGCGGCGATGGCCGCACCGCCGCCGGTACAGGCGCCGTTGATCGCGGCGATGGTTGGAAGGGGACAAGACTCAACCCGACTTAACACGCCTTCCATGTTGTCTTCATAGCCCAGGCCATCTTCTGGCTTCGAGAATGAGCGGAAATGGCTGATGTCGGTGCCAGAGCCAAATGCTTTGTCGCCTGCTCCGGTGATGATGATGGCCTTGAGCGATCCATCGGTCGGTACGTCTGAACAGATGCGGGCCAGCTCTTCGTACATGGCAAGCGTGAACGCGTTGCGCGCTTCGGGCCGGTTGAAAACGACGCGGCCGATTGAATCGCGCACGTCGTAGAGGATGTCGTTCGAGGTCACTCAGCTCTCCATTGGTCAGCGGTAGAAGTACTCGACCAGGAACATAGGTACCGCGGGCACGTAGGTGCACAGCATCAGCACCGCAAACAACACTGCAACGAAATAGACGTTGACCTTCGAGACTTCCCAGATGTTTGCCCTGGCGACTGCACACGAGGTTATCAGGACACTTGCCACGGGGGGAGTCTGTTGGCCGATGGCAAGGTTCAGGGTTACCACTAGGCCGAAGTGGACGGGATCGATATTGGCAGCCTGGATCAGCGGAATGACAATCGGGATAACCAGGATGATGGCGGCTGCCGAATGCAGGAAGAAGCCGATGATCAGGAAGAAGACGTTGAGAATTGCAAGGATCACGTACTGGTTCGACGTCAGTTCGAGGATGCTTTGGGCCAACTGCTGAGGCACCTGGGCACGGGTCAGGAAGCCGCCCATCAGGACGCTCGCTGCGACCAGCAACATGACGACAGCGGTTTGCATGCCGCCATCCAGCATGGCGCGCTTGAGGTGCCGGAAATTGAATTCGCGGTACCAGGCGCCGACGATCAGCGCTGCGATTACGGCAAGCCCGGCAGCTTCGGTCGCCGTGACCCAGCCACCGAAGATGCCGCCCAGGATGATGACAGGCAGCGAGAATGCGGGCAACGCGTCGAGGAATGTCGAGGTCAGCCGCTTGGTGTTGAAGGCCTCCTCGACCGGCAAATTGTAGCGAACCGCAAACATGTAGGCGACGAACATCAGGCCGAATGCGCCCAGCAGGCCGGGGACAATGCCGGCGACAAACAGTTGCTCGACAGATGTGCCCGCCGAAGTTGCGTAGAGGATCATCGGGATCGACGGCGGGATGATGATCGCCAGGGATGCTGATGAGGAGGTTACGGCGGCGGCAAAGGGTGCCGAGTAGCCGCGCTTTTTCATCTGCGGAATGAGGATCGACCCGAGTGCTGCGACATCGGCGACAGCAGACCCGGAGATTTCGGCAAAGAACAGCGACACGCCGATGTTGACCATCGCCAGGCCGCCACGCACGAAGCCGATCAATGCGGAGACGAAATTAATTAGACGGTCGGTGATGCCGCCGGCATTCATCAGCGCGCCGGCAAGCACGAACATCGGGATGGCGATCAGCGAGAACTTGGTGGAGCCATCATACATGTCGAGCGCGACAGTGACGAGGCTGTCGATGCCCTCGGTGGCGAGCAGGCCGAAGATGGCGGAAACGGCCAGGGCGACCGCGATGGGTACGTTGATGCAGATCAGTGCGAGAAGGACGAGGAAGCAGAACAGGATCAACATATTTTAGCGCGCCCCGGCTTTCTTGAGTTCGCTTTCGACCTCTTCTTCGATTTCGGCATGTTCAAGCGACTTGCCGCTTGCAGTCATTCGCCAATACTCGGGGAAGCTCAACAATTCGCAGATGATGAACAACACCGCGCCGATCGGGATAACCGACTGCGTGAATTGAACGGGCACCCAAGTAAGGGAAACGAGGAAGTCACCTTCGAGGACTTCAAGCACACGCAGGCCAGCCCAGGCCATGATGACAAAGAAACCGATGACGACGATTTCGGCGATTATGACCGCCAACATGCGCGGATAGAGTGGAAGCGACAGCAAGACGCTGTCAAAGCCGATGTGGCGTCGTTTCAATGCCGCAAGGGCTGCACCGTAGTAGGTGATCCACGATAAGCAGATGGCTGCCACCTCGTCGTACCAGGACAGTGAATCTCCGGCGATGCGGAAAAGTACGGCAACGATGACGATGACGGTGAGAAGGACCATCAGGAAGATGGTTACCCATTCCAACAACCATTCCAGTGAGCGGCTTATAGAGCCAAGCATCGGCGGGCTACTCCGTGCAAACGCAATTGCATTGCCCGGCCGGTCGAGAATGCCGGTCGGTGGGGATTTCAGAATCGTATTCTTAGAGATGCGGCTGACAAACAGGCCGGAAGATCTTGGTCCGGCCTGTTTGAGTTTTTATGTTGAGGATTGCAGGGATGCGATGCCAGCACCTGCGCCCCGACATTTTACTTGGCCAGCGATTGTACCGTGTTGATCAGATCCTGACCGCCGTCGACGCTGGAGGCGAACTCATCGTAGATCGGTTTTGAAGCTGCGATGAAGGCGTCTTTGTCGGCGGTGTTTACGGTGATGCCGCCCTTCTTGAGGTTTTCGAGAAGCTCGGTTTCCAGCCGGGCAGCTTCCTTATAAACGAAGTCCTGGCCTTCCTTGCCGCACTGCTTCAAGGCCGATTGAACGTCGGCTGGCAACTTGGCGAAGTGCTTCTTGGAAACGAGCACATAGGCGGGGGTATAAACGTGGCCGGTGATCGACAGGTACTTTTGCACTTCCTGGAATTTCGCCGACCAGATCTATGCGTATGGGTTTTCCTGGCCGTCGATAACGGCAGTCTTGAGGGCTGTGAAAACTTCCGAGAACGCCATCGGTGTTGGGTTGGCGCCATAGAGCTTGAACATCTTTACGCGCCAGGCACCTTTGGGTGTGCGCAGTTTGACGCCTTTAAGGTCGTCTGGCTTGTTGACGGCGCGGACGTTGTTGGTGATGTGGCGGAAGCCGTTTTCGAACAGACCGATGATCTCATATCCCTTGGCGTTGACCGCCTTCTGGAAAACGCTGTCCATCATCTTTTCCTGGACGCGGCGCATGTGGTCGCGATCCTTGATGATGTAGGGCATTTCGAAAACGCCGAACTCGTCAGCAACCGAAGACATAACCGAGGAAGGCAGCGAGAAGGTAATCTGGCCGAGCTTCAGTTTTTGCAGAAGCTCCTTGTCCTTTCCTAGCTGCGAAGAGCCGAAGGTTTGAACTTCCGCCTTGTCGCCAAGGGCTGCATTGGCGCAGCGGGCGAATTCATTGACGCTGGTTTCAAACAGGGACCCGGGTTTGCCGACATGGCCGAATTTCAGTTTCAGCTTATCGGCGGCCGCCGGTGTGGCGCAGATTGCCAAGGCACCGACTGCGGCAAGGATGGTCGATCGTTTCATTATAGTCCTCCCAGTGTGGCGAGCAGTTTCTTTTCAAGGCGTCTTATTTTTTATTCCGCTGCGAGCGATGCACTTGCGCCGTTTCCAACGAGTACGTCTATCGCAGCTTGCGCGCCACCTGCCCGGTAAGGCACGCCAGCCCTTTTCAGGCCCATCTCGACGCCTGATAACGTTCCCATTAGCATGAGATCGTTGAAGTCGCCCAGATGGCCAATTCTGAAGACCCGATCGGCGAGCCTTGAAAGACCGTTGCCGAGCGACATGTTGTAGTTTTCCAGGACCGTCTGACGGAACGCATCGGCGCTGTGGCCCTCAGGCATGAGGACTGCGGTCAGGGACCCTGAATAGTGATGAGGATTGTTGCACAAAACCTCCAGACCCCAAGCCTCGACGGCCGACCGTGTGGCCGCGGCGTGGCGGGCATGCCTTGCAAAGACATTGTCGAGGCCTTCCTCATGGAGGAGCTTTACGGCCTCAACCAAACCATAGAGCAGGTTTGTGGCCGGTGTGTAGGGGAACAGCCCGTTCTCGTTGGCGCCGATCATCTCGTCCCAGGCCCAGTATGAGTGCGGCAGGGTGGCGGTCTTGGAGGCTTCGCGCGCTTTTTCACTAACGGCGTTGAACGACAGGCCCGGCGGCAACAGAAGGCCTTTTTGCGAGCCGCCCACCGTGACATCGACGCCCCATTCGTCGTGGCGATAATCGATGGAGCCCAGCGAGGAAATCGTATCGACCATCAACAGGGCCGGGTGGCCTGCGGCATCGATTGCCTGGCGGATTTCATCAATGCGGCTGGCGCAACCGGTCGAGGTTTCGTTGTGCACGACGCAGACGGCCTTGATGGCGTTCGCGGTGTCGGTGCGCAGGCGTTCCTCGATCTTTTGCGGATCGGCGCCGCTGCGCCAGTCGCCTTCGATGAATTCCGGGACGAGGCCTAGATGTGAAGCTTCAATAGGTTGTTCTCGGTCAGGCCGAGACGGCTGATCGGTGGTTTCTTGTCAAGGCTAGCGTGTGGGCGATGCCAGTTGTAGCGGTGTAGCCACCCAGGCAGGTCTGCCTTGCGCTCATTCGATG
>JAHZKP010000084.1 GCA_022600345.1 Alphaproteobacteria bacterium | reverse complement strand
TGCGCAGATATTGGCGCAGATCCACCCGTCCCGTCCAATCGTAGATTGGCTCCGCCAATACGGGCTTCCAAGCGGCGGCCGCCCAGTGAGTCAGGCGATTTATCCGATCAACCAGATCGAATTGCATCACCTTCCTGCTGGATCGACTCGCCGCTTGAGAAGCAGAATTGTATCGATTTGGTCGGAAAGGGCTCTAGAACCGAAGACCGCCTAATTCGCGGGCGATCATTTCCTTCATGCGCTTGATCTCCGCGGGATCGGGCATCTGCACCTGGCGGGCGATATCGGCGGGAACGCCGGCGGCACGCATGGCGCTTTCGATTTTGCGGCGGGCTTCTTCCATCTCACGCTGGTCGGGCAACTTGGGAGCGGCCATTCCGCCCGCCCCACCATTGCGGCGCATGGCGCGGCGGATCTTGGCGCGAGCCTGCGCGCCGGCAGCGCCCTGCGGCAGGGCTTCCTGCGGGATGCCGCCAGCCTTGCTACGAGCAAACAGTTTGGGCTGTGGTGGCTTGGCGGTCGAGGCGGCCGTCACGTCGAGCTTGCTGACGCCCAGCATCGCGACAAGCGTGGTGGGGACGCTGGCATTGATTTCGACTTTGAGCTGTTTGTCGTTGCCGGCGATCTTCAGGTCGTAGGGTTGATCGCGAAGGTTCTCGGGTAGATTGGCGCGGAAGGAGGCTTCAAAGGCTCCCTTTGCAGCGTCCTTGCCCTCGCCAAGGCGGGCTGCCGCACTGACGGCGGCGGCGTCGGCGGCGGTCTGGAGTTGGCCTTGAACGGTGAGGGCGCGGCTATAGTCGATGCCGCCGAAGACGATGCCAAGGATGGGCACCAGCAGCAACGCAAACAGGACGGCGATGGTTCCGCTCTCGTTGCTGGCAAAGGCCGACGGGGACTGCTTTCGCGACTTGCGCAAAACGCGAACGAATACCGACTTCATCAATTCAACCTCCAGCTCGGCCCGGGCGGAGCACACATTTGCCCATGCGCCACAATCGAGGGGAGGGTTTAAGAATTTCCGAAACGTCGAGGGCGGCGCCAGTTTCCCTTACCGCAGCCTCAACAGTTCATTAGGCAGCGTGCCAATACAGGTCATCTGTAAATGACAACTGCAAGGCACCGCCGGGCGAGCGGCCGACAATCGAAGTGCTACTCGATCGTCGGCGCGGGCGCACCTACTTGGGGGCGCGCTTCGCCAAGATCCGCTGCAGGGTGCGGCGGTGCATATTGAGGCGGCGGGCGGTCTCGGAAACGTTGCGGTTGCAAAGTTCGTAGACGCGCTGGATGTGCTCCCAGCGGACGCGGTCCGCAGACATCGGGTTTTCTGGAGGAGCGGCCTTGGAATTGGGCGGGGCCAGCAGGGCGTCGGTGACCTCGTCAGCATCGGCGGGCTTTGCCAGATAATCGACCGCACCCAACTTAACTGCCGTTACGGCGGTTGCAATGTTGCCATAGCCGGTCAGGACGACTGCGCGAGCGTTTGGGCGCAGCTTGGAGAGTTCAGCGACGACCTCAAGGCCGTTGCCGTCTTCCAGGCGCATATCAACGACGGCGAACGCGGGTGGCTGCTGGCGAACCAAGCTTAGACCTTCGGTCACGGTGTCCGCCATGCGAACGGCGAATCCGCGCTGCTCCATCGCGCGGCCAAGGCGCTGCAGGAAAGCCTTGTCGTCGTCCATAATCACCAGGGAAGCATCTTCGGGCAGTTCATCCTGGCGAAACGAGAGATCTTCGTTGTTATTGTCCACGGGTCGTATCCTCCTGACTGGCGCCAGCATAGTGTCTGGAAAGTTCTCGCCAAGTCCTTCGTGAGTATAAGTAAATCAAGACCGCCATGATTATGATGAAACCCTTGCTGTGGCGCAAATGCTTCCATCAAACCCTGCCGGGTTTCTTCTTAGGCAAGCTGGTGGGCGCGCCAGCCGTCGGGGGCTGCAAAAGCTGAACGCGGCCACGTCAGGCGGACCAATGCGCCGGTCTTTTCCCCGGAGCGGTTCTCCAACTCGAGTGACGCACCTGAGCGTTCCAAAAGCGTTTTGGCGATGAAAAACCCAAGCCCCAGACCAGATGCCTCCTTGGATTGCTTGCCGGAATGCCCGCCCCTGGTCGTTACATAGGGGTCGCCGATTGAATCGATCAGATCGGCTGGAAAGCCGGGGCCGTCGTCGAGAATCTCTACGATGACGGTATCTTTGTCCCAACGGGCTGTAACGTTGACGGTAAAGCGGGCGAAGTCGATTGCGTTTTCGATTATGTTGCCCAGGCCGTAGAGCAGACCGGGTTGGCGCAGGCCAACAGGTTCAACAGCACCGTCGCCTGTTGCCCCCTCGGCAGGGGCCGCCGAAATCATCAGGACTTTGCCCAATTCGGAATACGGAGCGCCGGCTTCGTTGATCAGTTCCTCAATCGAGATTGCCGCATGCATCGGGTCCTGCTCGCTGGGCTTGCGGGTCAGTTTTTTGAGGATGGCGCGGCAGCGATCGGATTGCGATTGAAGCAATGCCAAGTCGGCGGCGTTGGGATGATCGGGCCCCAGCTCCGCCTGCAATTCCTTGGCGACGAGATAAATCGTTGAAAGGGGAGTGCCCAATTCATGAGCGGCAGCGGCGGCAAGCCCGTCTAGCGCATGCAGCTTTTGTTCGCGCGCCAGGACCAGTTCGGTTGCCGTCAGTGCCGTCGACATGTCCCGGCTTTCCTGGGCCAGGCGGCGCACATAGAACGCCAGGAAGACCAATCCCGATCCGACGGCCGTGAGGATGCCGACCTTGTAGAGGATGGGCAATTCGAACCTGATGCCATGATACCAAGGCAGCGGCCAGTATTCGTAAGTCAGACCGTAGGCGCAGACGATGGTAATGGCGCAGATTGCTATGGTGAAGCCGGCGGGCAGAATTGCAGCGGAGACGATGCACGGCGCAACCAGCAACATGACGAACGGATTACCAATGCCGCCTGTAAAGTAGATCAAGCCGGCGAGTTGGAGCATGTCGTAAGTTAGCAGCGTAGCTGCAAAGGGCGCACTCATGCGGTGGCGCTGGGGAAACTGCAGGAGCAGAAATACATTCAGCCACGCCGACAGCGCAATCAGCACCAAACAGTAGGCCAGCGGTAATTCGAAGCCGAGGCCGAAATAAACGAAGCATATCGCAAGCAACTGTCCAAAGACTGCAATCCAACGCAGCCGCACGATGGTCGCCAGTCGAACTTGCTCTTGACCGAAGCCGGTCAGCCGGAACAATTCACTTTGAGCAGACAGCTTGATTACACCTTTACTTCAAGAAGCTCAGTCGCGCTATCGGCAAGCAGAAGACCACAGCCACCGACTTGGGTAATACATAACCAATAGTATTGGTCGCCAACACTTGAGGCCACCATCAATTGCCAAGCGATAGCCGCGTGCAGTTGCCCGAATAGCCCTATGTGCCTTGAAGGTGCGCAAACTCATTCGAACGGGCTCAATCAGGTTCCCTCGGCAACCCGAATCAGGGCAAGTTAACGACTCGCTGTTCAAAATAAGGCGTCAACTAGCCGAACGTTGTCTGTGACATTGCGCCACAAACACTACAGTGGGGTCTTGGGGGACCTGGCAAGTTGGATCGCGACATCGCGTGTCGATGGGCATCCTTAGGGGCGATATCACTTGCCAGGCGGAGGGGGAACAACGCCGTGCTCTATAATTGGTATGAACTCAGCCATGCTGCCGCCGCACCTGCGCGCGCTGCTGCCGGTAACTACGAAGCTTTTTTCAAGCACCCGTTCAATCCGTTCACGCATACCTCGATAGGACGACATGCGGCGGCGGCGTGCGAAGTTTTCGAACGCACGACACGGCGCTATGCCAAGCCAAGTTTCGGTCTGCACTCCACGGTCGTCGACGGCAACCAGGTCTTGGTTCGCGAAGAGACCGTCTGGGAAAAGCCGTTTTGCAAAATGATCCGGTTTGCACGCTCCATTACCGATGAGCGCAACGACCGCGATCCAAAGATCCTGCTAGCAGCGCCGATGTCGGGTCATTACGCGACCCTGCTGCGCGGGACGGTGGAGCGCTTCCTTCCAGAATACGACGTCTATATCACCGACTGGCAGGACGCCCGGTCGGTGCCGGTTTCACAGGGCTCTTTCGACCTCGATTCCTACATCGATTACATCCAGGAGATGATCTCCTACTTCGGCGGCGACGTTCACGTCTTCGCCGTGTGCCAGCCCAGCGTGCCGGTCCTGGCCGCGGTTTCTCTCATGGAGGCCGATGGCGATCCGAACGTCCCTGCCTCGCTGATCTTTGCCGGCGGCCCGGTCGATACACGCGTCAACCCGACAGCGGTCAACGAACTGGCCGAAGAGAAGGGGTCCGACTGGTTTGCCAGCAACGCTATCGAGGTGGTGCCGTGGCCAAACCAGGGATACGGCCGCTCGGTCTATCCGGGCTTTTTGCAACTCACCGGCTTCATGACCATGAATGTCGACCGCCACATGGTCGCGCACAAAGACATGTTCATGCATCTGGTGCACGGCGACTGCGACTCGGCGGAAAAACACCGGATTTTTTATGACGAGTATCTGGCCGTCATGGACCTGACTGCGGAATTCTTCCTGCAGACGATAGATACTGTGTTTGTTCGCCACGCACTGCCCAAGGGCGAGATGTATCATCGTGGGCGCAGGGTTGATCCAGGTGCCATTCACCGGGTTGCGCTGATGACCATCGAGGGCGAAAAGGACGACATCACCGGCATTGGGCAGTGCCGCGCAGCCCATGATCTGACCCCGCGCATCAGTGCTGATAAGCGGCACCACTACGAAGTACCCGGCGTCGGCCATTATGGCATTTTCAACGGCTCGCGGTTCCGCCGCGATATTGCACCGCGGATTACCCAATTCGTTCGCACACACGACGCCCGTGCCGAGCACATCGTTGAGGTGGCTAAAATCGATAGCAGGGCGACCAAGTCGGCTGCCCACGCCAGCGCCTGTGAAATTTCCGATGTGGCTTTTACATTTGCGGCAGCCAACGATGCCAGGCCTGACCCGATGGTTTGCAGGTTCAAGAATTCCGGACTGCCGCTTGGAACACGGCCGGCTGCCCAGGCGGACAAACAGGACCATGCGGCAGGCATAATGGCGCCCTTCAGACTCTGGGCACTGGCGTCGAGTTTGATTGTGCACGGATTATTTGGCGGGCGTTAAGCAATCCAACGAATCTGATTTGGTCGGCGACGCCTTGATTCGGCCATGCGTCAAGAGGTATGTTCGTGGGGTATGTTGCTAATTCATCTCACGTGTTCCTAATGGGACGCGCCTGCCTTGGCGGATGATCACCCTGCCAAATTATTGACATTGCTGAATTTTTGCAAAGCGTCGCGGATTTGACAGCTTTCTTGCGGTGCCTGTGATGCGCGTGCGTTACACCACTATTGGCTGGCAATCTTGTTGCGTTATGGCACTGGCGCGAAGGCTTGCGAAGCTGGTAGACTTGGTGAGTTACGAACCGATCAACTGGCATCAGGCGGACCGAAGGCCAAGCGTCGATATCCGACGCATTTTAAGCCTCAAACCCGGGCTGGACCCTACGACCGGACCCCTACGAACAACCCAGTTTACCCGTGCAAGGCTTCTTGATGTCCCGGGCCGCAAGCGAACGAAAACCTGTCTCGTTGGAAGACCCCCGCCTGGGTGATCTGGGCGCTCCGGTGGAAGTGCGCCGCCATCCGAAAGCCCGGCGCCTGACACTGCGGGTGAGCCGCACGCGTCGCGCGGTCATCGTGACACTTCCCTCGCAGTGCGACCTTGGTGAAGCCGGGTCGTTCGTCCACCGCCACATCGATTGGGTTCGCGAGCGACTTGGCAGCCTGCCCGATCCCGTCCCCTTCGAACATCGAAACGTGATGCCGCTCAGGGGCACGCCGCACCGCATTGTGTTCGTCAAGCCGGTGCGCGGAGCCGGCGTCGTCAAACTGCATCAGCCCTCGCGCGGTTATCGTGAAATTCGCGTTGCACAGCTAGAAGACACCGGTCCCTCGCGGCTGCGCAAGTGGCTGTTCCGACAGGCGCGCAGGGATCTTGAACAGCGCGTTTCGTTTCACGCCAACAGAATTGGCGTGACGCCCCAGAAGCTGACGGTCCGGGACCAGACGAGCCGCTGGGGATCATGCTCATCAACAGGTGCGCTGTCGTTTTCCTGGCGCCTGGTGATGGCTCCGCCGTTCGTTCTGGATTACGTCGCAGCCCATGAAGTGGCGCATTTGCGCGAAATGAATCACGGCCCACGGTTCTGGGCGCTTGTCGACCGGGCGGTTCCCCGCATGGAAGAGGCCAAGAACTGGCTTCAGATCTACGGAATGGATCTGCATCGCTACGGCGTCAGCGAAGACTGAGCGCGATCAGCCCCGCAGAATTCTCACTACTGCCCAGGCCGTCCAGTCGTGGGGCGCGAAGTTATAGCGCCACGCCCCAGAGCCATATAAGGCGGACGGCGAACCGTGTTGGCGGGGGCCTGATCGAGACGTTTCCTGATTGCATCGAGATCAAAGCCATTGCTGTTGCCGGCATATGTGCGATCGGAACGAGGTGTTGGCCCGGTGGGCACCTCGTTCAATGCGCGGGCGATAAAGTCGGGCGAGATGCTTTCGGTTGGATGGATCGGCGGAGTTGGCTTGGGTGAGCGACGCTGCTGCTGGGGAAGCGGTGGCGGCTTTAGGGGGGCAACCGGCTTTGCGTTTGCCACCGCCGTGGTCTTCGACTTCGCCGCTGCCTTTTTGATCTTGGCAATCTTATTGATGGCGGTGCTGTTGTTGCGAGCCGGTGTCTTGCTACGCGCTGCCCGCTTGCGTTTCGCCTCCGTGTTCTTAGGTGGCGTGATGCGAATTCTTTGGGAATTCTGGACGGTGCGCTTGCGGGTCAGAGCGGCCTTGGACCGCCTGCCACGCTTGCGTGCGCCGCCTTCAAAGCGGGCAATGAATGGCTTTCGACCATCGCCAATCCTGGTTCCGGGGCGGAACGTTCCCGCCAGCGGCATGGGGGCAAGGTTGGCGTGGGCCTTGTGCATGACCTCGCGCCAGATGTCGGCAGGCAGACTGCCGCCGACGACGCGGTTCATCGGCTTGCCCTTGTCGTTGCCCAGCCAGATGCCGGCTGTCAGGTGGGCGGTGTAACCGACAAACCAGGCATCGCGGAAGCCCTGGCTGGTTCCGGTCTTGCCGGCGGCGGGGTGTTTTTTCAGCGCCGCCTTGCGGCCCGTGCCGACAATCAGCGCGGCATTCAGCATGTCGTTCATCGCACCGACGTGGCGCAGCGCTACAACGGTGTCATCGGCAGCCTCGTCGTGGGCGAAAAGGATGCGGCCCGACACGGTGGGAATACGTCGGATGATGTGTGGCTGGACGCGGCGGCCGCCGTTGGAGAACAACGCATAGGCACCGGTCAGTTCAAGAAGCGTGACTTCGGAGGTGCCCAAGGCAAGAGAGGGGTCTGAGCGCAGCTTGGCCTTGATGCCAACCCTGTTGGCCAGGGCTGCGACATTCGATGGGCCGAAATCGAGCCCCAGGCGCACGGCAACCGTGTTGATGGACTTTGCCAGAGCTTCCCGCAACGTGACCTTGCCGCGGAACTGGCCGTTGGAATTCTTGGGCGCCCAACCGGAAATGCTGAGTGGGAGATCGTAGGTGATCGTCTCGGGCTTCATGCCGCTTTCGAGGGCGGTCAGATAGACGAATGGCTTGAATGTCGAACCGGGCTGGCGAAGGGACTTGGTCGCCCGGTTATACTGGCTTTTGGCGTAATCAGCGCCGCCGACGAGGGCGCGAATGCCGCCTGTTCGATCGAGGACGACCAGAGCGCCCTGACCGGCCTTCAGCTTCTTGCCCTTCTGGCGCAACTTCTCAGACAGCTTTTTTTGAGCGAAGCGCTGGAGTTGCAGATCGATCGAAGTTTCGACGACGATCTGGCCGGTTTCCCCGGCGAGCAGGGCGGGCATATGGTCGAGGATATAATCGGTCGCATAGGCCGTTTGTCTGGCCAGGTTCTTGGGCTTGGCCTTGGAGAACCGCACCGGCTGACGGAGCGCCTTTTTCAACTGGGCGCTGGAAATGTATTTGGCAGCGTGCATGGCGCGCAGCACGACGCGGCCTCGGGCGCGGGCGGCTGCAGGACTGCTTGAAGGCGAATAGCGCGATGGCGCTTTCAGCAGGCCGGCGATGACGGCACCTTCAGCCAGCGACAGCGCCCGGGCGGACTTGCCGAAGTGTCGTTGGGCTGCCGCCTCGATGCCGTAGGCACCGCCACCGAAGTAGACCTGGTTGAGGTACAGTTCGATGATTTCTTGTTTGCTGAGGCGCAGCTCCAGCCAGATTGCGATGCTCAGTTCATCGAGCTTGCGCAGCAACGTGCGCTCTGGCGACAAGTAGAGGTTCTTGGCGAGTTGCTGGGTAATCGTGGAGCCGCCCTGGGCATAGCGGCCGGCTCGCAAGTTGGCGAAGGCCGCCCGCACCATTCCTGAAAAGTCGACGCCGCCGTGATCGTAAAAACGCCGGTCTTCGATGGAAACCACGGCTTCGACGACGTGCGTGGGGATCAGGTCGAAGGGAATGAAAGGGTGCTTGCGCCCACGCTCTGCCAATAGACTGCCGTCGCGCGCCAGAATGCGAATGGTCGGAGCCTTGTCGGCGTGGATCGACAGGGGGTCGGGGTATTTGAGCGTGTAGTAGATCATCATCGCAGCCAGCCAGCCAAACACCAAGATGGCAGCCGTCGTAATCAGGCGGGCCAGGGCGCTGGTGCGACGCGATTTATTCTTTTGTTTTGGCTGCCCGGCATCTGCCGGGGGAACATTGTTTGGCGGAGCATCGGCAGCGGGTGCGGAAGTTTTAGAGCGGACACGAGACGCGGCGGTGGCTGTCGGGGTTGTTGTTGCGGCTTGGCTGGTAGCTGAGGCGGCCGAAGTCTTGGCGTCGCGTGCCTCGATGCAAGCGGCACATTGACAGTTGCCGGCCGCTGCATTGACCGCATGCACGGTCGCTGCAATCAGAGCCGCGTCGGGCGCCGGGTTTGCTGATTGGGTTGGTTTCGTCGGCGAGGATGAAATAGGGCCGAGCGTCGGCTCGATCCGGCCAAGTGCGTCTGCCTCGATTTCGGCTTTCGCTTCGACTTGGAGATCGGTCTCGACTTCGGCGTCGTCTTCGCTTTTGTTGCGAAATATTTTCATTGCCGCGCGTACGTCCCACCACTCGTTCATGCGCATCCGGGCCCACTTCGCCGTTCGTCGCACTCAGGCAGGTACCTTGCGCCAACTATCGTTAACGGGGAGTTGACAAACTCCCCGCACGGAATGTCGCAACTCGTTGGAATATTCGCTTTTCCAAGGGTTTAGGAATTATAGCGCCGCGACCGGACTGCATGACGCCCACGTGTTGGTGAACAGTCCAGGTTAAGCGCTACCAATAATGATGCCGGCGGCAAAGACCAATGCGCCGCCCAGGACGACCTGGAAAGCAGCACGGAAGAACGGCGTTTCCATGTACTTGTTCTGGATCCAGGCGATCGCCCACAGTTCAATAAATACGATAATGAACGCGATGATCGTGGCGGTCCAGAAGTCGGGGATCAGGTAGGGCAGGGCGTGACCCAACCCGCCGACAGTGGTCATGATGCCGGAGGCTAATCCCCGCTTAATCGGTGAACCGCGGCCGGATATCGTACCGTCATCGGATGCAGCTTCGGTGAACCCCATGGAGATCCCGGCACCCACCGAAGCGGCGAGTCCGACCAGGAACGTCGTCCAAGTGTCGTGGGTTGCAAAGGCTGTCGCAAAGATTGGGGCCAGCGTTGAAACTGAGCCATCCATCAACCCGGCCAAGCCGGGCTGGACCCAGGTCAGTACGAACTGGCGATGGGCCGAGCGATCTTCCTCTTCACGCGAATCTTCAGACAGATGGGCCTTTTCCAGCTTCTCGGCGGCCTTCTGGTGACCGGCTTCCGCGGCGGCTAGATCGCCCAGCAGTTTGCGGGTGTCGGCATCGGTGGTTTCCTGGGCTGCCTTGAGATAGAAGTTGTGGGCCTCGCGCTCCATGCCGGCTGCTTCTTCGCGGATGCGTTCAAGGCCGAGGTTTTCCATCAGCCAAACGGGACGACGGGCATAGTAGCCAGCGACGTGCTCGCGGCGGATCAAGGGGATGGTGTCGCCGAACCGGGCTTTGTGCTTTTCAATCAGGCGGGCGCGGTGATCGTCTTCTTCGGCGGCCATGCCCAAGAAAATCTTGGCGGTATCGGGGAAGTCCTCACGAAGGCGTTCGGCATAGGACCGGTAGATGCGCGCGTCGTCTTCCTCAGACGAAATCGCCAGGGCCAGCACTTCCTGCTCGGATAAATCGGAAAACCGGCGGCGCCCCAAATTCAAGCCCGGGATCATGCTTCCCCCTCGCGTTGTTTAGAAATTTTCTAAACACGTAGCTGATCTGCGGGGCGGCTTCAAGAATGGTGCTTCACTTGACCGCCAAGGCGCTGGCGTCGGCACAACAAAAAACGGCCGGGACGCGCTGATCGCATGCCCCGGCCATCCGAATTTTCAATGCTTCAGGCTCAGCGCAGATGCTCATAAGACCAGACGTGATCTGTTTCCGTCAAAGGAGCGTGGCATGCGCGGCATGAATTGAGGTCTTTTTTCACCAGTCGCTTGCCATCCGGACTGAAGATGGCGAAGTCCCAGTCGCCGTTCTTGTGTTCAGCGTCGAATTTTTCACCCCAGCCCTTGCGCTTTTCCATGACGGCAATGGCCGCGAGTTTCTTGCGAATCCGCCGGCCGAGGACGCTGGTCTTGGCTTCACCGTCTTCGTCGACTTCGGCCTTGTAGATCTCACCGACCAGGACGGAACCATCGGGCAGTGCGCCCTTTTCACCCGGGCCGGCTTGGGCAACCTTGTTGGCGAACAGCCTGATTATCTGGGTCTTGTTATCGCCGATGCGGTCGAGGCTGAGGTAGTTCTTGTAGGACTTGTAGTCAGCCGGGAAGTCGATGCGCGGCTCTTCGGCTTGAGCTGGGGCAAACATCATCATGGCTAGGGCTGCGGCAATTATTTTGGTCTTCATTGTTTCCTCCTTGTTGGTTTCTTTGTCGTTTTCGTTTTTTGCTTTTGGCTTCTTGTTGTTATCAGACGACCGGTGCTCCCAGGCCATAACTGTATGGCACCGGGCCTGAGAATGCGATCACATCTCCATCTTCGAGGGCGGCATTCAGGTTTGCCGGGGCCCCGACTAGGCCGGCAGTGACATCGCGACCATTTTTCATCACGAGAAAGATCTCTTTGGGCGGCAGTCCGAATTCGGCCGCCAGATCATAGATCGTAGCGCCGGCGGGAAAGCTTTTCGTCGAGCGCCAGCCTTCGGGACCGGCGTATTTTTGCAGCGAGTTGAAAAGGCGGGCTTCGACGCTGACGGTAGCGTTGCGGGCATTGTGGCCAAGTCCTGCGGTCATTTGATTCATCTCCCTCAATCAAGGTTTGGGCAATTGGGATTTCGAGCCAGTTGATGGCGAATTGGCCGTCGTTGATGCGGCCCATTCGGGGTCCAGGAGCGTGGGGGTTGAAAACATCGCCAGCCACAGGCTCTTGGCGATCCGCTCGGCCATCTCACTGACAAGTGGGGCGGCTTCGGTTGAAAACACTTCGGCGGCGATTGGGTGGAAATGTCCGAGCCAGATCCTAAAGTCCTCAGATTGGACCTCGGTCAATTTGACATGAGCTGGCACCGGGCGGCCCTCGAAGGTGCGCGTTCGCAAAAGGACCGACGACCAGAACCGCTTCATCTTGGCCAAATGTGCGTCACGATTGTCGCCAATGCGCCCTGCGAAAATCGGCCCCAGGCGGGGATCTACCCATACGCGCTCATAAAACCGGTCAACGAGGTCCGAGATCTGGTCCTCGGTAATCGAGCTGTGCACAGGGGCCGGCTGGCGTGCCGGGCGCGGCCTGAGTTCGTTGCGGGCCTCATGGGTCATGATGTTATTGTGCGCCCTCTCGCGCTTCGTCTGAAATTCGCCGTTTGCCGCCGTCCAGCCTGGACCCGGACATGACAACTTTGTCGTCGCGACAATCTCATTCATATGATATTCATCATTTAACGGTGCAGGCAACCCCTGTAAGTCAGCAAATAAGTACAATGCTAATTCGTGGAGCTTTGACTTGCGGCTCAATCGTGCCAGCGACTTTGCCTTGAGGATCCTCATATTGCTTGCCAAGAGCGATGAGGAAATTTCAATCGACGTCATTTCTGAACGGCTGTCATTGCCCAAGAGCCATGTCATGAAGATCGTCGCGCAACTTTCCGGCCTAGGCTTTGTTGCGACCCAGCGGGGGCGCGGCGGTGGCGTCAAGCTCGATACGCCGGCCGATCAGATCAACGTCGGCCAGGTCGTGCGCCAACTGGAAAGGGACTTTGCCGTCGTCGACTGCCTGGCTGAATCCGGCCCGGCTTGCGTATTCGAACCACGCTGCGCCTTGAAGCCGGCGATGCTCGAAGCGACCGAAGCTTTTCTGGGCGTTCTCGAAAACTACACGCTGGGCGAGATCGTCAAAGGTACGCAGGCACCTCGCGTTGCCAAGGCCGGTTAGGCTGCATTCCCCAGTGATGGGCGCGTGCCGATCTAGCAGGCTGTCGAAGAACTCAGTGAGGTCGCGACACCCGTCACTTTTTCGCATTCGGCCAGAAGCGGCGCGCAGCGCGATGTGGGTCTATCGTGCCAGTGCCGCGACGCCGCCGAGGCGAAAAAGTGCGGTGTCCCAGAGGGATGCGAGACGAAATTGGCTGCTAGGTTCTATGACGTTCGCGAATGATTTGAATGGTGGCAAAAAGCCCGATGCCGGCGATCACCGTCAGGAAGCCGAAATAATAGCGATAGCCAAGACTGACGCCGAAGCCGTCGACGAATAATCCGGCCAAGGCGTGAGAAAACAAATCGGGTGCGTAGCCGATGACGGAAATAAAGCCGACGGTCATGCCGGTTTGCGAGACCGGGACGTTGGATTCTTCCAACAGGGCGAAGTAGACCGCGCGCAAGGCAAACACCGCGATTGCCGCAATCGCCACCTGCCCCCAGAACAACCACAATAGCGCCGGACCGGCAGGCAGGACGGCCAGCGACAAATAGATCGCCAGTAGTGCCACGAAAGCGATGCTGATGACGTTTGTCGCGTGAAAGCGGTCGGCAATCAGGCCGGCGGCGATCGCCGCAATGGGGCGCAGCCAATCGCGGAATGTTGCCAGTTGGGCACCAAACAGCTTGGTCTGCACAAAGCCGCGCTCGGCGTAGGCGGGGAAGTCGTAGGTTCCCAGGAACAGCGTGTAGGCGCTGAATATGATGGCGGCCAGATACCAGTTATGCCGCGTTTTCAGGATCGATGACCAGTGCGCCGGTTCGGCATCGTGGGCGGCCGGGGTCTGAGAGCTATTGCCCGTTGCCGGTCCGTCGTTGGCGGGGTTCTCGTATAGCGTGTCGGGCACCAGGAACCAGACGAGCGCACCTGCCAGAAACGTGGCCGACGAATAAAACAGGATAACTGAGACGAGGCCGCCGGTGGTGGTTCCGCCATAAGCAAACGTCAGGGTTGCAAGAGAGGCGAGCACGGCGGCGATAACGCCGCGGCCGGCTTCAAGCAGTCCAAAACCTGTGCCCTGTTGATCCTGCCCGCCCCAGCAGCGCACCGCCTTGATCAACGCTGCCCAGAAGGTCAACACCGACGTACACCCCCAGACCGCATGCAGGATCGTCAGGCCCATGTGCGAGGGGATTGTCGCCATGTAGAGCCCGCCCAGGCCGGTTGAGAACAGCGAGAAGCTCAAAAGCTTGCGGGCTGAAACTCGGTCGGCCAGCCAGCCGCCGGGAAAGTAGGCCAGCAGCGCGATGATGCCGAACATCGTGTTCAGGAGGCCAAGGTCAACGGCGCCCAGCCCGAAGGCTTCCTCCATCGACGTCTGGAAGGTTTTGCGCAGGTAGGGGAGCATGTAGATGCTCTCGGCGGCCAGCACGAGGCTGAAGAAATAAAGCCAGCGATGCGCCTTCGAGCGATCCATGAAATGCTCCCCCTGTCGTTTCCCAGCCCGCCGCACGCAAAAGTTAGTGAAGTGCGGCTGCGAGCCAAACCGGACTGATCATGAAGTGCACTGAGTTGGCTGTGTCTGTCCAGGCCCCGGCTGTCTGCCCCATGAATTACGGTGCCTTCAAAAACGAAAATCGCCGGAACCCTTAGGGCTCCGGCGATCTACTTATCGGTTTGTATTTGTTGCCAGCGTTCAGTCGCGGTCCCGGCAAGGGATCATGATGACACGATCAACGTATGGGACGCGGAGCTTGCAGCGGCGCTTGCCGTTACCGCCTGTGTACTCGTTGGCCTTGTCGATCAGGCGGTCAAAGACTTCGGTGACCTCGTTTTCAGGGCGATCATTGCCAACGCCTTCTGTGTCTTCGTTTTCCTCGACTTCTTCGTCAGGCGTTGCAGCGACGTCTTCGTCCTCATACCGGCGGTCGTTGTCGCGGCGATCGTCATCATAGCGGCGGCGACCATCTTCATCACGCTCGCGGGCAGCGGCTGCTTCAAGTTCTTCGATTTCGCTCTGCGGCAGACGGCCATTGTCACGATCCTCATCGCGGTCACGGCGGCGGCTGCGACGGGTGTCACGGTCTTCATCGCGGTCGCGGCGGCTTGTGCGGCGGGTGTCACGATCCTCATCGCGGTCGCGGCGGCTTGTACGGCGGGTGTCGCGATCCTCATCACGGTCACGGCGGCTTGTACGGCGGGTGTCGCGATCCTCATCGCGGTCACGGCGGCTTGTGCGGCGGGTGTCGCGATCCTCATCACGGTCTACGCTGGTCTTCTTGGCAACTGCGTACTTACCGCACAGTTCGAGATCGTCAGGTGCCTTCTTCCAGGTGAAGGTCTTGGAGAAGAGGCGTGAAGAAGCGTTGCCGACAACGCGCAGCTTGCTATCGCTCAGGCGCTTGATGCGGACGGTGTATTTGCGGCCACGGCTTGGCGAGTAGATCCAGCCACCGCCACGGGATGTGACGTTACCCAGAATCTGCGTGCCGCAGCGCTTGGCGTGCTTCTTTTTCTTGACGTGGACGACGTAGCCGCACAGGCCCTTGCCGCTCTTGCAATCCTTGATCTGGACGGCACCGCGGCCGTTGTGGTCGTACCAAATTCCTTTTGGATCAGCCGCCTGGGCGGATGCTGTCCATAAAAGTGCGGTTGCCAGGGCGGCGCTTTGGGTTAACCGGATGGTGAGTGACATGACGTGTGATCCTTCCTCGGGCTCGGACGTTTGACCTTGTTGAGCCCAGTTATGGCGACCCCTGGAGTTGAATGCTGTCCCGAGGGGAACACCCCCCAAAAAAGGCATTCGGCGCGCGGCAACCCGTAGCCAATTTCGACAACTCGCGGCAAGTTAGCACCATTGATTGCAGCCGTCTTGCCTGGGACTGTATTTTTGGTTGCCAGATCAAGAACTCCGGGCTTTTTGATTGCGCAACATTGCGCAAGCGCATGTTGACGCTAGGTGCAAAGATTCGGTGACTGAATCACAAGGGCTACGACAATTCACTGCTCGGGCGATGCTGCAATTATCGTCGCGCAGTGACTGCTGCCGCGAAGCGCCACCCAAAATCACCACTCCCACCTCCGTCATCTCTACGAAGGTGGAGACCCATGCAAGCATCAAGGAACCTCTGCCAGCCATCCTTGAGGCTACGCGCTCGGGCAATTCATTCCGCCTAGGAGAACATTAGAAATGGCAGTGAATACAGCGGCTTGCTTAGGTTCCCGCCGGAGTTTATCCCGGCCTCCGAGCCGGGGCGGGAATGACGTTGCGGGGGATGGCACGTTTAAACAGACTGGCGGCCGTTTGCCATTGAAGGCGAGCCTCCCTCCGAGGCCGTTGGCAGAATTAGCAGGAGCTAACACCGATAGGCATGGCCTGAAGTTGTGTGGGGCTGGTTGCCGGACGGAGGGAACCGAAATATCGTTGGGTGTCTAGCAGGCTGTTGAAGAACTCAGTGAGGTCGCGATGCGAGACGAAATTGACTGCCTGCTAGACCGCGAACAGTTCAGCAAAAAGGGATTCGCATGGGACGCAAGCCAATCGCCACCGCTCTCGCCGCAGCGTCAACTGGGTTGCTGATACTTGCCGGGGTGGCGAATGCTGGCCAGCAAGCGGGGTACAAGCCCGTGGACAAAGGCGCCATCGAAGCCTGCCTGGAGAAGGCGCGCCGTGACAATCGACATGCGACGCGCTGCATCGGGGTGGCGGCGCGGGCGTGCGAAGAGCAACCTGATATGGGCAGCACGGCGGGCATGCGAGACTGCTACGTCAGGGAAAACGCGGTTTGGGATGAGCTACTTAACGGCAGCTACAAGCAGCTCCTTGACAATCTTTCGAAGAAAAGCGGCAACAAGGTTCGTGATATGCAGCGCACCTGGATCAAGTGGCGCAAGCAGAAGTGCGAGATGCCCTATCTTCTTTATGAAGGTGGTTCAATGGCCGGCCCGATGGCCTCGTGGTGCGTGATGGAGACAACCGCCATGAGGGCGCTCGACTTGGAAAAGGCTGCGATCTCTCCCTGACAGGGTCCATCGAAATTGAACACGGTCAAGATTTCGGATTGCCCCTCGCCTGGCGGAGTATTCTGGATGTCTCATGACTTCACCATCCGAGCCACAACGATTGCTGATCTGGAAGCCGTCACTGAATTGCTCGCAGCATCCTACCCTGCGTTGATGGCCGGCAGCTATGACGAGCCCCTGCTTTCGCAATTGCTGCCTGTTATCTGCCAGGCCAATCCGACGCTGTTATTGTCGGGCACGTTTTATGTTGCCCAGACCGACGATGCCAAGCTCATCGCCTGCGGAGGCTGGACGCCGGAGCGACCGCCGGGCACCGGGGATGATCAAACCGGCCTCGGCCACATCCGGCATTTCGCTACGCATCCGAAGTGGCTTCGGCGAGGCTTGGGGCGGGCAATCTATGAGGCTTGCGAGGCGGACGCCAGATTGCAGGGCATTATCGAATTCGAATGCTATTCAAGCCTGAACGCCGAACCCTTCTATCGATCGGTTGGGTTCAGGCGCGTGCGCGAGGTCCTCGTACCCATGCCGAACGGGTTACGGATGCCCGCGGTGCTGATGGAGCACAAGCAGGTCACCTGACTGGCTCCTTCAGCAGTGGCACCTTTCGTCACCAGCACTGCTTGAGCAGGATGAAGCGGTTGACCCGCTCGGAGCGAGCGAAGCCCTTCGATGTCGAGCGGCACCACTTGTAGTGTCCCTGATACCAGGCATGCCAACGCCAACCCGAATAGCCGCAGCCCTTTATGATGTTGCGATGGTTCTGGTGCACGGCTGCCTTCGCATACTTGTGGCAGAACCCGGGAGGCGCTGCTTGCGCCGTCGTGGAAATTACCGTAGCCGCTGCGAGAGCGAGAAGGCTCCCCCAGACCACTTGGGCGGTATAGTCTCTTGACTTGTCAGGCATTGTTCCGTCTCCGTTGTTTTGTTGTGGCGATCACGGAACAAAGGATCTCACCCAGGCGCGGTTGCCTGTGTTTCGCGCGGAACAAAGGGCCGGGACGAGTGAAGGCAGGGTGAAGAATTAACTAACGGTTGGTGCGAAACGACGATTGGGTGGGGGAAATTCTGGTTCGTGCGCCGGGACGTGGTAACTCTTCGAACAAGCCTGACCACAAACCGCGCTGACGGGACGACAGATAATGAACCAAACCCAATTGCGAACGCTGTGGGCCGACCTGCCCCGCTTCTTCAAATCGCGCACTTACGAGTTTGGAATCGTCGCGCTGATTGCGTTCAATGCCGTGCTGCTGGCTTTCGAAACAATTCCATCCGTCGAGCGACCAATGGGGGGGCTGCTCGAAGTCCTCAACCACATCATCGTATTCATCTTCGTCATCGAGATTGCCCTCAAGATGCTCACCTTCCGGCGCTACTTCTGGCGCGATGCGTGGAACTGGTTCGATCTCATCGTCGTTGCCATTTCGGTTCTGCCGGCAAGCGAAGCCTTTGCATCGTTGCGGGCTCTTAGAGCACTGCGGCTATTGCGGTTGGTTGCCGTGCTGCCATCGCTGCGCCGCGTGGTCGAGGGGTTCTTGCGGGCGCTGCCCAGGCTGGGCTCGATCATGTTGTTGTTGTTGCTATTGCTGTTCATATTCTCCGTGATGGGGACCAAGCTTTTTGGCGACGCGCACCCTGAAACGTTCGGCTGGCTTGGGGCCAGTGCCTTTTCGCTATTCGGTGTGATGACGCTTGAGGGGTGGCCGGACTTGGCACGCGCGATCATGCAGACGCATCCGGTGGCGTGGGTGTTTTTCATCACCTTCATCGTCCTATCGAGCTGGGTGGTGCTTAATCTCGTCATCGGCGTCGTGGTCGATTCCATGCAGTCCTACACGCACGAAGAAGAACTGGAGCTGGAAATCCAGATCCTGCGCAACCAGGAACTGATGAGGCAAGAGATCGCCGCGTTGCGAAGCGAACTGGTGAAGCTGCGGGCTGGTGAACCCGATAAGGGTGAGTGAGCGCTGCGGGCCAATCTAAGAATCGTTGGGCGCTTGAGCCTGCCCGGTCGGTTTTTCAGGCCGGGTCACGACAAAGGTAGCCGCACAGGCCAGAACAACGGCCTGAATAACAACGATTGCTGTCGAGAGGCCCAAGGCGATACTCAGCAGAAGCGAGGCGATCATCGCGACAACGGCGGCAACTTTGGTTTTGCGGCTGATGGCGCCATGCGCATGCCAGGCATGTATCGAGGGTCCGAAGCGGGGATGCGTCACCAGCCATGTGTGCAGGCGCGGAGAAGACCGCGCAAAGGCATAGGCTGCCAACAGCATGAACGGCGTGGTCGGCAGCAGCGGCAGGAAAATCCCGATAATGCCAAGTCCGACCGCTGCAAGCCCGAAGATCAGCCACAGCACGCGGGCTGCCTTCATTATCGCTTTCCTCGCTGGTTAGCAGTGGGGAGGTCAACTTGTAGTGCGGATCGTGGCGGGGTGGAAGCGGTTGTCTTGCTGAGGCTTGGTCCCCTCTCCCCGTTTGCTCACGACGGCCCTGGGTTCGTCAACACCAGCTTGCGCAGTGTTGAGCAATCGGGGAGAGGGAGCCCACCTAAACGTCCAAATTCTCCACGCTCAAGGCGTTTTGCTGGATGAATTCGCGGCGGGGTTCGACGACGTCGCCCATTAGTTTACTAAAGATCTCGTCGGCTTCATCGAGTTCGCCGATCTTGACCTGCAACAGCGTTCGCGTATCGCGGTCGAGAGTGGTTTCGGCGAGCTGGTCGGCGTTCATTTCGCCCAGGCCCTTGTAGCGCTGCATGGAGATGCCCTTGCGGCCGCCTTCGAACACGGCATCGAGCAAGTCGCGCGGGCCGTAGATGTCGGTTGTTTCGCCTTTGCGGCGGAACTTGGCGGGCTCCTTATAGACCTCGGCCAATTCGCCATAGCGTTCATGCAGGCGGCGGGCGTCGATGGAGCCAAGAAGCGCCATGTCGAGGGCGTGGGCCTCGGTTACGCCGCGCACTTCGCGCGTGAACAAGAAGCCGTCCGCGCCGAATATGCCGTCCCAGCCCTTTTCGGTTTCTTCGGCAAGCGTATCCAACCGGACCGCAACTGCCTTGGCGATATCAGCGGCTTTGGCCTCGTCGTTTAACAGTTCCTGGTCGAAGGCGCCGGCGATTGCGGCCTGCTCGGCAATGAAGCGGGCGTACCTGTGGTGCAATTCGTCGATCAAACGCACGGTGCGGCGGGCCTCGATGACGATGTTGCGCAGATCCGCACCGCCGCGCTCCTGGCCGGAGCCATCAAGCAGGGTCGTTTCCTCCAGGCCGGTATCGATGAGGTAGTCTTCGAGTTCCTTGTCGTCCTTCAGGTAGGTCTCGGACTTGCCGCGGGCGATTTTGTAGAGCGGCGGCTGGGCGATGTAGAGGTGGCCGTTCTCGATCAGCTCGGGCATCTGGCGGTAGAAGAACGTGAGAAGAAGCGTGCGGATGTGAGCGCCGTCGACGTCGGCATCCGTCATGATGATAATCTTGTGGTAGCGCAGCTTTTCCAGGTTGAAATCATCGCGCCCGATGCCGGTTCCCAGCGCCGTAATGAGCGTGCCGATTTCCTGGCTGGACAGCATGCGGTCAAAGCGGGCGCGCTCGACGTTGAGGATTTTACCCCGGATCGGCAGGACCGCCTGGAACTCGCGATTGCGCGCCTGCTTGGCGGAGCCGCCCGCAGAGTCACCCTCGACGATGAACATTTCGGTGTTGGCGGCATTGCGGTCCTGGCACTCGGCGAGCTTGCCGGGCAGGTTGGCCATATCAAGCGCGCCCTTGCGCCGTGTCAGCTCGCGCGCTTTGCGTGCGGCCTCGCGGGCGGCGGCGGCTTCGGCGACCTTGCCGACGATGATCTTGGCTTCCTTGGGGTGCTCTTCAAACCAAGTCGATAGCGTATCGGTAACCGCGCTTTCAACCACGGGCCGGACCTCGGAGGAGACCAGCTTGTCCTTGGTCTGGCTGGAGAACTTGGGGTCGGGGACCTTCACCGACAGAACGCAGGTCAGGCCTTCGCGGGCATCGTCGCCGGTCAGCGAAACCTTTTCCTTCTTGGCGATGCCGCTTTGTTCGGCATAGCGATTGACGACGCGGGTGAGCGCACCGCGGAAGCCTGCCAGGTGGGTGCCGCCATCGCGCTGGGGAATGTTGTTTGTGAAGCAGAGCACGTTCTCGTGGTAGGTCTCGTTCCACCACAGCGCCACTTCGACGGTGATCCCGTCGCGCTCGGTTTCGACTGCGATGGGCGCGTCGATGAGGCCGGACTTGTTGCGGTCGAGGTATTGGACGAATGCGCCGATGCCGCCTTCGTAGCAAAGCTCGACAATTTTCGGGTCGGCGTGGCGTTTGTCTTCCAGGACGATTTTCGCGCCGGAGTTGAGGAAGGCCAGTTCGCGCAGGCGGTGTTCGAGCGTGTTGAAGTCGAATTCGACCTGGGTGAAGGTTTCGGGCGAGGGCAGGAACGTGACTTCGGTTCCTTGTTTCCCCTCAGCCGCGCCGACGATTTTCAAAGGCGCGACGGTGACGCCATCCTTGAATTCGACGACGTGCTCCTGGTCGTTGCGCCAGACGCGGCAACGCAGCCACGTCGACAGCGCGTTAACCACCGAGACGCCAACGCCGTGCAGGCCGCCGGAGACCTTGTAGGAATTCTGGTCGAACTTGCCGCCGGCGTGTAATTCGGTGAAAACAATTTCAGCGGCCGAGCGCTTGGGATCGTTATCGTCATCGTCCTTGACGCCGACGGGGATGCCGCGGCCATCATCGGAGACGGTGCAGGAGCCATCCGGGTTCAAGGTGACATGGCAGCGCGAAGCATGACCGGCCAGGACTTCGTCGACGGCGTTGTCGACCACCTCGTAGATCATGTGGTGGAGGCCCGAGCCATCGTCGGTATCGCCGATATACATTCCCGGGCGCTTGCGAACCGCTTCCAGGCCCTTCAGCATCTTGATGGAATCTTCGCCGTATTCGGCGGGGGCGGGCTGGTTTTCTGCCGGGCTATCGCTCATCTAGGGTCTTTCCGTCTTTGATGGGAGCAGGTCAGTTTGCAAAAGCGGCTACGGCGTGCCTGCAATACGCGGGAGGAGCGCGCTTTTGGTCGTTGTTGTTGTTTTGGCTGTTGCTTTTCGCGGTTCGTCCGACAATCTAGCATACAAGCCCTCCAAAAGGGGGAAAAAAGCCCAACTTGGGTGCGACTGATCAACAGATGATATTCCATTAAAAACAGCGCGTTACGATGTTGTCAGCGCGGTATTTTGAAGCTTCTTGATGATCGGGGCGACAAGTCCTCAAGGCAATCGAGTCAAATTGGCTCCCGCGACCTTGAAAAAGGCTGCGTGAGAGGTCAGCGCGGAGAACGCCTCCAGGTCGGTTCCGGTCATCCAGGCCTGGCCGCCCAGACGCAGGATCTCTTCGAATAGCGCGGTGCGGCGGGCCTCATCGAGGTGGGCTGTAATTTCGTCCAACAGCAGGAGCGGGCCGGCGCCGTCGTGGCGTCTGGCGATCAACTCGGCTTCGGCCAGGACCAGGCCGATGAGGAGGGACTTTTGCTCGCCGGTTGAACTGAGCCGGGCGGGCATCTGTTTGGGGCCGTGATGCACGATCAGGTCGGAACGGTGGGGGCCTTCGAGTGTGCGGCCGGCGGCGCGGTCCCGCTCGCGGGCGGACGCAAGGCGTTCGGCATAGGCATCTTCGACGTCGACGGCAGCAGCATCGGCCAGCTCGGTTTCCAGCGTCCCTTCGATGCGCACCTGGCTCCAGGGAAATGGCGAGTCGGGGGCTCGGGTGCGGCGGGCCTCGATGACGGTGGACAGGCGCGAAACGGTTGAATAGCGGGCGGCGGCAACGGCTGCGCCTGCCTCAGCCATAACCAATTCCACGCCCTTTAACTGGGCGGCATCACGGACGCCGTCGGCAAGCAGGCGGTTTCTGGCCTGAGTGGCGCGCTCGAAACGGCTGGCAAGCGTGCGAAAACCGGGATCGAAGCACAACACCATGCGATCAAGGAAGCGTCGGCGTTCGGCGGCCGGGCCTGTAAACAGGCCGTCCATTGAGGGCGTCAGCCAGACGGCTTCCAGATAGTCGGCAAGGACGCCCGAACCTCCCTTTTGTTCGCCATCGATGCGAACAATGCGGCCGGTGGGAGCGCGACGCGCGCCGGCCTGGGCTTGCTGTTGGCCGGTGCCGATGTCGGCTGGACCGTTGCGGGTGTGGATCCTGGCGGCGACCGCCCAGCTTCCGCCGGCTTCGATGTTTGCCATGTCGATATAGGATGCGCGGCGCAAGCCCTGGCCGGGGACCATCAATGAGACGGCTTCGAGGAGGTTGGTTTTGCCTGCACCGTTGGGCCCGACGAGCACGACGGATTGATTGCCAGGTGCGATGACGGCGCTTTTATAATTGCGGAAACTAGTGAGCGAGAGGCGCTCGACCCACAGGCGCAACGCGCTCTCGGCTTGGGATTGTGGCGGCGGAGACGACGGGGGATCTACTGGGTGCGAACCTGTCAATTCCGGGCAACCGATTACACGCGCATGGGCATGACGACGTAGAGTGCGCCGTCGCCGGAAGAATCGCGAACCATCGCGGGGGAACCTGGATCGGATAGCAGGAAGGTCGCATCTTCACCTTCGAGCTGGCCGGCGATATCGAGAAGGTATCGGGCGTTAAATCCGATCTCCAGGTCATCGGAGCCGTACTCGACGCCCAATTCCTCAGTAGCGCTGCCGCCTTCGGGGTTGTTGACCGACAATACCAGTTGGTTTGTCGAGACGGCCAGCTTGACGGCGCGGCCGCGTTCGGAGGCAATCGTTGAAACGCGATCCACAGCCCCCATGAACTCGACGTTGGAGACTTTCATCTCCTTGTCGTTGCCCTGTGGGATAACGCGGCCGTAGTCGGGGAAGGTTCCGTCAATCAACTTGGAGGTGAGCGTCACGGTGCCGATTCCGAAACGTACTTTTGCTTCCGACACGCCAACAGTGACCGAGCCGCCGGAAGCCTCCAGAAGGCGATGGACCTCATGGACGGTCTTGCGCGGGACAATGACCCCCGACATTCCGTCGGCACCATCGGGGAGCGGCAGATCGACCTGGGCAAGGCGGTGACCGTCGGTGGCAACAGCGCGCAGGACCGGGGCGTCGCCTTCGCCATCGGTACCAGCGGTGTGCAGGTAGATGCCGTTCAGGTAGTAGCGGGTTTCTTCCGTCGAGATCGCAAAGCGCGTCTTATCGATCAGGCGCTTGAGGTCACCGGCGCTGATCTCGAAGGTTTGCGGCAGTTCACCAACGGCGATGTCGGGGAAGTCTTCGGCTGGCAACGTCTGGAGGGCAAATCGCGAATGACCGGCCGACAGGGTCAAACGTTCCTGGTCGGCGTCGCGGTCGAGTTGAACCTGGGCGCCATCGGGCAACTTTCTGACAATATCGTGCAGCAAGTGTGCTGGCACGGTCAGCGAGCCGGGCTGCTCGACGGAGGCTGGCACTTCCTCGACGACTTCGCGCTCCAGGTCGGTGGCCTTGAAGGACAGCGTGTCGCCTGAGGCCCGCAAGAGGACGTTGGAGAGAACCGGGATCGTCGTGCGGCGCTCGACTACACTGGTGACGTGGCCCAGAGCGCGTAGCAATTCCCCACGTTCAATCACTAGCCGCATAGTCGCTCCTCGCCGGTTCCGGCATCAATTTCTAGACTTCAAACTCAAGCTGTATCGCCGCCAGGATACGCAAAAACCGCCCGGCGCTGAACGCTCCTCCGGCCGGCGCTTCGACCTTCATTCCGCGAATCGGCGCGCAGGTCTGATTCGTGCGGAGCGCCAATTGACCCGATCAGCCCGGCTTTTTCAAGTGGCGTTGCGTGTAAGACTATGGCTTCCGGGCGACACTTGGAAACTGATGAGGCAAATAGTGAGGCATGAGGCTGCCCACAACGCAGCAAGGGGCGACGCCTTGTTCAAGCGCCACCCCTGCCCCCCGCACGAACCTCCCGCGCCATGCCCTAGCGGCGCTGGAGGTTCGAAACGGGCCGGCTCAGGAAGCCGGCCCGGATTCGGTTTGGTTTTCGCTGCCTGCGAAAATTGGGATTAGTTGTTGAGCTGCTTTTTCAGATCTTCCAGTTCATCGCGAAGGCGTGGGTTCTTGTTGATCTCACCGTCAATCTTGCGGATGGCGTGAAGGACGGTGGTGTGGTCGCGGTTACCGAAGCGGCGTCCGATTTCGGGCAGCGAACGCGCGGTCATCTGCTTTGCCAGGAACATGCCGATCTGACGGGGCCAGACGACCGAACGGTGGCGGCGCTGAGACAGCAGGTCTGTCTTGGACACGCCGAAGTGGCGCGTGATGACCCGCAAAATATCCTCGATCTTGATCCGGCGCGGCTCCAGCCCCTGGACGAGATCTCGGATGACGGTTTCGGCGACATCGGCTGTGATCGGTGCGCGGACATACTGCCAATTGGCAAACAGGCGAATGACGGCGCCTTCCAATTCGCGGCCGTTGTCCTTGAGCCGGTCGGCCAACAGTTCGACAACCTCGCGAGAGAGGTTGAAGGTAGGGTCCATGACGCGCTTTTCGGCGATACGCATCTCGATGACGCTGACGCGGTGCTCGTAGTCGAATGCCCCCAATTCGGTAACCAGGCCGCGGGCGAGGCGCGAACGCATGCGCTCGTTGAGGCGTTCGATCTGGGCGGGAGGGCGCGAGGAGGCGACGACCAACTGGCGGCCGCCATCAAGAAGTGCGTTGACGATATGATCGAACTCGGTTTCGGTCTGGGCGCCGTGCATGAATTCCAAGTCGTCGATCAATAGAATGTCGACCTTGCGGAATTTCTCCTTGAACGACAGTGGATCTTCGCTGCGCAGCGCTTCAACGAAGCGATAGCGGAAGCCATCGGCGGTCAGATAAAGGACGTTGGCATCGGGGCGGCGGCGGGTGACTTCCCAGGCGGCGGCCTGCAAAAGGTGCGACTTGCCCAGACCAACGGGGGCGTGAATGAACAGTGGGTTGAAGCCGGGGCTTTCGAAGCCGAGCGATTCTGCCACCCTGGTTGCTGCGGCATGGGCGACGCGGTTGGAAGAACCGACAACGAAGGTATCGAAGGTGTAACGCGGATCGAGCGGGGACCCTTCGAAGTCGCCGACCTTTGTGGTGCGGCCTGGCTGTGGCAGTTGCGGAATCGAAGCCTGCAGGCCGGTCATCGGACCGACTGCGTCATGGCCCATGGCGCGCGGTGCGCAATTCGCAGAGCGCTCCAGGGACGCGGGGGCTTTTGCGGCAACGACCGGGGCTGGTGCGGGCCGGGCGGCAGCGCGCGGCTGGCGCAGCTTGACTTCGACTTTTTCGGCGCCCTTGAATTCGGCCTGGCAGCACTCAAGCAGGTCGGCGATGTAGTGTGTCTGGATCCAGTTGCGGAGGAATTTTACCGGTACGGAAACCTCGACAACGCCGTTTTCAAAGGCATCGAATTCGATGGCGTTAAACCAGCTCGTATAGACGTCTTCGCCCAGCCTTTTGCGCAATAAGGTTCGCACTTTCTGGCCGCCGACACCGCCGCCGGCTGGCACCAGTGCGTTGCCAGCACTGCTTGCGGCCGTCTTCTTTTCCGGCATTCGGTTGGTCGACGCCGCGCCCGGCGCTGTGTCAGCCTTGAGGTTGCGTTCTGCAATCAGCGCCGTTGCCTCGGCCTGCAATGTCGTCTGCATGATGTTAGTCCCCGCACTCTAAAAGTAATGTTCAATTCTGTTGGCGATGAGACATGGCACTGCTCTTGCGTTCGCCCCTCTTAGATTGAGGAGCGGACACGGCTGGAGCCTCCAGTCTCATTTGCATTGCACTTGGTACGCGCGCGGACGACTGCGCTTACAATCGGGGCCGGCTGCCTATTACCGGCTTGCCCTTATGCGAAACCTGCCGGCTTCATTCGGCCAACTATTCGGTCTCGCTTCTATGACCGGATCTCGTCGCTACAATCCGGCTGTATTGCGTCACTTAGATCGGCGTCTGAGGATCACATCGATGCGCTCCCAACCCCTCAATCGGGGTGCCCATCATGGGAGTGCATTGAGAGGATCGACCAATTGAATGGCCTGGTGACCCGGGACGGCCGCGGTTCTGCAGCGACGTCATCTTGCCCACAGCGGGCAAATCAGTTAGCCAGTGATTCGCAGCAATGGCGCTGCAACCAACCGTTGGCGGTTCTTGATTCTGCTTCTTACCAAACCGTTTCGGACCGATCAGACCGTTCATTTCAAACGTTGTCCTGATCGCTACGAAGATTGCTCTTCGAGACCCCACATTACCCTCCACACAGTCATGACGAAACGCGCTGTGCCCTAAACTTTGGAGACGGAGTGAACTACTCCTACCCAAACAACGCGCAACTTCCCGTTGAACACGGAACGAGTTCCGAGCCCTTACAGGCCACCATCGGTGGCCACGCAAATTTTTCGACAATCCAGCCGGAGTACTGGGAACAAAAACTCTGGTCTGGGAACACGCCTTACAAAATCTCGCCGCCTGGATAAATTTTTTCCGGCGCGTCTGCAGCAATGTTGTCCACCGCTGCAGTGGGGGAGATTAATAGCTTGTTAAGGCGGGAGGGGCAAGTGGGCCAGAGGTCTGGTTGTGCCGTGTTTCAGGGCGTCAACCGGGGCTTGAATTTGCTGGACATACACGTCGATCGGTGCGCGAACAACGCTTTTAAACGCCCAATTTCCACAGGTTGGCGGGGGTTTTTAACAGGCCGGTGGACGAGTGAATTCTACACTTTGTCGCACAGTTGTTATCTCTCGATGAAAACCCTTTGAAGTGGGATTTCCAAAAACGAGTCTGTGGCCGTCGAGCGATGGCGCGGAATCGACTAAGTCTCCAGAATCCTTCACGTTAGATGTGTTCAGGTGCGGCCGTCGCGAAGTGCGGAAGTTGGGTGGACTGTGGCGAACACGCAACGGCGTGACGCTTGAGAGAAAAATTCAGCGAGGTCGGTCGGCACGGCCATGACTACCACCAAAGGTGGCGCGCCAAGGGTTTGGGCGATGGCGATTTTTCGATTCCAGTGCGTTTAGAGCAATTTCCGACCAAATCGATTCAATTCTGTTTCTCAAGCGGCGAGTCGATCCAGCAGGAGAGTGGCGCGGGTCGATCTGGGTGATCGGCCAAGCCGCTCGACGCACTGGGTGGCCGCCGCTTGGAAACCCGTATTGGCGGAGCCAATCTACGACTGGACGGGCCGGGCGGATTTGCGCCAATCTCTGCGCGTCCCGTCTTGCCCGTGGCACCGCCACGAGCTGTGCCGGTCCACTTGATCTTGTCACTAATCCGCCTCGGCAGAATGGTTCGATTTGGTCGGAAAGTGCTCAAGCGAGATTAGAATCCTCTGCAGGGGCGCTTTCGATCCAACCGGGCGATGGCCGATTCTTCGCAAATTGTTCGAATGCGACCGGGCTCTGATGGGGCATCGCGGCCAGAGGTGCCGCTGGACCGGCATGATTAGGGCAATCTGATTGTTGCCGCCTGAAGGGACTGCCGGGGCGCGGGCCAATCCGATTAATCGGGCGGGCGGAATCATGAATGGCCGTCAATCGATCACAAAAAAACCCGCCGACGAAATACCTCGCGAGCGGGTTGTCAGGTGCGTCTGATCGGGCGGCACTGGGTCTTCGGGCAGCCGGTTGCCGACCTGTCCCAAGGGGCACGCGCTGGCAAGACGGTGGCCCTCAGGCCGGCTGTTCGCTGACCGGCTGCTTCGACGTGCGGGAAATCAGGCCGACATCGCCTTGATGCGCTGGGTCAGGCGGGACACCTTGCGGGAGGCATTGTTGCGGTGAATGATACCGTGCTGGGCGCTGCGGGCGATCAGGGGCTCTGCGAGCTTCATCGCGGCGAGCGCCTTGTCCTGCTCGCCGGAAGCGATGGCTTCCTCGACGCGGCGCACCTCGTTGCGCATGCGGGTACGGTGTACCTTATTGATCGCGGTACGGAATTCGATCTTGCGAACGGCTTTCTTAGCCGATTTCGTGTTGGCCATTCGATGGTTTTCCTTCGTGAACCGGAAAGCCGCCTAAGCAACCCCGTCGACTGAAGCTTACGAGTTTGCGACGGAGGAGGCGGCAAAATAGATAAACCGCCCAGATCGAGCGATCCGAGCGGGTGTGTGGTCAGCGTTATAGTCCCAGTCGGCGTGGGGGTCAACGTCCGTTTGGGCAAGCAGCGAGGGCGCGCCCTGCCGGGCGTCAGGCAGGTTGGCTTTTCGGAAAACCTCCTGCCACCGTCCAAAAACAACATCCAGGGAGGCTCACAAAGCGTGTACTTTTCTTGTATATCGAATTCCGAAAGCGATTCGTGTTAGGCAAATATGAACGCTGCGTTGGTTATTTACTGGTTATTCCGCTTGCCCGCCGCCCGATGTTGGGACGGATCTGCTGTTACCGGGCCCCATTCAAATCTACGGGAGACGACCGCATGGCTTCACTTGTCATCTGGATGATCACGCTTACGATCAGCCTTGCAGCTATAATTCTAAGTGCTGCTGCCGGCCAACCAAACATTCACACCGCCGTTGCCGCACTGATCGGCCTGTCGATCGCAGGCATGGCCGTTGGAGAAAACAGGCAACAGCGCAAAGCTGGTGTGCAAGAAAACATTGTTGCAGCAACCACCGCTCGCGCCATGGGGCTGGTCTGGGTTTGGGGCGCACTTAGCTTGTTCGTCACCTACTACTTCATCCTGTCGTGGAAAGAGTGGCTCGTGTTTACCGGCGTATTCGCGCTGGTCGGCATCTTGTGCATGTTCTTTGCCGCAACGCTGGAGCGTGATGCAGAATCGGGCCGCAAGGATGAAACGATGCTGAACCTGGCAAAGTATCTTTCCATCGGTCAGTGGGTTGGAATGTTGATCGCGATGCTGGGATTGATCATCGACGGCAAATTCCCGGTCACGGTTGGAAAGAATATCGGCTGGCAGGACTGGGCGGCCAACAACATCTTCTTCTTTGGGGCGCTTAGCATTGCCATCATTACGGCCAACGCACTGTGGACCAAACACAAGAACGAGCAAGGAAACGGCAACGTCGCCGGGCATGGCGCTTGACGGCCAGGTCTGCTTCCGCGACCTTGGCGACGTAGATGATACGGTCATTTAAATAGGCGGTCCGAGAAATCGGGCCGCCTGTTTTGTTGGTGTCGAGTGTTCCAGATACACAGAATTTGCTCCCTTACGACGGGAGGCAAATTTCTGATCCAGTACACTCTTGGTGCTCGGGGGAGGGTCTTTCTTAATGGAATCGCGCATGCCGGTCGTGATCGTTGGGATCTTGTTGTCGATCTCGTTGATGGTTTGGTGTGTCGCGGGGGCGGCGAAATTTGCCTGCCTGGGCGCCGCACTTGGCTTTGCGATGTTGATGGTGGAAGCCGCGCTGGCGACCAACCGGCCGATCCTGAAGGATGCGAAGGGTGCCCTTTCCAGCGATGCTGAAGCGCCGCTGAATACTGCACGCCGCAACGGCCGGCTCATGGCGATGGTCTACGCCTGGGGGGCGGGGGCGCTTCTGGCGATCTATGGCCTGACCGAACTGTGGTGGTTTCATAGCTGGCAGTACGCCATCGCGATGGTTCTGATTGCAGGCGCGCTGCTTGGCTATGTCCACTTGCTGGGGGACAAGGAAAGCCAGTTTCGTTCGGATTTGAGCTTGGATGTTTCAGCCTACCTGGCGATGGCGCAGGCGGCCGGTGCGGCCATGGGGCTTGGTTTCCTGATCGGCTCGGGGAAGTTTGCCAGCATCAAGACGGACTGGCCCGCCAACCATGTATTCATAGCCGGCGGGCTTGCGTTGATTGTCATTTCCGTAATTGCCGCGATTACACACTTGCGACTGAGACGAGCGGCGGCCGACTCTAACGGTGCTTGAAGTCAGGTTTGCGCTTTTCGGTAAAGGCGGCCATGCCCTCTTTCTGGTCGTCGGTTGCAAACATTGAGTGAAAGACGCGACGTTCGAACAGCAGGCCTTCAGACAGTGTCGTCTCGTAGGCGCGGTTGACGGTTTCCTTGGTCATCATCACCGCTGGCAGCGACATGGAAGAGATCTTGGCGGCCAGCTTTGAGGTTTCGCCCAACAGATCGGCGGCGGGCACGACCCTGGCGACAAGCCCGGAGCGTTCGGCTTCTTCAGCATCCATCATGCGGCCCGACAGGCACAGTTCCATGGCCTTCGACTTGCCAACCGCGCGGATCAGGCGCTGGGTGCCACCGATGCCCGGCATGATGCCGAGTGTGATTTCGGGTTGGCCGAACTTGGCGGTATCGGCGGCAATGATCATGTCGCAGGCCATCGCCAATTCGCAGCCGCCGCCCAGGCAAAAGCCTGAAACGGCTGCAATGACGGGCTTTCGGCATTGCGAAACGTTACCCCAGCCGGCGGCGAAGTCTTCCTTATAGACGTCCATGTAGGACTTGGGCGCCATCTCCTTGATATCGGCGCCGGCTGCGAAGGCTTTCTCAGAGCCGGTAATGACAATTGCACCGATCTCATCGTCATGGTCGAAACCTGACAGGGCGCAATCAAGTTCGCCGATCAGTTTTGAATTCAGGGCATTCAGCGCCTCGGGCCTGTTCAGCGTAATGGTGCCGACGCGGCCTACGGTCTCGACCAGTATGGTTTCGTAGCTCATGATTAGTTCTCCATTTCGAAACTCAAGCCAACCGATTACTATGCTCCGGCGCACCATTGCAGCAGTCTTATTTCTGACCGGTGGTCTAAGCAGTATTGCTTTCCACCAGTTCTACTTCGTCTGGCGCTCCTGCTTCAATGCTTTGGGACGCTGCTTTGATCCCACTTCAGGGGTGGTCTACCACGACAGCGCGTTTGTCTATGGCCTCTTTGGCCTCATGTTCCTGGCTGCGGGACTGCTTGTTGCTTTCTGGCCGTCCAGAAAACCTTAGCGCTGGCATGTGCCACAATAGAAGGTCGAGCGGCCGGCCTGAACGATGCGCTGGACCTTACGCGTGCACCCTGGCGTTCGGCAGGGCTCGCCCTCACGGCCGTAAACCGCGAACGAATGCTGGAAGTAGCCTAGCGCGCCGTCAGCGGCGCGATAATCGCGCAATGACGAGCCACCCGCTTTGATGGCCTCAGACAGCACTTCGCGGATGGTTGTGACGAGGCGTTCGGCCCGGCCGGTTGGCGCGCCCGATTTCTTTGCCAAACACGATGCTACGCGTTTGGGAGAAAGCCCGGCGCGATAGAGCGCTTCGCAGACGTAGATGTTGCCCAGGCCCGCAACATTCTTCTGGTCCATCAGGAAGGCTTTGAGGTCAGCCTTGCGGCCCAGCGCCCGTGATGCCAGATGGCCTGCGTGAAGCGCATTTCCAAGTGGCTCTGGTCCCAGATCGCGGATCAGCGGATGGCTGTCGAATTCGGCCGTGGGCGTCATCACCATGAACCCGAAGCGGCGCGGGTCATTGTAAGTGACGGTTGCACCATCCTCAGTACGGAAGGTGACGTGGTCGTGTTTCGGATTCGCGCCGGTGGAAAAAGTAAAACTCCCGGAGGCATCGGCCTCGCTGTCAGCGGGAACAATCGTGAAACGGCCCGACATGCCCAGATGCATGATCAGGGATTCGCCGCCTTTAATATTGGCAATGAGGTATTTGGAGCGGCGGTACAGGTTCTCTATGCGGCGGCCTTCAAGGCGGCGAGCGAAGTTTGCGGGAAACGGAAAGCGCAAATTCGGGCGGCGCTGCTCAAGGCGCACGATGCGTTTACCGGTGAGCACCGGGGCCAGGCCAGCCCTGACCGTTTCGACTTCGGGTAGCTCAGGCATGTTGCACTCTTGAGTTCACGACTGTTGCTTCCCCGGTCAAGCCCGGGAGGATCCATCGGGGCGGCGCGTACTCCGAGGCCGCAGTCTCCGGCCTCGCGGTTCATAGCTTCGCTCACCTCAAACACCTCCTCTCCCCTGGAGGGAGAGGACGGGCCGCCATGACTTGTGAGTGCCCTGGCAACCAATTCATATCGATATCCGCGACGCAAGCGTTCCGGCACTCGCAAGTCAACTAGGCGGACCCAGAGCACTTTCCGACCAAATCGAACCATTCTGCCGAGGCGGATTAGTGACAAGATCAAGTGGACCGGCGCAGTGCGTAGCGGGGCTACGGACAAGACGGGCTGCGCAGAGATTGGCGCAAATCCGCCCGGCCCTTCGGGTT